>JBBQGL010000080.1:0-17644 GCA_038323025.1 Hyphomicrobiales bacterium
CGAGGACGCAGGCTGATGTGGCGCGCGACGGTCCTGACCCTGTTCCCGGACCTGTTTCCCGGGCCACTGGGTTTTTCGCTGGCCGGCGAGGCGCTGCAGCGCCAGGTCTGGAGCGTCGAGGCGCGCGACATCCGGCAGCACGGCCTGGGGCGGCATCGGGCCGTCGACGACACCCCGGCGGGCGGCGGACCCGGCATGGTCATGCGTGCCGACGTGCTCGCGGCGGCGATCGATGCGGCCTCTCCGGGGGACGACAGGCGTCCGCGCCTGCTGATGAGCCCGCGCGGGACTCCGCTCACCCAGGCGCGGGTCGAGGAACTCGCCAGGGGCGAAGGCGCGGTCATCGTCGCCGGGCGCTTCGAGGGCGTCGACGAGCGGGTGATCGCGGCGCGCGGCCTCGCGGAAATCTCGGTCGGCGACTACGTGCTCTCCGGCGGGGAGATCGCCGCCATGGTCCTCATCGATGCCGTGGTGCGCCTGCTCCCCGGCGTCATGGGCAACGACCTGTCGGGGCAGAGCGAGAGCTTTGCCGGCGGCCTCCTCGAATATCCGCAATACACGCGGCCACCGACGTGGGAAGGGCGGGCGATACCCGAAATCCTGCTGTCCGGCGACCACGGCAAGATCGCCGCCTGGCGGCGCGCCGAAGCCGAGCGCCTGACGCGGGAGCGGCGGCCGGATCTGTGGAGGCGGCGCGAGGGATAGACGAGCCGCCGTTCCGCATCCCAGACCCCGCCAGCCTGAGGTGCTCGAATCGCGGGAGCGATCGGGCCTCGACGGACGCGCACCCGGGATGCGCTTCGCTCCATCCGGGCTACCCCGTCTTGGCGAGGGTCGCCCGGCAGAGTCAGACGACCCAGTCCAGTTTCTCGACCCCCGCCGTATCGGCCGCGGCGAGGTATTCCGCGGCGGTGCGTCCGGCGATCTCAAGTTCCGGCGCGATCTCGGCGAGCGGCACGATGACGTAGCCGCGGGTCAGTTCGCGGTGCGGCTTGGCCTTTGGCCGGTCGCTGGCGGCGATCACGTCGATGTCGACGATGCGCGGCCCCCAGGCGACTTCCTTTGTGCGGTCGCGGCCGAGCGCCGCTTCGATTTCGCGGCATGCGGCCCGCAGGGCCGCGGTGTCGAGCTCGGTCAGAACGCTCACGGCAATGTTGACGAACCATTCCTGCGCCACCGGGCCGACAGGCGCGGTGCGGTAATACGAGGAGCGCGCGGCGACCGTCGTGCCGGGCAGGGCGCCGAGGCGCGTGACGGCGGCGTCGATCGCCGCCTTGCGGTCGCCGATATTGGCGCCGAGCGACAGCCAGGCTTCAGCCATTTCGCTTCCGCTCGACGGTCACCGAGATGTCGTCGAGGATCGCCGACACCGGCGCGGCGGGTTTGTGCACGGTGACCGTCACCGCGAGGAGTGGGGGAAAGCGGGCGAGCAGGTCGTCGGCAACCGCCCCCGCGGCCGCCTCGATCAGCGAGAAATTCCGTTCGGTGAAGGCCCGTGTCGCCGCCTTGATCACGTCGCCGTAGTGGACGCTGTCCTCCAGGCGGTCGGAGGCGACGGCGCGATCGATGTCGGCAATCGCGACGATATCGAGGTAGAAGTGCTGGCCGAGGCTGCGTTCGGCCGCCGTGGCGCCGTGGCGGGCGTGCAGCGTCAGCCGGTCGATGCGGATGGTGACTGTCATCGGCGGGATTCCGTGAGCATCCCGGAACCTTAGCCGTCTTGGCGAATCCGCGCCAATCGCCTTATGCCCGCGATGTCCGCTTGGGGAATCGACAAAGCAATTCGATTAGAGTATGGAACCGCCAACTTTCCACGACCGGCGGCTTGACCGCGCAACTTGGCGCTCGCCGCCCCGCGAGGAGTAACCAGCATGAACATCATCAGGGAAATCGAGAAAGAGCACATTGACGCCGTATCCGGCGGCAAGGCCATTCCCGATTTCGCGCCGGGCGATACCGTCAAGGTAAACGTCAAGGTGACGGAAGGCACGCGCACCCGCGTCCAGGCCTACGAGGGCGTCTGCATCGCCCGCGCCGGCGGCGGCCTTACCGAGAATTTCACCGTCCGCAAGATTTCGTACGGCGAAGGCGTCGAGCGCGTCTTCCCGATCTACTCGCCCGCGATCGACTCGATCGAAGTGGTCCGCCGTGGCAAGGTCCGCCGCGCCAAGCTCTATTACCTGCGTGGCCGCCGCGGCAAGTCTGCGCGCATCGCCGAGAAGCAGGATTACCGTCAGCGCACCGCCGAGATCGAAGCGGTGATCGACGCGCCGGCGCCGGCCGAGGCCGCCGCCAAGGCCTGACGCCTCTTGCGTCGCCTCCGCGAAATCGCGGCGGCGCTTGCCGTCCTTGTCTTCGTCCATGGGGCATTCGCCGCCGAGCCGCTTGTGCTGGCGGTGAAAACCGCGCTGGTCCTTCGCGACCAGACCACCGGCGAACCCGTTCTCTCCCTCACGCTGATGCCCGATTCCGCAAAGGCTTTCGGCGAGCTGACCGCGGCCAATATCGGGCGGGTCGTCGAACTGCGTCTCGACGGCAAGGTGGTGATGGCGCCGGTGGTGCGCGATCCGATCCTCGGTGGCCTGGTCAATGTCAGCGGCGCCTTCGCGCCGACCGAGCTGGAGGACGTGGCCGACCGGATCGCCCGCGGCGACGTCAGGGTCGAAGTGGCGGTGAAGCCCGCCGAGTAGGCGGACGGCCCGGACGCGGCGAGGCGGTTGTTTCCCGCTTCGCCTGTTGCTATCTACCTGCCTATGAAGTCATGCTTTTTCGATCCGGCGGGAGTTACGCGCCGTCGCGGCACGCTGGTCGCACTCGACGACCGTGCCCGGCTGCCCTGGCGGTTCCTCGCCCGGCACATGGCGATCGACGGCCTTACGCGGCGTAACTGAGGCCGGCCTTGCCGCCGGCGAATCCGCCGCTCGATGTTTCCTTTCCAAGTAAACGGGTCGGCGATCCTCAAAAGATCGAACGCCGGGATGAATTGAAATGACCACCGCTCCGCAGACCCTCTACGACAAGATCTGGAACGACCACCTGGTCGATGAAGGCGCCGACGGCACCTGCCTGCTCTATGTCGACCGCCACCTCGTCCATGAAGTGACCAGCCCGCAGGCCTTCGAGGGACTGCGCCTGGCCGGGCGCAAGGTGCATGCGCCGGAGAAGACCCTCGCCGTCGTCGACCACAACGTGCCGACCACCGATCGCCGCCACGGCATCGAGAATCCCGAGTCGCGCATCCAGGTCGAGGCCCTGGCGAAGAACGCCAGGGACTTCAACGTCCAGTACTTCAACGAGCTCGACCACCGCCAGGGCATCGTCCACATCATCGGGCCGGAGCAGGGCTTCACCTTGCCCGGCATGACGATCGTCTGCGGCGACAGCCATACCTCGACCCATGGCGCCTTCGGGGCGCTCGCCCACGGCATCGGCACCTCCGAGGTCGAGCACGTGCTGGCGACCCAGACGCTCGTCCAGCGCAAGGCGAAGAACATGCGCGTCACCGTCGACGGCACGCCGCCGCCGGGGATCACCGCCAAGGACATCATCCTCGCGATCATCGGCGAGATCGGCACCGCCGGCGGCACCGGCCACGTCATGGAATATGCCGGCGAGGCGATCCGCGGCCTCTCCATGGAAGGCCGCATGACCGTCTGCAACATGTCGATCGAGGGCGGGGCGCGGGCGGGCCTGATCGCGCCGGACGACAAGACCTTCGAGTACATCAAGGGACGGCCGATGGCGCCAAAGGGCGCCGCCTGGGAAATGGCCCTGCGCTACTGGCAGACGCTCCGCTCCGACGACGGCGCGGTGTTCGACCGCGAGGTCAAGCTCGACGCCAGCAACCTGCCGCCGCTGGTCACCTGGGGAACCAGCCCGGAGAACGTGATCACGGTGGAGGGCGCGGTGCCCGACCCGGCGTCGATCGCCGATCCCGACAAGCGCAAGGCGGTCGAGCGCTCGCTCGCCTACATGGGACTAACGCCGGGGACGAAGATCAAGGACATCACCATCGACCGCGTCTTCCTCGGCTCGTGCACCAACGGGCGCATCGAGGACCTGCGCGCCGCCGCCAAGGTCATCGCCGGCAAGACCGTCCATGCCGGCGTCAACGCCATGGTGGTGCCGGGCTCCGGACTGGTGAAGGAACAGGCCGAGTCGGAAGGCCTCGACAAGATCTTCCTCGCCGCCGGGTTCGAATGGCGCGAGGCGGGCTGCTCGATGTGCCTCGCCATGAACGACGATCGCCTCAGCCCCGGCGAGCGCTGCGCCTCGACTTCCAACCGCAACTTCGAGGGCCGCCAGGGCTTCAAGGGCCGCACCCATCTCGTGTCGCCGGCGATGGCGGCGGCGGCGGCGATCGCCGGCCGGTTCGTCGACATCCGTACTTGGGGCTCCGCCTAGGCCGCATCGCGCAATCAGGAGCAATAAAAACCCCGCGCCGGGCGTCCGGCGCGGGGTTTTGTTTTGGCGACGCTGGCGATCAGGCGGCGAGCTTGCTCCACGACGGAGCGATGTTCGTGCCGCGGCCGAGGCCGTAGGCGAAGCGGATGTTGAGCATGCCGAGCGGCTCGATCAGGCGCGCGGCATCCAGTCCGCCGGCCTTTTCCGCGTCGAAGCCGGCCTGCTTCACCAGCGTCTCGACGGTGGCGACCGCCTTTTCGTCGTTGCCGGCGATGAAGACCGGGATCTCTGCCGTCTCGCTCTCCGGGCGGGCGAACAGGCCGGCGAAGATCGTGTTGAACGCCTTGACCACGTGAGCGGCCGGCGCGGCTTCCTGAAGCTGCTCGGCGGCGGAGGTCGTGTGGCCGATGGAGAGGCCCGAGAAGTCCGGCTTCACCGGATTGGTCATGTCGACGACCACCTTGCCGGCGAGCTTTGCGGCGCGCACGAATTCGAGCGCAGCCGGGAAGGGCTGCGCCAGCACGACGACATCGGCGGCGGCGGCTTCTTCCGGCGAGAGCACGGCGGGGCGGCCCTTCAGCGCGTTGGCGAAGGTTGCGGCAGCCGCGCGGTCGCGCGTCCCCAGAACGAGCTCCACCTTGCCGGCGAGGCGGCCTGCGAGCCCCTTGCCCATGTTGCCGATGCCGATGATTGCGACCTTGCTCATGTTTGATCTCCTCAATGTGTTGGACTTGATGAGTGAGAGATGCGATCCAGCCATTGAAAAGAGAATTGCACGTTTAGGTGTTTGTCTGTTGCGTGGAAGTATTGAATGTCCGAGATCGACGAACTCCGCACCTTCATCGCCTCCGTCCGCCGCGGCAGCTTCGCCGCGGCCGCCCGCTACCTCCATGTCTCGCCGGCTATGGTCGGGCGGCGCATCCAGTCGCTCGAGGATCGCTACGCAACCAAGCTCATCGAACGGACGACGCGCACGCAGCGCCTGACCGAGCGGGGCGAGCAGTTCCTGCCGCGCGCGGAGGCGTTGATCGAGGCGCTCGACGGGCTGCGCGATTTTCCGGAATCGGGGGAACTGAGCGGGCGGGTTCGTCTCAGCGGGCCGGTGACCCTCGGCATGAAACGGCTGCCGGCAATCCTCGCCGCCTTCTCGGCTGCGCATCCCAAGGTCCGGGTGGAGATGACTCTGTCGGACAGGCGGGTCGATCTCATCGCCGAGGACTACGACCTCGCCATCCGCATAGGCCAGCTGCAGGCGTCGAGCCTGGTTTCGCGCCGCATCGGCACCTACCGGTTCGTCTGCTGCGCCGCGCCGGCCTATCTCGCGGCGCATGGCACGCCGCGCCATCCTTCCGAGCTTGCCGAGGCGCGCTGCGTGGTCAATCTCAACATCTCTCCGCGGAACAGCTGGGCCCTGCCGGATCCGTCGGGCGCCACGATCGCGGTCGAAATAAACGGGAGCCTTTACCTCGACAACGACGAGGTGCAGCGCGCCGTCGCGGTCGAAGGCGCAGGGGTCGCCTACCTCCCGTTCGATGCCGTGGAGGCGGACCTTGCGGCGGGCCGGCTGGTGCGCCTCTTCGCAGGATCGGAACTGCCAAACATGCCGATCCGCGCGGTCTATCCCTCCAGGCGGCTGATGCCGCGGGCGGTGGCCGCCTTCATCGCCAGCCTCGCCGAAAAGCTGGAATAGCGGCCCGCCGAACGCAAAACGGCCCCGCCTCAAAAGGCGGGGCCGCTGCGTTCGCGAATGCCGGGCCGGACTAGTCGCGGTACTGCCAGTCGTGGGGCTGCCAGTTCTTCTGCACCGGGACGTACTGGCAGGTCTGGCCGTTGTAGACCGTCTGCCACACCCAGCCCTGGTAGGGCTTCCAGGTCTTGATGGTCTTGTAGGTCGGCGAGCACACCTTCTCGACAACCAGCGGCTTCGGGTGCGGATGCATCTGGCCATACTTGAAGAACCAGCCGTCGCCCCCGAATCCGAACTGCATGCCGGGGCCGCCGCGGCCCTTCTTCCAGTTGCCGGGTCCGTTGCCGTCCCAGTTGCCGGGGGCGTTGCCGTCCCAATTTCCGGGGGCGTCACCCTGCCAGTTGCCGCCATTCTGGTGCTGCGGGAAAGCCGAGGCCGCGGTGGTCGTGGCGCCGAGAGCGCCGATCGTGACAATGGCGGCGGCCGCGCCGGCGAGGAGGGTTCTGGTGAACATCGGGGTCATCCTTGTCATAAGGGTTGAAACGGGGGTCGCTGCGTACCGATCGTTTCATCGATCGTGTGACGCGGTTGTAGCGGCGGGGCTCTGAACCGGACCTGAGGCCCGAATTCATCCGGGGTTCAGGAAGATGAACACCGCCCGTGACCGGGCGGGATGCCCGGGTGACATTGGCGGGCGGCTCTGGCAGGTTGCCGCGGCTTTCGGCCATGGAGACGGGCTTGGCGGCGGATCGGGACGACCCGGGCAAACTCGACTGGACGGTAGTCGCGGCGCCCTCGCTCGACGACCTCGAGGCGATAGCCGTGGCCGGCTTTGCGTCGCTGCCCGACACGTTCCGGAAGCTCACCGGCGACGTCGAAATCCGCGTCGCGGAATTTCCGGAGCGCGAGGCGCTCGACGACCTCGGGATCGAATCGGAGTTCGATCTCCTCGGCCTCTTTCAGGGTACCGGGCTTGCCCACCAGGCGGCGGTGCCGTTCACCGGTCAGATGCCCAACCGCGTCTGGCTCTATCGCCGTCCGATCCTCGACTACTGGGCCGAGCACGACGATACCCTCGGCGGCGTCGTCACCCACGTGCTTATCCACGAGATCGGCCATCATTTCGGCCTCTCCGACGACGACATGGAAGCCATCGAGGCGGCGGCCGAATAGGCCCTGTCGCCGGTTCATCCCATGAGGTCCATTGGCAGGTCACGCGGTGCTATGAGAATTGCGATGCGCCTCAACCTCATTCTTGCCGCCCTCATGCTCACCTTTGCACCGGGTGTCGCCGCCGCGGCGGATGCGACCGATCTCGCCTTTCCCTTCGCCGCAGCGAGCGGCGAGACGCTCGCCTGGCAGGTGAGCGAGAGCGAAACGGCAACGCTGGGCGCGCGCCATGAGGAAACCGTGCGCTGGTCGGCGAAACTCACGCTTGCCGTCGGCGCGGCATTCGCCGATGGCTTCGCGGCTACGCTGACCGTCAGCGGCGTCGTGGCCGAAGCGGGCACGCCCGCGACCCTGCACTACGTGCTGGCGCGCGCACTTGCCGAGCGGCCCCTCGACGTGGTCGTCGACCGGGGCGGGTTCGTGCGCGAGGTGCGGGACTGGCCGGCGGTGCGCACGGCGCTCGAGGCGGCCCTGCCGGCGCTGATCGATGCGGTAACGGCGCGCTCGCTCGCCGCCGTCCTCGACCAGCTCGACGCGGCGCGTGCGGGCGCGGTGGTGGCGCGGCCGCTCCTTCTTGCCAGCGGCGCCTACGCGCTCGCCTTCAGGAGCGACGGCACGGTTGCCTTCCATCCCGACTGGCAGGGCGGGTCCGCCTATGTCTTTCCGGGAAGGCAAGCGGCCAGCCGGATCCTCGGGCGTAAGGACAGCGAGGTTTTCGCCCAATATTCGCTCAGCACCGACCCGATGATCGCCGCCGGGCATGTCGGCAACGAACTGCTCGCCGTGCTCAATGCCGCCGCCGGTGGACAGACGGCGCTCGCCGATTCGGCGCGGACCGACTCGGCGCTCATCGCCACCGACGGCGTCAACCTCGGCGAGCAGGCGGCCTTCTCCTTCGACGCCGCCATCCGCCGGATCACCCAATTCAAGCACCGGGTAAGCGTCGGCGTCGGCGACTTCCAGCGGGTGCAGGAGCTGCAGCTCGACCTGATCCGCTAACCCCGGGTGTGCAAAGGCGGAAGGGGAGGCATGCGGACAAGCCCTGAAAGCGGCTTCCACACATCACCGGACGCGTGCCGCGGGTCACGCGGAACCTGAGGAAAGACGGCGCGCTGAGGGGAGTTCCGGGTGCAACTCCGTTGGCGCTGGTGGGACCGCCTGAAAGGTTCTCGTCAGCACGCCGACAGTTTTATCGTGGCAAGGGATTGCCCTATCTCAACCCGTTCATACGCGCGCCCTATATTCAGTGGCGAGCTTCCATCGGAGATGTCACGAAAATGCAGCTTTTCGGCAATCGCCTTCGCTACGGCGCCGTCGCCCAGGCGTTTCACTGGACGACCGTGGTTCTGGTGGTGGCCGCCTATCTGCTCGGCGAAGGCGGACCGGAAAGCCGCGTCTATTCGGCAACGCGCGCCAGCGACCTCGCGTGGCATGAGACCCTCGGGATACTCGTGTTCGTCGTGGTGCTGGTCCGCCTCGTCTGGCGGCTCATCGACCGCGTTCCGGAAGAGCCGCCAATGCCGACCTGGATGTCTCTGGCTTCGCGGCTGGTGCACTGGGTTCTTTACGCCATGCTCGTCGCCGTGCCGCTGACCGCCATCGTCGGCGCCTGGTACGAAGGGCATCCGGTTACATTTCTGGGCATCGGCCAGATCGGCCCGTGGCTGGCGCTCTCGCACGATTTCGGGCGGACGATCACCGAACTGCACACGACGCTCGGCAGCTTCATCGTCTGGGTCGCCGGCGCGCATGCCGCGGCGGCGCTCTTCCACCATTTCGTCATGCGCGACCGCGTGCTGCTCGCCATGCTCCCCGGCCGATCGACGCGGCCGCCCGCCGAACGCTTGACCCCGGTTCCCGGCCGGCGCATCTAGGCGCCAGCCACAGGGAATTGCTGCCATGGACAAGTTCACGACCTTGACCGGTGTCGCCGCGCCGCTGCCGATGATCAACGTCGATACCGACATGATCATCCCCAAGGACTACCTGAAGACCATCGCGCGCACCGGCCTCGGCAAGGGCCTCTTCGCCGAGATGCGCTACAACGACGACGGCAGCGAGAACCCGGCTTTCGTCCTCAACAAGCCCGCCTACCGCAAGGCGCAGATCCTGGTCGCCGGCGACAATTTCGGCTGCGGCTCGAGCCGCGAGCATGCCCCGTGGGCGCTCCTCGATTTCGGCATCCGCTGCGTCATCTCGACGGATTTCGCCGATATTTTCTACAACAACTGCTTCCAGAACGGCATCCTGCCGATCCGCGTCAGCCACGCGGACCTGGAGAAGTTGATGGACGACGCCGAGCGCGGCGCCAATGCCACCATCACCGTCGACCTGGCGGCCCAGGAAATCCATGGGCCGGATGGCGGCACGCTGCATTTCGAGATCGATCCGTTTCGCAAGCATTGCCTCTTGAACGGCCTCGACGGCATCGGCCTCACGCTCGAAAAGCGGGATCGCATCGCCGGCTACGAGGAAAAGGCGGCGCTCGCCCGTCCCTGGGTGTAGCGCCTTACGTCTCCGGCGGCAGGATCGCGGTAGCGGTCTCCAGCACCCGCGCCGCCAGGAGCAGGTGCAGGCGCTCGACCATCTGGCCTTCCACCGCGATCACCGCCCTGTTGGCGTTCTCCGGAAGAGTGAAGGCGACCACCACCTTCTCGGCCCAGGCGATCTCCTCGGCAGTCGGCGAGAAGACCTCGTTGGCGATCGGCACCTGGCGCGGGTGAATCAGCGTCTTGCCGTCCATGCCGAGGTCGCGGCCCTGCTCGCACTCGGCATGAAAGCCCTCCCAGTCGGTCAGCTGATTATAGGTGCCGTCGAGCACCGAGAGGCCGTAGGCGCGGGCGGCGAGCACGCACGACGACAGCCAGGAAACCAGGGCCGCCCGCCCCGGCTTGATGCGCACGCCGGTCTCGCGGGCGAGGTCGTTGGCGCCGACGACCAGGCAGGTGAGGGGCACCCCCGAGCCGCTGGCCATGGCGGCGATCGCCGCGGCGTTCAGCACCGCCTGCGGCGTCTCGATCATGGCCCAGAGCGATAGGCCGGCCGGCGCCTGGGCGGCGGTGAGCGCGGCGCGGGCCCGGCGCAGGTCCTCGACGCGCGACAGCTTGGGGATGAGCACGGCATCCGGCCTCGCCGCTACCGCCGCGGCGATATCGCGCGCGATCCACGGGGTGTCGAGGCCGTTGACGCGAATGACCACCTCGCGGCTGCCATAGGCATGGGCGCCGACGGCCGCGGCGACCATGGCGCGCGCCGAATCCTTGGCTTCCGGCGCCACGGCGTCCTCGAGATCGAGAATGAGGACGTCGCTCGCGATCTGCCGCCCCTTCTCGAGGGCGCGCGTGTTTGAGCCCGGTATATAGAGCGCGCTCCGTCGCGGGCGCGTATTGGCCGGCATTAACCATCTCCCCCAGAGGCGCTGACACTAGGGTGGCGCGACGGGTTCGACAATTGACTCCGACATAGTTGGCGCGATTCTGCGAACCACGGGCGGGCCGCCGGCGGGTACGCCGCAACCAAAGATAGGCCCTGGTGCCGCTCCAGCCCGCGGCGTGCGCGCCTACGCCGCCTTCCGCTTCGGCTGGATCAGCTTGCGGTTGACCAGGACCTCGGCGATCTGCACAGCGTTGAGGGCGGCGCCCTTCCTGAGGTTGTCGGCAACCACCCAGAGCATCAGGCCGTTCTCCACGGTCGGGTCCTCGCGGATGCGGCTGATATAGGTGGCGTCCTCGCCGGCGGCCTCGACCGGGGTGACGTAGCCGCCGGGCTCGCGCTTGTCGACGACCAGGCAGCCGGGGGCCTCGCGCAGGATGTCGCGGGCCTCGTCGGCGGTGATCGGGCTCTCGAACTCGACCGCCACCGCCTCGGAATGCCCGATGAACACCGGCACGCGCACGCAGGTCGCCACCAGCTTGATCTTCGGGTCGAGGATCTTCTTGGTCTCGGCGACCATCTTCCATTCCTCGCGGGTGAAGCCGTCGTCCTGGAAGACGTCGATCTGCGGGATGACGTTGAAGGCGATGCGCTTCGGGAACTTCTGGCTTTCCATCGGGTCGGAGACGAAGACGGCGCGGGTCTGCCGGAAGAGTTCGTCCATGGCGTCCTTGCCGGCGCCGGACACCGACTGGTAGGTGGCGACGACGACGCGCCTGATTCTGGCGCGGTCATGCAGCGGCTTCAGCGCCACGACCAGCTGCGCCGTCGAGCAGTTGGGATTGGCGATGATGTTGCGCTTGGTGAAGCCGGTGATGGCGTCGGCGTTCACTTCCGGCACGATCAGCGGGATGTCGGAATCGTAGCGCCAGGCGGACGAGTTATCGATCACCACGCAGCCGCGGGCGCCGATCTTCGGCGACCATTCCCTGGACACGGTTCCGCCGGCGGACATCAGGCAGATGTCGGTATCGGAGAAGTCGTAGTGGTCGAGCGCCTTGACCTTCAGCGTCGAGTCGCCGAACGAGACCTCGGTGCCGGCGCTGCGGCGCGAAGCCAGCGCCACCACCTCGTCGGCGGGGAAGCCACGCTCCGACAGCACCGAGAGCATCTCGCGCCCGACATTGCCGGTGGCGCCTACTATCGCGACCTTGTAGCCCATCTCGAACTCCAGTTTCCTAGCCCTGTTGACCGCCCGACCGCGTAGCAGACCGGCATCCTTCCCGCGCTCTTGCCGGGGAAAGACAGGCGGCAGGAGCGACGGGCGCAGCTTCAGGCGAGTTTTTTCGTGACCGCTTTCGGCATAGAATCGGCGCCGCCGGCGGAAGCCGGGCCGGCTATGATCGCGACCTGAGGGCGGCGCGAAACCATGAAAACTCCCGATCGAAAGCCCGCCACTCTTTAAGCGAAAGCCCCATGAAGTCAACGGTGAAGCGGATCGGGGACACTCACACCGAAACGATACCCTAACCCTGTCGCCGGCTAGTCCGGCGGTTGCAGCCCGATGGCTCGTTCGTGCCGTTGACAGGCACTGGTATTGCTGTAATTGATAATCATTCGCAATTGAAAGTCCCTGTCCTTGCGCGATCTCGCCAATGGTGCCGGACCCGGTGCCCCCGCCGAGTTGCCTCAAATCCCGGCGGGCGGGTGGCGAGGGATGCGGGTTGGCGACCGGCCGAGCCTTGCGGAGGCCAACGCCACCGTCGCCATCCCCAAGGCGGCCGGCTGGTTCCGCGCCATGCTCGCCTTTGCCGGTCCGGGCTACCTGATCTCCGTCGGCTACATGGATCCGGGCAACTGGGCGACCGACCTCGCCGGCGGATCGAAGTTCGGCTACGCGCTCCTCTCGGTCATCCTCCTCTCCAACCTGATGGCGATCCTCCTGCAGGCGCTTGCCGCGCGCCTCGGCATCGCCACCGGGCGCGATCTGGCCCAGGCCTGCCGCGACAGCTTCCCGCGTCCGGTCAATCTCGCGCTCTATGCCGTTTGCGAGGCGGCGATCGTCGCCTGCGACCTGGCCGAGGTGATCGGAACCGCGATCGCGCTCCAGCTCCTGTTCAACATCCCGCTGGTCGCCGGCGCGCTGATCGCGGGGCTCGATGCGCTGCTCCTGCTTCTCCTCATGAACCGCGGTTTCCGCTTCCTCGAAGCCTTCGTGGTGACGCTCCTGGTCGTCATCGCGATCTGCTTCGCCATCCAGATCGTGGCGGCGGCTCCGCCGGTCGCGGCGCTGCTCGGCGGCTTCCTGCCGTCGCCGCAGATCGTGACCAATCCGGAGATGCTCTACATCGCCATCGGCATCATCGGCGCCACGGTCATGCCGCATAACCTCTACCTGCACTCCTCGATCGTGCAGACGCGCGCCTACGAGCGCACCGAGGGCGGCCGCCGGGCGGCGATCAAATGGGCGACCGTCGACAGCACCGTCGCGCTGATGCTGGCGCTTTTCGTCAACGCGGCGATCCTGGTGGTGGCGGCGGCGACCTTCCACGAGAGCGGCCACGCCGATGTCGAGGAGATCGGCCAGGCGTTCAAGCTGCTCTCGCCGCTCCTCGGGCTCGGCATCGCGTCGACGCTCTTCGCGGTTGCCCTCCTCGCCTCGGGCGTCAACTCGACGGTCACGGCGACGCTCGCCGGCCAGATCGTCATGGAGGGATTTCTCCGCCTGCGCCTGCCGCAATGGGCGCGGCGTCTCGCCACCCGCGGTATCGCCATCGTGCCGGTGATCATAGTTGCCGCGATTTACGGCGACAGCGGCACGGCGAAGCTCTTGGTGCTCAGCCAGGTCGTCCTGTCGATGCAGCTTCCCTTCGCCGTCATCCCGCTGGTGCGCTTCGTCACCGACCGCCGCAAGATGGGCAACTTCGTCGTCTCGCGGCCGCTGGGGATGCTCGCCTGGGCGGTGGCCGGCCTGATCGTCGTGCTGAACCTGAAGCTGCTCTTCGACTTCGTGATCGGCTAGCCGGGCGCCGGTCCGGCTCAGTTCGCCGGCGGCTCGGCCGCCTTGGTCGCGCCGGTGGCGTCCTCGAAATCGGTTATCGCCTCGGGCGCCACCTTCCGCAGGCCATCCGGTATCTCGGCGCCCTTGCGCAGTTCGAACTGGAGCTTCCGCGGGTAGCCGGGAAAATCGACGTGGAGGAGATAGGAGCGCTGGCCGGCCTGCGCCGCCTTCACCCAGAAGCGCCAGCCGCCGACCCGGTCGAGCGGACCCTCGAGCTTCAGGAGCCGGAAGGGCCGCCACAGGGTCACCGCCGCGAGGTTGGCGGCAAAATCCACGTCGAAGGCCCCGACCAGGTCGCGCCCGTCGCGAAACGTCTGGTAGATGCCGTAGATGCCGCCGCCGATGAAGGCGACGGCGAAGGCGAGGTCGGTGGGATTGAGTGCCGGCGCGCTGAGCGCGCGCCACAGCTCCCAGAAGCCGTTCGCCATCACCACGGCGAGGACGACGATGTAGATGTTCAGTCGGCGGGCGAAATTGCGATTTTCAAAGATGCGGGTCATGGGCGTCACCCTAGACGATCGCGCCACGCGGTCCAGCCCGCATGGTTCATTGGATCTGGCGCAACAGCGGGATCAGGTCGCCGAGGTGCCCGATCTGGCGGAAGCGTGGCTCGTTCTCCGGCAGCTCGGCCGCTTCCAGTTCCCAGTTGAGCGCATGGGGCACATAGACGCCCCAGCTCCCGGCGGCGATGGCCGGCAGCACGTCGGAGCGGAGCGAATTGCCTACCATCAGGCTCCGCGCCGGCCCGTCGAAGCGCCCGAAGATGCGCCGGTAGGTGTCGGCGGTCTTGTCGCTGACGATCTCAACCGCGTCGAACAGCTCGCCGAGCCCGGATTCGGCGAGCTTCCGCTCCTGGTCGAAGAGGTCGCCCTTGGTGATGAGGACGATGCGGTAGTCGCCGGCGAGCGCGGCAAGCGTCTCGCGCACATGGGGGAGCGTCTCGACCGGGTGGCGGAGCATGTCGCGGCCGGCGGCGAGGATCTCGCCGATCACGCTCGCCGGAACCCGCCCCGCGGTGATCTCGATCGCCGTCTCGATCATCGACAGGGTGAAGCCCTTGATGCCGTAGCCGTAGAACGCGAGGTTGCGCTTCTCGGCGGCGAGCAGCGTTTCCGAGACCACCGCGTGGCCGGCATGACCGGCGAGGAGCGCGGCAAAGCGCGCCTCGGTCAGCTTGTAGAAGTGCTCGTTCTGCCAGAGCGTGTCGTCGGCGTCGAAGCCGATGGCGGTGAGCGACGAAGCCATGGCCGCCGGCGAGGGCCTAGCCCGGCGCGCGCTCGAGCGCGGCGAGGATCGCGTCGCCCATCTCGCGCGTACCCACCCGGGTCTTGCCCTCGGTGAAGATGTCGGCGGTGCGCAGGCCCCGGTCGAGAACGGTGGAGATCGCCTTTTCCAGCATGTCGGCGCGGCCGCCCATGCCGAAGGAATAACGGAGCGCCATGGCGAAGCTCGCCAGCATGGCGATGGGGTTGGCGATGCCCTTGCCGGCGATGTCCGGCGCCGAGCCGTGCACCGGCTCGTAGAGCGCCTTGCGCTTGCCGGTCTTCGCGTCGGGCGCGCCGAGCGAGGCCGAGGGCAACATGCCAAGCGAGCCGGTGAGCATCGCCGCGACGTCGGAGAGCATGTCGCCGAAGAGGTTATCGGTGACGATGACGTCGAACTGCTTGGGCGCGCGCACCAGCTGCATGCCGCCGGCGTCGGCGAGCATGTGCTCGAGCGTCAGCTGCGGGTATTCGCGCCGGTGCACCTCGGTCACTACCTCGTGCCACAGGACGCCCGACTTCATGACGTTCCGCTTCTCCATGGAGGTGACCTTGCCGCGCCGCGTGCGGGCGAGGTCGAAGGCAACGCGGGCGATGCGCTCGATCTCGAAGGTGTCGTAGACCTGCGTGTCGATGCCGCGCTTCTGGCCGTTGCCGAGGTCGATGATTTCCTTCGGCTCGCCGAAATAGACGCCGCCGGTGAGCTCGCGGACGATGAGGATGTCGAGGTTCTCGACCAGCTCGCGCTTCAGCGACGAGGCGTCGGCGAGCGCCGGATAGACGATCGCGGGACGGAGGTTGGCGAAGAGCTGCAGGTCCTTGCGCAGCCGCAAGAGCCCGGCTTCGGGCCGCACGTCGTAGGGCACCTTGTCCCATTTCGGCCCGCCGACGGCGCCGAAGAGCACGGCGTCGGCGGCGAGCGCCTTCTTCATGGTGGCATCGGAGACGGCCTTGCCGTGCGCGTCGTAGGCGGCGCCGCCGACCAGGTCCTCCTCGTATTCGAAGCGGTCGCTGCCCCACTCGTTCATCCAGGCGATGACGCGCTTCACCTCGCCCATGACTTCCGGCCCGATGCCGTCGCCGGGGAGGAGCAAGAGATGGTGCGTGGTCATGGGGTGGCCTGGCTGGTTGCGGGAAACCGGCGGGATTGCTATCGGCCGGCCGCCGGATTGGCAAGCGGCGCTGGCTTGCCCACTTCTATCGGAGAACAGCCGCCGCCAGTGCGGGCGGCAATCCCGGAGGCTCCATGAAATTACTGCGCATCATCGCGGCGTTAGCTGCACTCGGCGTCGCCAGCGGTCCGTTCGTGTCGTTTGCCAGGGCCGAGCAGCCGGTTGATCCCGCCGGGCTGGCGGCGGCCAACGAACTGGTTGGCGTGATGTCGGGGGATTTCCTGAATCAGCTGGTCACCCAGATGACCAACGCGGTCTGGCCTCGCATCCAGAGCCAGGCAAAGAGCCGCAGGATCGACGATGCGACCATTGCCGAGATGCGGAAGGAGTTCGACCGCATCCAGCTGGCGACGCTCACCGACGTCATGAAGGAGGCGCCACCCGTTTATGCCCGCTTCTTCACGGTGGACGAATTGCATCAGCTCGCAGCGTTCTATCGGACGCCGGTCGGTGAAAAGGCGCTGAAGGTCCTGCCGGAGGTGATGGGCGCGTTCATGAGCAGCGTGCAGTGGCGGCTGGCGGCGGCGCAGGCCGAGATCGACCAGGCACTCAGCCGCGTCGTCCGGGAGCATGGCTACCCCGATTAGCCAGAGGCTGCCCCTGCGCTGTTCTTGAGCCGCCGCGTAGGCCCTACGGCTTGTAAGCGGTCACCTCGATCTCGACCTTCATGCGCGGGTCGATGAGCTGCAAGATGACCATGGTCGCGGCGGGGCGGATGTCGCCGAAGGTTTCGCCGAGCACCGGGGTGATCAGCGCGGCGTAGCCCTGCTCGGTCACGTAGTAACGGGCGCGCACCACGTCCTTGAAGGCAAAGCCGGCTTCTGCGAGGGCGGCGCCGATGTTGGCGAGCGCATTCCGCGCCTGCGCCGCGACGTCGTCGGGATATTCTCCCTTGGCGTCGCGGCCGACGGTGCCGGCGACGAAGCACCACGGGCCGTCGGCGACGGCACGGCTGAAGCCCATCGTCTTCTCGAAGGGTGATCCGGAGGAAATCAGGCGGCGGGGCATTTTGTCGTGTTCCTTCGTGGTTGGCGCACCTCGCATGGCGGGCGCGCGCGATGGTAGCGTGGCCGGCGGCCGAAAGGGAGACGCCTGAATGACGGCAAGGGATTCGCGGTTGGGGATGCTTGGCGTGCTCGCGCGGCGCGAGTTCTGGAACCCGCACGCCTACAACGCCCTCGCCGGCGCGGTGCTGACGGTGCTGGGCGCGGGCGAGGCGGTGTTCGTCAACGAGGGCATCAAGCGCGACATCGCAGGCATCGACCAGCAGATCGCGGCGACCGGCGAGCGGCTGGCGGCGATCGACCGGGCGCTGTTCCAGTTCCGCTTCGCCCAGACCAACGCCATCACCTTCGGCGTGCTCTCGGCCAACGACGCCCTCAAGCCGGAATTTCGCAAGAACATGGTCGACCTCATGTTCGTCACCCGGCGGCTGCCGACCGAGGTCATGCTGCAGCAGATCTACGGGCTCGACGACGCCGGCTTCCAGAAGGACCGGCAGGCCTACGAGGGGCTG
>JBBQGL010000081.1:0-17634 GCA_038323025.1 Hyphomicrobiales bacterium
CGTCGACCTCCAGGCCGCCATCAACCGCTATCTCGACGAGGCGAACCATGACCCAAAGCCCTTCATCTGGACCGCCGACCCGGACAAAATCATCGCCGCCGTCAACCGCGGGCGCCAAGTGTTAGATTCGATCCACTAGGACCTTCGGGAATGCCCGTTTTGATTGACGTTGAGGCTCGCCTTTAGCGCCTAATTAAGTCGGCTGCTTTACTCCTTTTCCCCGCCCTGCCGCGGCGGAATTCGCCGCATCGCGGCCGGCTGGACGCGGCACCCGATGGTGGCTGGGACAGACCTCGCCGACAACGACAAGAACGCCAGCAACCGCGAGCGTGCCGAGCGCCGGCGCGCGGTCGCCCGGGCCGTGCGATCGGAACGCGAGCGGCTGACGTCAACCTCGGGGACAAGGCCGGCCTTCGACTACGAACTGCTGCTCACTTACGCCCGCCACCGCATCAGTGCCGCCTACGCGCTGCCTCTCCTCGTCGCGATCGTGGCGGCCACCAGTTCCTCGTGGATTCCGGCGGTGGCGGTGCTGGCCTGGGCGGCGGCGGTTCTCGCGGTCCACACCGCTGCTCTCGTCCTTTGCCGCGGCTTCTCCGCTCGGCCGGCAAGCGAGATAGTCACCCGACAGTGGATCCGCCGGTTCATCCTCGTCGAGGCTGCCGGCGGCCTCGCCTGGTCGGCGATGCTGCTTCTCGCCCCCGTCTATGCTCCCGCCGCCGAAGGCATCGAGATATTCCAGTTCGCGACGATGCTGATCGTCATATCGGTGACGACCACGCTCGCCGCGACGGTGCCGGCGGCGGCGGTTGCCGGCACGGTGCCGGTGGCCCTGACGCTCACCGCCCTCTACATCGGCCACGGCGCGTTCCTCTACATCGCCCTGTCGATCATGGCGCTCGGGGCCGAGGTCTTCTTCCTCATCCTCGGCTCGCGGCTCTACCAGTCGACCCTGACCATGCTGGAATACCGCGCCGAAAAGGACCTGCTCATCGCCGAACTTGGCACGGCAAAGTCGATCTCTGACGAGTCGCGGCGACGCGCCGAGGAGGCCAACCTCGCCAAGTCGCGCTTCCTCGCCACCATGAGCCATGAGTTGCGCACGCCGCTGAACGCGATCCTCGGCTTCTCCGAAGTCATCCAGAAGGAGGTGCTCGGGCCGATGGAGAATCCGACCTATCGCGAATACATCGCCGACATCCACAACAGCGGGCAGCATCTCCTCGACCTGATCAACGAGATACTCGACCTGTCGCGCATCGAGGCGGGGCGCCATGAGCTCTATGAGGAGCCGATCAACCTCGTCAGCATCGTGGACGAATGCCGTCACCTCACCCAATTGCGCGCCCGCAACAAGGGCATCAAGGTGGTCGAGCACTACCAGGCGGGAATGCCGCGCCTGTGGGCGGACGACCGGGCCGTGCGCCAGATCGTGCTTAACCTCATCACCAACGCGATCAAGTTCACGCCCACCGATGGCGAGATCGTCATCCGGGTCGGGCCGACCGTAGCCGGCGGGCAGTTCGTCTCGATCCGCGACAACGGCCCCGGCATTCCGCCGGAGGAAATCCCGATCGTGCTGTCGCCCTTCGGGCAGGGCTCGATCGCCATCAAGAGCGCCGAGCAGGGCGCCGGCCTCGGCCTGCCCATCGTGCAGGCTTTGATGCGCATGCACGACGGGACATTCGAGCTTCGCTCGAAGCTCCGCGAGGGGACGGAAGCGATCGCCACCTTCCCGCTATCCCGCGTCATGGAAGCGCTGCCGCCCATCGAGGAAGAGAAGCGCCGGGGCGACTGGCTGCGCTCGGGATAGTACTGGAAGATCGTAACGCGTTACGCTATGCTGGCGCGATGGCGCGATCATCGGCAGAACGCATGAAGGCCTATCGGCAACGGAAGCGGGCAGCCGGGGTCCGCGAGATTCGCCTCAGGCTCCGCGACACCCGCACACCCGAGTTCATTGCCGAGGCGCTGCGACAGTCGGCCCTGATTGCAACCTCCGAAGGGGAGAGCGAGGTTATGGGCTGGCTGGACGCCGTCCAGAGCGATCTCCTGTGGCCGCCTTTTGACTCATAGCCCCGTGATCAGGCGGGGCGACATCGTCATCGTTGCGTTGCCAGGCGACTTCGGAAAACCGCGTCCTGCCGTCGTTATCCAGTCCGACCGATTTGTCAGCGCCCTGCCGACGGTCCTCCTGTGCCCCCTCACGACAGAAATTCTTGCGGCACCTTTGGTCCGCATAACCGTCGTGCCGACACTCGCCAACGGAATCCGCGCGACGTCGCAAATCATGGTCGACAAGATCCATCCATTCAGGCGGACGAAAGTGGGAGAGCCGGTCGGCCATCTCGAGGATGCGACCCTTTCCGAGCTCAACGAGGCGATCGCCTACATGACCGGACTCGCCGACTAGCCCTCCTTCCCCGACACGCCCGCCTGTTCGAAAGACGCCATGCCCGAGTGGAGGCGGGCGGCCGCCTTGACGATGCCGGCGGCGAGCGCGGCTCCGGTGCCCTCGCCGAGGCGCATGCCGAGGTCGAGGAGCGGCGCCTTGCCCATCCGGGCCAGCGCCCGCTTGTGGGCGGGCTCTGCCGAAACGTGGCCGAAAAGGCAATGATCGAGCGCCGCTGGATCGAGGGCAAACAACACCGCCGCTGCGGCGGTGGCGACAAAGCCGTCGACGATCACCGGGACGTGGTCCATGCGGGCGGCGAGGATGGCGCCGGCCATGGCGGCGATCTCGCGGCCGCCGAGCCGGCGCAGCACTTCCAGCGGATCGTCGAGGTGGCCGCGATGACAGGCGATGGCCGCCTCCACCGCGCTTCGCTTGCGCTCCATGCCGGCGCCGTCCACGCCGGTGCCGGGGCCGACCCAATCCGCGGCGTTGCCGCCGAACAGGGCGCAGAAAATGGCTGCGGCGACCGTCGTATTGCCGATGCCCATTTCGCCGATGCACAGCAGATCGATGCCACCGGCGATCGCCTCCATGCCGAAGGCCATCGTCGCGGCGCAGGCCGACTCGCTCATGGCGGCTTCGGTCGTGATGTCGCCGGTCGGGTGGTCGAGCGCCAGATCGAACACCTTGAGGCCGAGGTCATAGGCGAGGCAGATCTGGTTGATGGCGGCGCCGCCCGCGGCGAAGTTGGCCACCATCTGCTGCGTCACGGCGGCGGGATAGGCGGAGACGCCATGCGCGACCACGCCATGGTTGCCGGCGAAGATCGCGACCAGCGGGCGATTGATCGCCGGCGGCGCGCGTCCCTGCCAGGCCGACAGCCACTCGGCGATGGCTTCGAGCCGGCCGAGCGAACCTGGCGGCTTGGTCAGCACCGCGTCGCGCTTCCGCACGACCGCCACCGCGGCCAGATCGGCCGAAGGCATCTTCTGGATGAGGGCGCGGATGTCGTCGAAAGGCAGACCGGTCGGTTGCTGTGCCATGGTGTTCCGGGCTTGTCGGGAGGGGTGGGCCGCGTTTTTTGGCCCGTCGGCGCGAAGGTTCTATAAACTCGTCCAATCGACCGGGAAAGCAAGGGGCGCCGCGCATGGCTGACGATCCTTTCCAGACGGAACTGACCGCCCTGCTCGCGGACCTGAGGGCTTCGATTGTCTTTCTCACCCGGATCCCCGGACCCCTGCTCGGGGCCAATTCCGGCGTCCGGCCGGACTTCACCCGTTCGGCGCGCGTCTTCCCGATCGTCGGGGCGTTGATCGGCGCCATCGGGGGGGCCGTGATCGTGGTCGCCTCGGCGCTCGGCGAGCCGCCGCTGATCGCCACCGGCCTCGCGCTCCTCGTGGCGATGCTGCTGACGGGCGGGCTGCACGAAGACGGCCTCGCCGATACCGCCGATGGCTTCGGCGGCGGCCGCACCGCTGAACAGCGCCTCGAAATCATGGACGACAGCCGCATCGGCACCTATGGCGCCTCGGCCCTGGTATTCTCGATCCTTCTTCGCGTCGCGGCGCTCTCGGGCCTGACGGTCGGAGGCGCTTTCCGCGCCGCCTGGGTGCTGGTGGCGGCGGAAGCCGTATCGCGGGCGGCCATGGTCGGGCTCTGGCATACCCTGCCGGCGGCGCGCATGGGCGGCCTGTCGGCCGAGACCGGGCCGCCCGACCAGCCGTCGACGTTGATCGCATTCGGGATAGCCGGCGCCATAGCGCTGGCGACGGTGATCCCCACGGTCGGCTTCACGGCGGCGATCATCGGCGCCCTACTCGCGGCGGCCGCGGCCTACGCCTTCACCCGCATCACGGCGCAGGCTATCGGGGGCCGCACCGGCGATACCCTCGGCGCCTGCCAACAAATCGCCGCAACCGCGTTCCTCATTGGCGTCGTGGCGCTCAATTGAACGGATGGCTGCAGTTATCACGCCCTGCATCAAGCTCTGCGTTATCGACCGCGCAAGCGGGCTCTGTGCCGGGTGCGGCAGGACGCTGGCCGAAATCGCTGGCTGGCTGAGCTTCACCGACGCCGAGCGTCGGGCCACGATGGCGGCCTTGCCGGCGCGGCTTGCCAAGGTCGAGCCAATCCGGGCCGTCGTGCCCGCGGGAGCGGCACGATGACCGATCCATTGCCGCCGCCCGATGCCCCGCCGCCACCGGGTACCCCACCGCCCCCGGACACTCCCCCTCCCCGGGCCGCCGCTTCCGCCCCGCCCCGGCGCAACCGGCGGTTCGGCCGCATCGTTCTCGGCGGCGCCGCGGTCGCCGTGCTCTTCTTCGTCATCCGCAACAATGTCCCGGCGACCTTTGGCCTCAGCACCGGCGACGTGCCGCGCCTGGTCATGCTCATCGGCATCCTCGTGCTGGTATCCGCCGGCCTCTTCGGACGGGGCATGCGGGTGGGCGAAGTGGTCCGCGGGATCATGACGTGGTCGCTGATCCTCGTGGTGCTGGTGGGACTCTATGCCACACGCGACCAGCTCGCCGGCATCGCCGGGCGCGTCCTCGGCGCGATCGCGCCGGGAGTGCCGATCAGCGGGCGTCTTTCCGGCGAAACCAACCCGGACAGCGTGGCGGTCGTCCGCTCATCCGACGGTCATTTCGGCGTGCTCGGGTCGGTCAATGACAAGCCGGTGGAATTCCTGGTCGATACCGGCGCAAGCTTCGTCACGCTCACCAACGAGGTCGCGGCCATGCTCGGCATCGACACCGAAGCGCTCCGCTACGACGTCCCGATCCACACGGCCAATGGCCCGACCACCGCGGCCGGCACAACCCTTCGCCGGATTGCCATCGGGCCGATCGAGCGCCAGAACGTGCGCGCCCTGGTCGCGCCCCCGGGCGCCCTCGACCTCAGCCTCCTCGGGATGACGTTCCTCGACACGCTCGCCGGCTACGCGGTTGCCGGCGACCGGCTGGTCCTGACGCCGTAGCGCTCAGCCTCTCGCCGCGGCTGCCGCCGCACGCACCGCCGTTGCATGCCAGTTGGCGATCACGCTGACGATGACCAGTTGGCAGAAGTGGTAGAGCATCAGCGGCGCGATGATCAGCCCCAGCGCGGGCGAGGAACCGAACATCAGCTTTGCCACCGGTACGCCGGTCGCCAGCGACTTCTTGGAGGCGCAGAAGAGGCAGGCGATGGTGTCCGGACGATCGAAGCCGAGGAGCCGGCACGGGATCATCATCAACCCGTAGATGATCGCGAACAGAACGATGACGCCGACGATCATGTCGATCACCAGCGATACGTCATGGCTGCTCCAGATGCCGGCGATCATCGAATCGCAGAACGACCCGTAGACGATGCAGAGGATGATGAAGCGATCCACCAGCCGCAGCCAGCTCGTATTGCGCGCCGCCCAGGCGGCGAGCCAGCGATGCGCGATCTGGCCAATGACGATCGGCAGCAGGATGAGCAGGGCGACCTTGAGAATGACGGTGCCGAGCGCGAACCCGTAGCCGGTCGCCGAGGCAAACCAGGCCATGTAGAGCGGCGTGACGAAGACGCCGATCAGGCTCGACAGCGTCGCATTGAAGATCGCCACCGGGACGTTGCCGCCGGCGAGCGAGGTCATCGCCACCGAGGAGGACACGGTGGACGGGATCGCGGCGATGAAGAAGAAGCCGGTCCACACCTCCGGCGGGAATACCGGCAGGAACGCCGCGTGGAAGGCGAGGACCACGACCGGAAAGAGCACGAACGTGCCGAGCTGCACCGCGATATGCAGGCGCCAGTGCGAGAAGCCCTTGCGCAATTTCTCGGGCGCCAGGGTCAGCCCGTAGAGAAAGAACACCACGGCCACGCCGTAGGTGGTGATCCATTCGATGTGCAGGTACCCGCCGGTTGCCCCGGGCGCCGGCCACAGAATACCCGCCGCGACGACGGCAACGAGCGCGATCAGGAAGCCGTCGAACTTGAAGCCGCGGATGGTCATGGAGTTGTCTTCGGCGTCGGGGGTTCAGGCCGCGGCAGCATTCTCGGCAAGTGCCGCGAAGACCGGAGCAATATACTCCGTCGGGCCGGCGACCTCCGCAAGGGCATCGCGCAGGATTTCCGGCCCGGCCCCCGGCGCCGCAGCGTCCACGGAGAGCATGCGGCGCCAGCGCCGCGCTCCCGCGTGGCCATGAAAAAGCCCGAGCATGTGCCGGGTGATGTGCGTGAGGCGTGTCCCCCGGCGCACCGCGCCCTCGGCATAGGCGACCATGCCTTCGACCACGTCGCGCAGACCGGCAGCCGGCGAGTGAACTCCGTAGAAGCGCCGATCGACCGCGGCCAGCACCGCCGGGTCCTCGTAGGCCAGCCGGCCCAGCATCACGCCGTCGACGGCATCGAACTGGCTCGCGGCCTCGTCCAGCGTGCGGATGCCGCCATTGATGCCGACGAAGGCTGCCGGCAGGCGCTGCTTGAGGCGATGGACCCGCCCATAGTCGAGCGGCGGCACGTCGCGGTTCTCTTTTGGGCTAAGGCCCGAAAGCCACGCCTTGCGGGCATGGACCCAGAGCGCGTCGGCGCCGGCGGCAATAACCGCATCGGCAAGCTCGTCGAGCGCGGCCTCGATGTCCTGTTCGTCGACGCCGAGCCGGCATTTGACCGTAACCGGCACCCTCACCTCGGCCTTCACCGCCGCCACGCACGCGCCGACCAGCGCCGGGGTGCGCATCAGGCAGGCGCCGAAACTGCCAGACCGGACGCGGTCCGACGGGCAGCCGACATTGAGGTTGATCTCGTCGTAGCCGTAGTCAACGGCGATCGCCGCCGCGCGTGCGAGCTTTTGCGGCTCGGAGCCGCCGAGCTGGATGGCCAGCGGATGCTCTTCAGGCGAATAGCCGAGGAGACGGTCGCGGTCGCCATGGAGAATGGCATCCGCCACGATCATCTCGGTATGGAGAAGGGCCTTTTGCGTCAGCAGGCGATGGAAGACCCGGCAGTGCCGGTCGGTCCAGTCCATCATCGGCGCGATGGCAATCCGGTGGTGGTAGGCGCTCATGGCGCCTCAGATGGACCGGCGGCCCCGGAAAGTCCAGAACCCGCTGTCCGCCTCGCCCTCAGGCCATTGCGCCGACCACCGCGAGCCGCTCCCGGCCGGGCGCCGCCGGGGCGACCTTGATCTGGCGCGAGGCGCCGCCGGCGGCAAGAAGCGCCGTGATCTCGTCGGCCGCCACCGGCTTGCTCAGGTAGAAACCCTGCAGGTATTCGCACTGGACCAGGCGGAGCAGCCGCAACTGGTCCTCGTTCTCGATGCCTTCGGCGATGACCGACAGGTCCATGGCATCGCCGAGGGAAACCAGCGACTGGATGAGCGCGTTGGCGGTGGCGTTGATGCCGATGTCGCGCACGAACGAGCGGTCGACCTTCAGCACATCGAACGGGAACTGGCGGAGATAGCCGATCGAGGAGAAGCCGGTGCCGAAATCGTCGAGGGACAGCGAGAAGCCAAGGTCCTTGAGTGCGGCCAGGCGGCGCTTGGCGATGGTCGGGTTCTTGACCAGGATGCCCTCGGTCAATTCCAGTTCGAACTGGCGCGGGCTGAGGTCGTAGCGCTCGACAATGGCGAGGATGTCGTTGGCGAAGTTGGGCTCGCGCAACTGCATCGGCGAGATATTCACCGCCATCTTCAGGCCTGGCCATTTGAGCAGGTCCTGGCAGGCGCGGTCGACGACGAAGCGGCCGATGTCGTGGATCAGCCCGGTCTCCTCGGCAACCGGGATGAACAGCGCCGGCGAAACTGCGCCGAACTCCGGGGAGGTCCAGCGAACCAGAGCCTCGAGGCCGACGATCTTCAGATCGCCCGCAGTGACCACCGGCTGGTAGAACACCTTGAGATCGCCCTGCTCGATCGCCTTCCGGAGCGCGGCTTCGATCTGCTTCTTCTCGAGCGCGCCGGTCTCCATGGTGCCGTGGTAGGCGAGCGCCTCACGCTCGGCGCTGCCCTTGGCATGATACATGGCGATATCGGCGCGGCGGACGATCTCACTGGTGGTCACGCCCATTCCGCCTGCGACGGCATAGCCGACGGACGCGGTGACGTGGAACTCGAAGCCTTCGACGGTGAACGGCTGGTCGAGCGAATGCACCACCGCCGAGGCGGCCCCGGGCGCCGCGTCGCGCGATGCCTTGCCGGTCATGACGATGGCGAATTCGTCGCCGCCAATGCGCGCGAGTGTGGCTTCGGGCAGGAGCACGGACGACAGGCGGTCGGCGAGCAGCTTGACGAGAATGTCGCCGCCATGATGACCGATGGAATCGTTCACCGCCTTGAAGCCGTTGATGTCGATGTAGATGACGGCGAACTGGCCGGAGGCGCAGGCCGCCTGGGCGACCGGGCCTTCGATCCATTCGGTGAAGCCGGTACGATTCCGGAGGCCGGTCATCGAGTCGGTGCGGGCGGCGTGCACCGCTTCCTTCTCGCTGTCGGTAAGGGCGACCGCGAGCTTCCGCGTGCGGAAAGCGGCAACGACGGCGATGGCGCAGAAAAGGACGAGCGCGCCGGCGACCGGCGCGGCGACGCGACCGAGGACGGTGGAACCCGGATTCGGCGGCGACCAGACAATCGCGCCGATGACGTTGCCGTCCAGGTCCTTGACCAGCGGGTAGTCGCCACTGACCACCGCAGCGCTCGGCTTGCCGACCTCGAGATGGACGTCATCGACGAGGAACTGCTTGCCCAGTTCCATGAGGCGGGTCTTGTTCAGGTAAACCGCCTGGACAAGGAGGGGCAGCGTTGCCGGGTCGGTAGTCGCGGCCTTCGACACCGGCGTGATACGGTTCACCGCCATAAGGATGATGTTGTCGCCATCCTGGAAGTAGCCTGAGCCGGCATTGTCGTTGGCGAGCGGCACGCCCTTCATCATCGCCTGGATGTTCGCGATCACGTGCGGGGTGAAGCTCTGTGCGGGCGGGGTGGGAATGCCCGCGACTTCCCAGTGATAGTCGATCTTGCCGGCGGTCGAGATGATGACGATGGCGTCGGAGATCTGGGTGTCGGTTACGCCGGAGCCGAAGTTCTCATCGACCCATGCGCGATCGCCTTTGACATAGGCATCGTAGCCGGCTTCCCACCACGAATAGTCGTTGGCGAACTGCTTGACGTGATCTTCCATGGCGCTGATGCCGCCGAGCACCATCGTCTTGGTGGCCTCTTCGGCCTGCTCGTTCTGCTTGCTCGCCATCCACAAGATCGCCAGCGAAACCGTGACCAGGGTCAGGATAATCTCGGCGACGAGATTGAGGGTGATGCGTCCTGCGATCCGATAGGCCATCCGAGCCGCGCCCCGGTATGAGAAATCTCTACTCTGAATCGCAGAAATGCCTTGCGATCGGCTTAACGATCATTTGATCGAAGCGGGCGGAAACGACGGATAAACAGTGTTCGTGCCGGGGTTGCTGAAACCTGTCAGACAAACCGGAGAATTATGCAGACTTATCAAATCAGTAGGGTGGGGTACACTCATCCGGTCGACGCGAAGACTGTGAGGCCTTGCGCAATCTTGGGTGGTTAGCCTCCGATCGACGCAAGCGACCTTCAGGCCCGTCACCGCGCGGTACGCCACCTTTCCCCCGTTGGTTCGACCGACCTATCCGCTTACATGGTTAACGCCATGATCTTGCGAGTGTTTCTTCCTTCTTAATCCGCCTTCATCCCACCCGTCGCTGCCCGGAATGGTTGACACTCCGTTAAGCCTAACGCTTAGTGGTCGGCGCGGCGGTTAAGTTCTCGTTAAGTATCGTGTACGAGGAGGCTGAAGATGAACGCGGACATTGCATTGGCAGTGTCGGCGGAGAAGCGCGGGGACCGTTGTCCGTTCCATCGCCCTTCGCCAACGGTTTTCGACGATTGGCTGAGCCACGGTCTGCACTGCTCCGCGGGCAAGCGCGAGTTCAAGCTCGGCCGGTACCACGTCATGCATTTCCGGACCGGCGCGGAATACGCGGAAGCCCTCGACCAGTTCCGCCACGAAGTCGCTGAGTACCGGAAGACCGGTTTTCTCGCCATCCTCGATCACGACGAAGCCTGCTACCCACGGGCGGAGGACGAACTGCGGCTTCTCGGCGCCCTGATGCATGACGCGCAGCTGACCAAGAATCCGCAAACACTGATCGCCGGCGACACGCTGTCGGTTCCGATCGACCTCCTCTGCCCGGTCACGGGCGAAGAGACCACCTACGAATTCTTCTCGGTCGCATTCTGCCGTCACGCGGCGGATCCCACCGATCCGCTTTACGACCCGGCGCTCAGCGCTCCCTTTACGGCGGTCAACATGACCTCCGATGCGTTCGCCTTCGCCCTGCTCGTCCGCGACCAGGCGATGCGCAGCTACGGCAAGGCCCCGCACGCGATCCGCGACCGCGCCAAGGTCGAGCAGCTCTTCCGGAAGTGCGTTGCCGTCTGGCAGAACATGTCGATCAACACCATCCAGAGCTACGGCAAGGTCGCGGATCCGGCCCGCGGCGTCCACCTTTCGGAAGACCGCCGCCGGTGGATCGCCCCGCACAACGACCCGGTCTTCGCCGAATTGAAGAAGTGCCCCTACGCCCACGAAATGCCGATCAGCTACGCGACACGGCTGACGACGAAATGGTTGGCTAACCTTTTTGACGGAGAAGAAGCGGTACCGAGCCGGGATGGGCAATCGGGCGGGGTCGCGATCCTCGCCGACGCCGAGGCCGCACTCTACGAGTTCTAGGCACCCATGAGATCGTGGCGGGTCGCGGGCGTCCTCATTCTCATCGGCGCGGAGGCCCTCCTCTACGGCTTCAGCTATCCGTTCTTCTCGCTGGCGCTTGAGAAACGCGAACTGGCGAGCTGGCTGATCGGACTGAACGCCTCTCTCGCCGGCGCCGGCATCCTGTTCCTCGGGCCGTTCCTGCCCGGGCTGATCCGGCGCCTCGGCATCAACCTCCTGGTCGCACTGCTCTTTGCCGGCGCTCTGCTCTCGTTCGGCGCGATTCTCCTGGCCGACAACACGGTGGTCTGGTTCCTGTCGCGCTTCGCGATGGGCACGTGCTTCTCGGCGCTGTGGACGACGACCGAGATCTGGCTGAACGGCGTCGTCGACGACCGCCAGCGCGGCCGCATCGTCGGCGGCTCGGGAACGCTCTACGCGGCGTGCCAGTTCGTCGGACCGGTGGTGCTCGGCTTCACCGGTGCGACGGGCGCCCTCCCCCTGGTCGTGGCGATGATCCCGCTCGCCCTCGGCATCGTGGTCGCGCTCGCCATTGCTCCCGGAACCGGCTCTGAGGCGGCGCACGAGGATGAGCCGGTCAGCGGCGGCTTCGCGACGGCCTTCACGCTCGCCGGCCCGATCATCGTGGCAGCGTTTCTCGCCGGTATCGGCGAGACGGCCATGCAGAGCCTGCTGCCGCTCTATGGCCTCGCCAAGGGGCTGAACGATGCGGGGGCGGCCGGCCTTGTCGCGGTCTTCGCTCTCGGCGAGGCGGTGCTTGTGCTCGTGCTCGGCTGGATGTCGGACCGCTACGGGCGGACCACCACCCTCCGGCTGGCCGCGATTGCCGCCACGGCAACCATGGCCCTGCTCCCGTTGACCGGCGGGAGCCTGGTGCTCATCCACCCACTTCTCTTCCTCGCCGGCGGAGGCATTTCCGGCCTCTATGCCCTCGGCGTGATCCTGATCGGCCACGACTTTCGCGGCCAGCGCCTTGCCGTCGTCTCCACCGGCTTCGGGATGGCCTATTCCGCCGGCTCCATCGTGGGCGCAACCCCGGTCGGCTTCTTCATCGACCAGTTCGGGCCCGAGGCCCTGCCCGTGGCCATCGCCATCGGCTTCGCCGGGTTTACGGCCTACCTCTTCCTCAGCCAGCCGAAGGCCGTCACCGCTCCGGGATTGGCAAGGCCGGAAGGGCCGGCCCCGGTCTCATTGTTCGACGAGAGCGAACCGGTCTACGTCGAAGAGGCCGAGATCCGTGATCTTGAGATGCGGGATAACCGGAAGTGGCAGGAAGGCCACCTGGAGGAACGGTTCCGGCAGCGTGCAGCCGAGCTCGCGCGCCGCAGCGCGGAGCGTGAGCAGCTTCGCATGCACTCTCTCAAAGGGCTCCAGACTAATCAGGCCGGCTAGCGGCAAGGCGAGTTCGGCGCGAACCTCGCCGCCCGAGACGACCACGAAGCCGCCCTTCATTTCGATCAGCCGGTTGACCGCCGCCGCCATGTCGGTGTCGTCGACCCCGACGACGCAGATGTTGTGGCTGTCGTGGCCGACCGACGAGGCAATGGCACCGCGCTGCAGCCCGAAGCCGGTGACGAAGGCCCGGCCGATGTTTCCATTCTTGCCGTGACGCTCGACCACCGCGACCTTGGCGAGATCGGCCTTCGGATTCGCGAGGCGCTCTCCGCTCGCCGCCGAAACGTGTCTGGTCAGGCGGTCGGTGACCACGCGGCCGGGCGCGACCCCGATGACCGCGAGCTCGCCGCCAGCGCCGGCGATCCTGAAGTCGCCGGCAGCGACCGGCCTGCGTTTCACGCTGTCGAGGCCGACCGGGGGCACCGCTTTGCGGGCCGCGAACAGGTCGTCGCCGACGATGCGGCCGGCGGAGATCACCCTCTTCACCGAGCAGGCGGCAAGATCCCCGACGAGGACGATGTCGGCGCGCCTGCCGGGCGCGATCATGCCGCGATCGCGAAGGCCAAAGGCATTGGCCGCCGACCAGCTCGCCACGCGATAGACATGGTGCAGCGGACAGCCGAGGCCGATCAGCGTCCGGATCATGTAGTCGAGATGGCCTTCCTCGGCGATATCGAGCGGATTGCGGTCGTCGGTGCACAGGCACATGAAGCTCGAAGAGTTGGCGTCGAGGAGCTCGGCGAGCGCGTGCAGGTCCTTGGTGACCGAGCCCTCGCGGATGAGGACGGCGAGACCCTTCTTCAGCTTCTCGCGCCCGTCCGCGGCGATCGTGGTCTCGTGGTCGGTGCGGATGCGGGCGGCAAGATAGCCGTTCAGGTCGTAGCCGCGGACGAGCGGGGCGTGGCCGTCGATATGCCCGTCCTGGAAGGCGATCAGCTTGTCGAGCACGTCAGGATCGGCGGCCAGCACGCCGGGGAAATTCATGAACTCGGCGAGGCCGATCACCTTCGAGTGCGACCGCATCGGCAAGAGATCGGCGGCGCTCAGCGTCGCCCCCGAGGTTTCGAACGCCGTCGCCGGCACACAGGGAGAGAGCTGGACGCGCAGGTCCATCACGGTTTGCTCGGCCGAATCGAGGAAATAGCGGATGCCCGCGACGCCAAGCACGTTGGCGATCTCGTGAGGATCGCAGATCGCCGTGGTGACGCCCTGGGGCAACACGCAGCGATCGAACTCGGCCGGCGTGACCAGCGAGGATTCGATGTGCAGATGCGTGTCGATAAAGCCGGGCACCGCGAAGAGGCCGCGGCCATCGATCTCGCGACGCCCGGAATAGGCCTCGTAGGTGCCGACGATGCGGTCGCCCGAGATGGCGATATCGGTGGTGGTGACGCCGCCATAGACGATGTCGAGCAGCCCGACGTTCTTGATGACCAGGTCGGCGGGCTCGGTGCCGTGTCCCTGCGCAATCGCACGGGCAAGGGAGGCTTTGTTGTCCATCGGGTGTTCCACATGGCTGGCCAATTCGGCCAATAGATGTTATCTATTAATATCTATTGCTGGAGGATTCCATGGCAAGCATCGCACTCGGAGACCATTTCGAGGCCTTCATCAAGGAGCAGGTCGAGCGCGGTCGGTTCAACAATGCCAGCGAGGTCGTTCGCGCCGGCCTGCGTCTTCTGGAGGATGCCGAGGGCGAGCGCGAACGCAAGCTGAAAGCACTGGACGAGGCGATCGCCAAAGGCCTGGCCGATGCGGAAGCGGGTCGAATGATCCCGCTTGAGGAGGCCCTCAGTCGGTTGGAAGCCAAGTACCTCGGCCTGGCTGAAAAGCAGGCGAAATGAAAGTCGCAATCTCGTCGGGCGCGGAGGATGATCTGACTGGCATTGGCGACTGGATTGCGCTCGAGAGTCCCCTCCGGGCCGTCACATTCATCCGAGAACTCCGGGAACGGTGCTCCCGCCTTGAAGATATGCCGAACGCGTATCCACTGGTCCGACGGCATGAGGCTACAGGCATTCGCCGTTATGCGTTCCGCGACTATTTGATCTTCTACCGAGTCACGCCTGAGCAAATCGAAGTCCTCCACATCGTCCATGGCGCCCGCGATCTCGATGCCCTGCTCTTCCCGGAGGATTGACGCTACTCATCCCCCATGGCGATGAGCGAGGCATTTCCCCCCGACGCCGCCGTGTTGGTCGAGACGACCTGCTCCAGCGCGAAGCGCCTGAGGTAGTCCGGGCCGCCGGCCTTCGGCCCGGTGCCGGACAGCCCGGAGCCGCCGAACGGCTGCGTTCCCACCACGGCGCCAATGATGTTGCGGTTCACATAGACGTTGCCGACGGCCAGCCGGTCAACGATATGGGCGGCGGTGCGGTCGATGCGGCTGTGAATGCCGAGGGTCAGGCCATATCCGGTCGACGCGATCGCATCGAGAAGCTGGTCAAGCTCGCCCGCGCGCCAGCGGACGACGTGCAGGATCGGCCCGAACACTTCTCGGGTCAGTTCACGCGGGCTGGCGATCTCGACGATATGCGGCGCGACGAAATGGCCTCCTGCCAGCGCGCCGCCCGGAACCGTGCCCGCGAAGCGGATCGTCGCGGACCTGCGCACGGCGGCAACGTGGTCGGCGAGCGCTCGCCTTGCCTCGCCGTCGATGACCGGACCGAGATCGGTGTCCGGCTGCAACGGATCGCCCAGCTTCAGCTCGCTTGCGGCGCCGGCGATCATTGCGAGCATCCGGTCGGCGACCTCGTCCTGCAGGCAGAGCAGGCGCAGCGCCGAGCAACGCTGACCGGTCGAACGGAAGGCCGATGAAACGACGTCGTCGGTGACCTGCTCGGGAAGCGCGGTCGCATCGACGATCATGGCATTGATGCCGCCGGTCTCGGCGATCAGCGGCACGATCGGTCCGCGCCTGGCGGCAAGTGTCTGGTTGATTGCCCAGGCCGTCTCGGTCGACCCGGTGAAGGCGACGCCGGCGACAAGCGGATGCCCCACCAGGGCGGCACCGACCTTGCCGTCACCGGTCGCAAGCTGCGCCGCTTCCGCGGGTATGCCGGCGCGGCGAAGCAATTCGAAGGCGCGGAAGGCAACGAGCGGTGTCTGTTCGGCGGGCTTGGCAACAACGGCGTTGCCTGCGGCAAGCGCGGCGGTCACCTGTCCAAGGAAGATCGCGAGCGGAAAGTTCCACGGCGAGATGCACACGAACACGCCGCGCCCGCGGCGCCGGAGCAGGTCGCGCTCGCCGGTCGGCCCGGGCATCGTCTCGTCGGCAAAGAGGCGCCGCGCCTCCCCTGCGTAGTAACGGCAATAGTCGACCGCCTCACGCACCTCGGCAACGCCATCGACGAGGGTCTTTCCGCCCTCCCGGGCGAGCAGGGAGACGAAGGCCTCGCGCTCGCCTTCGAGCAGATCGGCGAGCTTTTCCAATGCGGCGGCGCGTGCGTCGGGGGCGCGGCGGGACCAGTGCCGGAAGCCCTCGGAGGCCGCCGTTATGATCGCGTCGACTGCCGCGACCGGCGTGTCGGTGACGGTGCCGACGACGGTGGTTCCGTCGACCGGGCTGACAACCGGGCGCGACGGTGCCCCGGCAAGCGGAACGGCAAGGAGCGGCGTCGCGGCAACCGGCGCTTCGCCGGCGGCCTTGATGCCGGCGAGCAGAGTGCCGAGGTCCCGGCGATATCCGAACTCCATGCCGCGCGAGTTGCGGCGGCTCGCGCCGTAGAGCTCGGGCGGCAACGGGATGCGGCTGTGGCGGGCGTGTGCGCCGCCATCGAGGAGTGCTGCCGGACGCGCGAGTAGCCGTTCGATCGGGACGGTGCGGTCGCCGGCGATTGCGACGAAGGACGAGTTGGCGCCATTCTCCAGCAGCCGGCGGACGAGGTAGGCGAGGAGATCGCGGTGCCCGCCGATCGGGGCGTAAACCCGGCACGCGACGCCATCGGTGCGGACCGCCTCGTAGAGTGGCTCGCCCATGCCGTGCAGGCGCTGGAACTCGAAGCCGCCGCCCTTGCCCGCCGTCTCGATGATCGTCGCCACGGTCAACGCGTTGTGGGTGGCGAACTGGGGATAGAGGCGGCGACGCGCGGCGAGCAGGCGGCGGGCGACCGCGAGATAGCTCTGGTCGGTCGCCGCCTTCCGGGAGAAGACGGGATAGTCGGCGAGGCCGCGCTCCTGCGCGCGCTTCACCTCGGTGTCCCAGTACGCGCCCTTCACGAGGCGCACCATCATGCGGCGCGACAATGCGGACGCCAGCGCCTCGCTCCATGCGACCACTTCCGTCGCGCGCTTGCCGTAGGCCTGCACGGCGAGGCCGAAACCGTCGCAGCCCGCCAGCGACGGATCGGCGAGCACCATGCCAACCACTTCCAGGGACAGTTCGAGCCGGTCGGCTTCCTCGGCATCGACCGTGAAGTTGAGATCGTGGGCCTTGGCGGCGCGGGCGAGTTCGAGAAGCGACGGCGCCAGTTCGCGCAGCACGCGTTCGCGATTGACCGCCTCGTAGCGCGGATGGAGCGCGGAGAGCTTGACCGAAATGCCTGGCCGGTCGGGCAGCGGCTTGTCGCCGGCGGCCCTGCCGATGGCGGCAATGGCCACGGCGTAAGCCGCAAAGTGCGCATCGGCATCGGCCCGGGTCCGCGCCCCCTCGCCGAGCATGTCGTAGGAGTGACGGAAACCGCGCGCCTCGCTCGCCCGCGCCCGCTTCAAGCCGTCCGCGATCGTTTCGCCGAGGACGAAATGGTGGCCGAGCACGCGCATCGCTCGGCGCGTCGCCGTGCGCACGGCCGGGCGGCCGAGCCGCTTCACCAGACCGGCGATGATCCCGTCGGGCGCCTCGCCCGGCCGCACGATCCGGCTCGACAGCCCAAGCGCCCAGGTCGAGGCAAGGACGAGCCAGGTCTCGGCCTCGGCGGAGTGCTCGCTCCAGTCGCCGCCGGCGAGCTTGTCCTCGATCAGGCGATCCTGGGTGGCGTTGTTGGGGACGCGGAGAAGCGCCTCCGCCAGCACCATCAGCGCCAGCCCCTCCGGCGTCGACAGCCCGAACTCGCGCAGGAAATCGTCGAGGTCACCGATCACGCCGGAGTGGGCGCGGATCGCCTCGATGTAGCGGGT
>JBBQGL010000082.1:0-17621 GCA_038323025.1 Hyphomicrobiales bacterium
CCTTCGATTTTCCGGGAGCGCCCACCGTCGTCAACACCGCCTGCGCTACCGGCGCGACAGTGATCCAGCTTGCGGCGGAAGCCATCCGGCGCGGCGAGACGGAGATGGCCTTCGTCGTCGCCGCCGACGCCTCGATCGTCCCCGACACGATCGTCCGCTTCGCGCTGCTCGCGGCACTCTCCATGAGCAACGATGCCGCGGAAGCCGCCGCCCGGCCGTTCTCACTCGACCGCGACGGATTCGTCATCGGTGAAGGCGCCGCCGCGCTGGTCCTGGAAAGCAGCGCGTCCGCAAGGGCCCGCGGCGCCGAGCCGGTCGGCTACGTCGCCGGCCTCGGCGAGAGCGCCGACCGCTTCCATCTCACCCGCTCCAGTCCCGACGCCGGCGCGGTGGTCGCCGCGATCCGCGCCGCCATCGCCGATTCCGGACTGGCGCTGGACGAGATCGGCTACGTCAATGCTCACGGCACCGGCACGGCCGAGAACGACCGCATCGAGGGGCTGGCGCTGTCGAAGGTATTCGGGTCCTGGACCGCCTGCCCGCCGGTCTCGTCCAACAAGTCGATGATCGGCCACACCATGTCGGCCGCCGGCGCCGTCGAGGCGGTCTTCTCGCTGCTCGCCATCCGCCGCGGCGTCCTGCCGCCGACGATCAACTACCGCATCCCCGATCCCGACCTGCCGCTCGACGTGGTGCCCAACGTCGCGCGTGCCGCCCCGGTCGGGAACGTCCTGTCCAATTCGTTCGGGTTCGGCGGGCAGAACGTCTGCCTGGTGCTGAGCGGCCAGCCGGTGGACTGAGCAAGCGCCGGCGCGGGGCGCGCGATCCGCGCCTACGGCTCCAGCTCGGTGTCCCAGTAGAGGTAGTCGAGCCAGCTCTGGTGCAGGTAGTTGGGCGGGAACAGGCGCCCGTTGTTGTGGAGGTTCGCGACCGTCGGCTGGTACGGCAGGTGCCCCGGCCACATGCGCGCGTCCTCGGGGCTCTGGCCGCCCTTCCTGAGGTTGCACGGCGAGCACGCCGTGATCACGTTGTCCCAGGTGGTCATGCCGCCCTTGGAGCGCGGGATCAGGTGATCGAAGGTCAGGTCGTCGCCGGTGCCGCAATACTGGCACTTGAAGCGGTCGCGCAGGAAGACGTTGAAGCGGGTGAAGGCGGGGCTGCGCGCCGGCTTGACGTAGCTCTTCAGCGAGACGACCGAGGGCAGCTTCATCGTGAACGAGGGTGAGCGCACCGCCACCTCGTATTCGGAGACGATGTTCACGCGCTCGAGGAAGACCGCCTTGATGGCGTCCTGCCACGACCACAGCGACAGGGGGTAGTAGCTGAGCGGCCGGTAATCGGCATTGAGAACGAGCGCCGGATTGGACCCCGGCGTAACCGCGATATTCACGAAAACACCCGCATTTCCTTTCCCGTTCCTAGACTTAGCCGAAGCAGAACGGATTCTCTAGGGGTGTTGTGACGCGGGTGTGAACGGCAGCGTTGATATTCCCGCGCGAAGTGCCATATTGTCCGATAGTTGTGGCAGGTGGCAAAAATGACCCAGAAACGCCTTCGCAGCAAAGGATATCCGGCGGCACCGGCGGCGAATGGTGACGGCGCCGCCGCCCACGGCTCGTCGGTGGTTCTCCTCGACCATCTCTCGGCCGACTATGCAAGAACCGTCCCGGCGGTCCGCGCCACGCCGAAGTCCTTGAGGTCACTTGTCGAGCGCGGCTATTCGCAGGAGGAGATACACTCCTACGTCGTGCCCAAGCGGACTCTCGCGCGCCGGCAGGCCCGCAGCGAACCGCTGTCGATCGAGGAAACCGACAAGGCGCTCCGGCTCGAGCGGATCGCGGAGCTTGCCGCCGGGGCGTTCGGCGATCCTGCCAGGGCCAACCGGTGGCTGCGCAAATCCAAGCGCCAGCTGAACGGGGAAACCCCGCTCGCCTTCCTCGGCAGCGAAGCCGGCGCGCGCGTCGTCGAGGACATGCTTCGCCGCATCGAGCACGGCATCCTCGCCTGACGCGCCGATGCGTCTCTGGCGCATCTCCGATCATGCCGACCTCTCCGGCGAGGGCGGCCGGCTGGTTTCGGGCCGGTGGCACGAGCGCGGTGCGCCGATCGTCTACCTGGCCGATCACCCTGCCCTCGCGCTGGTCGAGAACCTCGTCCATCTCGAGATCGACCTGGAGGATCTTCCCGAGACCTACCAGCTGCTGACCGTCGAATTCCCCGAGGACGTGGCGATCACCGAAATCGACCGCGAAGCGCTGGCGCGCACCGACGCCAGGTGGCACACAAATCTCGCCGTGACCCGCAGCGAGGGTTCGGGGTGGCTGCGCGAGGGCCGCACGGCCCTCTTGCGGGTTCCCTCGGTTATCCTTCCCGACGCGACCAACGTGCTCCTCAATCCCTCCCATCCCGACGCGGCCCGCGCGCGCATCGTCTCCGTCCGGCGCCCGCCTTACGATACGCGCCTCTTCCAGGCGGGACGATAGCGCGTGGTTCGAGCCCCGCTTCGCGGGCACCTCACCATGGCGGGGGTGAGCAAGCCGCGAGGCATGGTTTCGCACGCCGGAATATTGGCACATGCCAACCATCTCCGATCATCCCCGCGCAAGCGGGGATCCAGCTCTTGAAGGACCTCGGCCTCGCCTTATGAAGAACTGGGTTCCCGCGTGCGCGGGAACGAGCGGAGACGGGGCGCATCGTCCGGATCACGCATGGCTCGGGTGCGTGGTTCGAGGCCCGCTTCGCGGGCACCTCACCATGGCGAGGTAGGGCAACGCGTCAAGCCAGCCGGCGGCCTATCAACCGTCTCGCCCTCTCCCGTTGCACGGTCACGCTTCCCACCACGCTCGCACACTCCCACCCTCGCAGCCCACCTCCTGGTTTCGTTCCGCCATACACCCACTCCGCCATGGTGAGGTGCTCGCCGCGAGAGCGGCGAGCCTCGAACCACGCACGATGCACCTGCCGGCGTAGCCCGGATGGAGCGGAGCGTAATCCGGGACGGCGCTTGGGTGCCAAGATCAAGCCTTCGGCTTGTCTTGGCATGACCTCAGGAGGGGGCCGTGCCGCCCCACCAAACGTCATCCCCCTCCCCCGACTTGATCGGGGGATCCAGGCGGGCCGCGCTCATCCTCAAACGATTTGGCCGCGACGAGCGATCCCCCGGTCAAGCCGGGGGATGACGGCGTGTGCGAAAATGAGCGTGCATATCCCGGCCCGATATTCCCCCTTTCCGAACCTCCCATAGACTGCCGCCATCCCGCTCGGCAAAGGGGCGCGCTCATGAGGCGTCTTGTGCGTGGAGCGGGTGTGGCGTCCGCGGCTGCCCTTTTGGGGCTCGGTTGGGATGAAACCCGGCCGAAGGGGTTCGCACCCCCGGTCCCGGCTGGCGCCCGCGAAGTAGCCCGCCGGCACTACGACCGGCTGTGGGTTCTGCCCACCTTAAGGGCGATGGGCGCCAATGCCTGTCGTTCCGGAGAGCGAAAGCGGGAGGCTCGAATAGCGCTACGGCGGGCGCCAGGAGAGCGCCCCACTCGGACTACCCGGACTGGCGTTTTCAAGGCGCCCGCCACCCCCTTCGGGCTTCCGAGGGGCATGAACCGAGACACCCATCACCCGGACCGGCAGGGGCCGCGGGAGGGAGAAACGCGTGCCGGTTCCATCGATGGCGACGCGCCTTCTGGCGCGACTCTCTTGTGAAGCCTATATGTTGCTTCGGCGAGGCTGCGCGGTGCGACAGGAGACACGCATCCCCGGGGCCTTATCGATCCTAAAGGGAGCTGTCCCTGTGCGGGCCCGTGGGCCTGCGTATACGGCGCCCACCTACGTTGTAGGTCTCCGGGATCGAAACCTCCATCGGCCGTCGCGGCCTCGCTCTGTCTCCCCTCGACTGCCGTCTGCATGATGCAAGTGCGCGCCGAAATGAAAGACAAGCCGGCTTTGCGTCGCGACGCTATGGCGCGTCGCGACGCCTTGTCCGGGGACGAGCGCGAGCGCGGTTCGCTGGCGATCGCGGCGCGGTGCAGTGCCCTTCTGGCGGTGTTGCGACCGCGCGCCGTCGCCGGGTACCTCCCGATCCGCAGCGAAGTCGATCCCCGTCCGATCCTCGATCGGGCGCACACGGCGCACGCCGTGATCGCCTTGCCGGCGGTGACCGGCCCGACGACCATGCTGTTCCGGCGTTACGGCGCGGACGAGAAGATGACAATCGGGGACTTCGGCACGCTTGCGCCGACCGAGGCCGCGCCGATCGTGCAGCCGGACCTGATCATCCTCCCGGTCGTTGCCTTCGACCGGCTGGGCACCCGGCTCGGTCACGGCCGCGGCTTCTATGATCGCGCCATCGCGGCGATGGAGCATCGGCCGCTGCTTATCGGTGTCGCCTTTTCGGTGCAGGAGGTATCCCTGATACCGCGACAGGCGCACGATGTGCGCCTCGACTGGATCGTGACGGAGAGCGAAGTGATCGATTTTCGAGGCAACGCCTGATGCGCATGCTCTTTCTCGGGGACGTCGTCGGACGGGCAGGGCGGAAGGTCGTCGCCGAGCGCCTGCCCGGCCTGATCGCAGCACACAGCCTCGACTTCGTCGTGGTCAACGGCGAGAACGCGGCGGGCGGCTTCGGCATTACCGAAGAGATCTTCCGTGGACTTCTGGACGCGGGTGCCGACGTGGTGACCACCAGCAATCACGCCTTCGACCAGCGCGAGGCGATGGTGTTCGCGGCGCGGCAGGAGCGGTTTCTCAGGCCGGTGAACTACCCGCCGGGCGCACCCGGACGCGGGGCCGGGCTGTTCACCGCGCGTAACGGCGGCCGCGTCCTTGTGGTCAATGTGATGGGCCGGGTGTTCATGGACCAGCTCGACGATCCCTTCGCCGCGATCGACCGCGAACTCGCCGCCTGTCCGCTCGGCGAGCAGGCCGACGCGGTGATCGTCGATTTCCACGCCGAAGCCTCGAGCGAAAAGCAGGCGGCCGCCCATCACCTCGACGGCCGGGCGACGCTTGTGGTCGGCACCCACACCCATGTGCCGACCGCGGACTGCCGCGTGCTCGCCGGCGGCACCGCCTACCAGACCGACGTCGGCATGTGCGGCGACTACGATTCGGTCATCGGCATGGACAAGGACGAGCCGCTCCGCCGGTTCCTGACCAAGCTGCCCGGCGAGCGCTTCTCGCCGGCCGATGGGCCGGGGACCCTGTCCGGAGTCGCGGTCGAGGTCGACGACCAGACCGGGCTGGCGCGGGCCGTCGCCCCGCTCAGCCTCGGCGGCGTGCTCGCCGAATCCGTCCCGCCCTTCTGGGCCTGACGGGGCCGATGCGTCCACCGCTCCTGTTCATCCACGGCAGTTGCGCCCAGCCGGCGCATTTCGAGGCCTGGGCCAACTATTTCCGGGCGGCGGGATACACCTGTCTCGTGCCGCCGCTGCCGGGCCACGCGCCGAGCGATCCGGCGGTTCTGGTTACGGCCACCTTCGACGACTACGTGTCGGCGGTCAGGGCGGTTCATGCGACCCTCGACCGGCCGCCGGTGGTGATCGGATATTCCATGGGCGGGCTGGTCGCGCAGCGCCTGGCGGCGACCGCCGAATGCGCCGGGCTCGTGCTCCTCGCCTCGGCGACGCAATGGCTCCTGCCGCCCAACTGGCCGATGATCTTCCGGGCCTTGCCCTATGTCTGGCCGGTGCTTTCCGGCCAGCCCTTCAGGATCGACGACGACACGCTTCGCCTGCTCGTCGTGCATCACCTGGCGCGCGCCGAGCAGGACGAGGCGCTCCGCGATGTCGTGCCCGAATCCGGCAGGGCCTTCCGCGCCATGGCGCTCGGTCTCATTCGCGTCCGTGCCCGCGACGTGCGTTGCCCGGTGCTCTGCGTCGCCGCCGGCGAGGACCGCATCATTCCGCTCAGAACCATGCGGCGCCTGGCGAAGTCCTATCGCGCCGACCTCATGGTCGTTCCACGATGCGGCCATTGGCTTGGAGCCGGATCGCTTATCCCGGAGGTTGCCCGGCCGGTGCGGGACTGGATCGGGGAGCTTTTGAAAACCCGGCACCCTTCCTTTCCCGGCGGCCCGGATTTATAAGGCCGGCGCATTCGGAACGTCCTGCTTTTTCACGTGCTCGCCGAGGTTTTCGTGGCCGGTCATTCGCAGTTCAAGAACATCATGCACCGGAAGGGCGCCGCCGATGCGCGCCGCTCCAAGGCCTTCTCCAAGCTCGCCCGGGAAATCACCGTTGCCGCCAAGCTCGGCGTGCCCGACCCGGCGATGAACTCGCGGCTCCGCCTCGCCATCCTCAACGCGCGCGCGGAAAACATGCCGAAGGACAATATCGAGCGCGCCATCAAGAAGGCGATGGGCAGCGACGGGGAGAATTTCGAGACCGTGCGCTACGAGGGCTATGGGCCCGGTGGCGTCGCGGTGATCGTCGAGGCGCTGACCGACAACCGCAACCGAACCGCCGCCGACGTGCGCTCGGCCTTTTCCAAATACGGCGGGGCGCTCGGCGAAACCAATTCGGTCGCCTTCATGTTCGATCGGGTCGGGCAGATCGCCTACAAGCCCGAGGCGGGTACGCCCGATGCCGTGCTCGAGGCGGCGATCGATGCCGGCGCCGACGATGTGCGCAGCGATGCCGAAGGGCACGTGGTCACGGCGAGCTTCGCGGATTTCGGCGAGGTGGCCAGGAACCTCGAAGGCAAACTCGGCGAGGCCGAGACGGTCAAGGCCGTCTGGCAGCCGCGGACGACGGCGGCGCTCGACCAGGAGAAGGCGGAGAACCTGATGAAGCTCGTCGGCGTCCTCGAGGACCACGACGACGTCCAGGCCGTCTATTCGAACTTCGAGGTCTCGGACGAGGTTCTGGCCAAGCTGACGGCTGCCTGACCTCGACGCCAGAACAGAACAAACGCGGCGGAGTTGCCTCCGCCGCGTTCTGAAGTCTGCCAGGCCCGCCGTGGGCCGGGTGGAAAGGAACGTCAGCCCTAGTTGATCAGGTAACGAATGCCGATCCGGAATTCGTGGGCGAAGAGGTCCTTGTAGCTCGAGTGGCCGAAGGAGGGGGTGCCGACATTGGCGACCGCCAGACCGTTGGCGATGTCGAGGAAGCGGTAGTTGGCGTCGAGCAGCAGCTTGTTGGTCAGGTGGAAGCTCGCGCCGGCCATGAGGGCCCAGGCAAGGCGCCACTGGCTGGTCGAGCCGTAGTCGCTGACCGAGGGAGGACCGCAAGCGCCAGCGCAGGTGCTGGTATAGCCATCCCACATAACGTCGGCGACGCCGATGCCGGCGCCGATATAGGGCGTGATGTTGCCGGGCCCTTCGCCCATCAGCGGGAAATCGATGTAGGCGTTGGCGAGCAGAGTCCAGGCACTGACGTGAGCCGCTTCCACCGTGGAGCCGCAGAGGCCGCCGGGGCAGAGCACCGTCGCCCCGAACGCGGCCGCACCTTCGTAGTCAGCGGTTATGTCCGCCCGGAACCGCTGATTGAACTGGTAGCCGAAACCCAGACCGGCCACCCAGGTGTTGGCCAGGCTGACGTTGTCGTAAGCACGCACGTCGGCGGGGTCGACGCTGCTGAAGAAGGTCACCGAGGGCGTCGACCAGATCTTGTAGCCAACGTCGCCGCGAAGGTACCAGGCGCTGCCAAATTCCACCGGCGCTGCGGCGGGACCCGGTATCATCGGGGGCTCCGGCATGTCGGCGGCCATGGCCGCGGCGTTGGGGAGTAGCAAAGCAAAGGCTCCCAACAAAGCCCATTTCCTGAAGATGCCCATGTTCAATTTTCCTTTCCAATGCTCCCACAGCGATCAACAACGCTGTTCGGCGCGGGCCTGGAAAGGAAATATCCACTGTATTTCCTAAGAGCATGTTAACTACGTTGGTTATCCATGTTTGTTAACCTTTGAAGATGTTTGGGGAAATCCAGCGGTCCGTGTGACCGTCGCCCGGTTGCCTGTATAGAAACGACCGAAACAACGGAAAGCCGCCATCCGCCACGATTGGCACGGAATCCCGCACCGGCCCATGCAGGATGCCCGCCCTGCCACAATGGTTAAGGAGATCATGGCGACGCGGGTCGCCTGGTTACGGAAAATGATCCGCAATCGGCGGGAATCGCTGGCAGTTAACCCATCTTCGCCGAACCAGCCGTCCTACTGCTGCATGAGCAAGGGCGGCTTGTACCAGGCGGTGCAGGAGGAAAAGGGCTGGGCGCCGATCTGGGTCTCGCTGCCCGGCGCCAGCGTGCCGCCGGTGAAGGTCTGGCACCAGTGCTTCTGATCGTACTTGCCGATCGCCTCGTACGAGAACGGCGTGCGTGAAGCATCGATCGGGTGGCCGGTATTGTTCGTGATCACGACCACCTTCTCGTTCCTGATCTGGCAGGGAAGGTTGACCTTGCCGGCCATCGCCGCCGCCGTCAGAAGGCGCGATGAGCAGATTTTGGGACCGGCCGCGGCATCCGCGGAAACTGCCGCGAGCGAGGCGCCGGCAATAGCCGCGGCAAGAACTGCATGAAGCGCGCGCATGCCCGTCTCCCTTATGGTTGAGGCGCCATCATACCGGATCGCGGGCCGCGACTGAACGCGGGCCTGCCCGCGCCGCATGGGCCCAAAAGAAAACGCCCGCGTCAGGCGGGCGTTTTCCCTTGAAGCGATGTGCCGTCGGTCAGGCCTGAGGCTGCGGCTCCAGGCCGCCTTCGGGCTCGCTGGCGCCTTTCGGCTTGCCCTTGGTCGAGGGTACCGCGGAAGCCTTCGAGGAGGACGAGTCGTCCGGATTCTCGCGGATCGGCGGCCGGCCGGCGAGCAGGCCCTTGATCTCGTCGCCGGAAAGCGTCTCGTACTCGAGCAGCCCCTTGGCGAGTTTCTCCAGGTCCGCCCGATGCGTGCCGAGAATCTGGCGCGCCTCGGACAACCCGGCTTCCACCAGGCGGCGGATCTCACGGTCGATCTTCTGGGCCGTCTGCTCGGATACGTTCTGCTGCCGCGAAACGGAATGACCGAGGAAGACCTCTTCCTGGTTCTCGCCGTAGGCGACGGTGCCGAGTTCGTCCGAAAGGCCCCAGCGCGTCACCATCATGCGCGCCAGGCGCGTCGCCTGCTCGATGTCGGACGCGGCGCCCGAGGTGACCTTCTCCTTGCCGAAGGTCATCTCCTCGGCGACCCGCCCGCCCATCATGATGGCGAGGCGCGAAGTCATCTGCTCGAGGCTCATGGAGAGCTTGTCGCGTTCCGGCAGCTGCATGACCATGCCGAGCGCGCGGCCACGCGGGATGATCGTCGCCTTGTGCACCGGGTCGGTGGCGGCGACGTTCAGGGCGCAGATGGCGTGGCCGGCCTCGTGATAGGCGGTCAGGCGCTTCTCGTCCTCGGTCATGACCAAGGTGCGGCGCTCGGCGCCCATCATGACCTTGTCCTTGGCGTCCTCGAACTCGCTCATGGTGACCAGCCGCTTGCCGCGCCGGGCGGCGAGGAGGGCGGCCTCGTTGACGAGGTTCATCAGGTCGGCGCCGGAGAAGCCGGGGGTGCCGCGGGCGGTGGTCTTCAGGTCGACGTCGGGAGAAAGCGGAACCTTGCGGACATGCACCTTCAGGATCTTTTCGCGACCGACGACATCCGGGTTGGGGACGACGATCTGGCGGTCGAAGCGGCCGGGACGGAGAAGGGCGGGATCGAGCACATCCGGCCGGTTGGTGGCGGCGATGATGATGACGCCCTCGTTCTGTTCGAAGCCGTCCATCTCGACGAGCAGCTGGTTCAGCGTCTGCTCGCGCTCGTCGTTACCGCCGCCTAGGCCGGCGCCGCGATGGCGGCCGACCGCGTCGATTTCGTCGATGAAGATGATGCAGGGCGCGTTCTTCTTCGCCTGCTCGAACATGTCGCGGACACGGCTGGCGCCAACGCCGACGAACATCTCGACGAAGTCGGAACCCGAGATGGTGAAGAAGGGCACGTTGGCCTCGCCGGCAACGGCGCGGGCCACCAGCGTCTTGCCGGTGCCGGGCGGGCCGACGAGGAGAACACCGCGGGGAATGCGTCCACCGAGGCGCTGAAACTTCTGCGGGTCGCGCAGGAACTCGACGATTTCCTGCAGGTCTTCCTTGGCCTCATCGACGCCGGCGACGTCCTCGAACGTAACGCGGCCATGCGCCTCGCTGAGAAGCTTGGCCTTGGACTTGCCGAAGCCGAGGGCCTTACCGCCGGTCCCCTGCATCTGGCGCATGAAGAAGATCCAGACCGCCAGGATCAGGAACATCGGGAACCACGAGACCAGCATGCCGATCAGCGAGGTGCCGCCCTCGGTCACCGGCTTGGCGGTGATGGCGACGCCGCGATCTTCAAGCCGTTTGACCAGCTCGGGATCCTCGGGTGCGTAAGTCTGGAATGAGGTGCCGTCGCCGTAGACGCCGGCGATCTGCTGGCCGGAGATCACGACCTGGTGCACCCGGCCCTGATCGACGTCCGCGATGAACTGCGAATACGCGATGTCCCGGCCAACGGTGCGTTGTCCGGAATTCTGGAAGAGGTTGAAGAGGGCGATCAGGACAAGGCCGATAATCACCCAGAGGGCAAAGTTCCGGAAATTGGCGTTCATTCGCGCTTTCCTTCGACGATCGCGTGGCAACCGTCGGCCTGTTCAGGCTTTGGAAACTAAAGATAGGTCGTGCCTAGCTCGATGCCAATAAGACAATTGCTAGGTATCATGCTGAAATTACGGCAGGGTGAACGGGTTCCGGTCAATCGGCGCCGACATGCGGAAAGCGGACCGGCCTCTGCAGCCGCTCGGCGACAACCGGGCGGGCGGTCGCGTTGAATTCCAAGCCGGCTTTCTTCCATCCGAGGGAAGGCACCGCGACGAGGTCGCCGTTGCGACGGACGGCCGGGAGCGCGGCGAGGGCGTCGACCGGGACATTTTCGGGACGAATCCCGACCTCGCGCCGGCCGTCCTCGCCGAGCGCCGAAAGCGTGAGCTTGTCCGCATTCCCCGACCTGATGTCCACCTGGAACCGGTGATCGTAAATACCTGAGAAATCACCATCAATCGCAATTTCCGCCAGGCCCTCGCGGCCTGCCTCGCGGTAGAAGGCGACCTTTGCTGCCGCCGCATCGATGACGGTGCCGCCGAGCGTGCGCTTCGACGCGTTTCCGGCCTCAAGGCCGCCAAGGAGCGCCGCCAGCCGCTCGAAGCGCGGCGGGTAGGGATCACCTCCCACAGCCATGAGAAGGCGGGTAAGCACCCGCAGCCGGATTTCCTCAGGCTCGGCAAGAAAGGCGCCGCGGTCGAGCCAGGCGATGGCGAACGGGTCGACGGTGACCGCAGCGGAAATGACGCGGCCAGCCCATTGGTCCAGGGCATCGGCGGCACCGGCGAGCCGCCGGGCGGTGGCGGCGAGCGCGTCGGCGTCAAGCCCCTCAGCGGCGAGGGCAGGCAGGAGCCGGCGGATGCGGGCGCGCAGGAAGCGCGGGTCGGAGTTCATCGGATCGATGATCGCGACCAGGCCGGCGGCGGCGACCGTGGCGACAAGCCGGCTTCGCGGCACGTCAAGCAACGGCCGCACGATCTCGATGTCGCCAAAGTCGCCGGCCGGGACGATAGGGCGCATTGCCGCCAGTCCGAACACCCCCGACCCGCGGGCGAGGCGCATGAGAAAGGTCTCGGCCTGGTCGTCGCGGTGATGGGCGGTGAGAATAGCGCTCGCGCCCTCCCTCCGCGCTGCCTGGACGAGAAGGCGGTAACGGGCGGCGCGCGCCGCCGCCTCGATGTCGCCGACGGGCGCGGGACCTTCGCGGACGAGGATGTGCGCCGCCAGGCCGCGCTTCCGCGCAAGCGCGGCGACCTCCGCAGCCTCAGCTCCGGACCCCTCGCGCAGGCGATGATCGACCGTGAGAACGACTACCCTCGGGCGTCCGCCCCGTTGCCGCCAGCGGTCGACGCAGTCGAGCAGGGCGAGGGAGTCGGCTCCGCCGGAAACCGCGAGGGCGATCGTCCTGGCATGGGCGACGGAAGCGAACAGCGAGTCGAGCTCGCCGTCTGTGATGGGCGTTGCCGTCTCAGCAGCTCGCACTGGCTTGTTCCACGGCGATCCGCTGGCGGAGCGCCTTGGAGGCCTGCGGGTACTGTTTCAGCACCTTGATGTAGGTCTGGCAGGCGGCATCGCGCTCGCCGAGCCCGGCCAACGACAGCCCGAGCTTCAGGAGCGTGTCCGGCGCCTTCGGGCTGTTCGGGTAGGCGTTGTGGCCGTTCAGGAACTCGAGCGCCGCCTCCCGGTACTTGCCGCGGGCGAAGAGGCTCTCGCCCAGCCAGTACTGCGCGTCGGACGCGCGTGCATCGTCCGGATGGGCGGCGAGGAAGGTGCGGAACTCCTGCTCGGCGCGATCGTAGTTGCCGGTAAGGATGCTGTTATAGGCCGAGTCATAGGCCGCGTGCGGGTCGCCCAGCGCCGCCATGACGTCGCTTTTCGGAGGCGCCACCGTTGCCGGAGCCGGGGCGGCGGGCGCCGGCGTGGCGGCGGTGGTGCCGCGCGAAACCGCGCCGAGATCGATCGGCTTGGCGGCCTCGGCAGCGGGCACCGCACCGGCCGGCCCGACGACCCGGGCAGCGGGGATCGGCGCATCGGCATCGGCGATCGGCGGGGCAGGTTCGGCCGCGACCGCCATCACTCCACTGGCCGGCGCGGCCGCGGGCGGGGGCGGCGTCGCGACAGCCTGCTTCTTCGGCTTGGCGCCACCGACCGCTTCCAGCCGGGTTTCGGTGTCGCTGAGCTGGTCCTGAAGCTGTTTCAACTGGAAGGTCAGCTGCTCGACCTGACCCGTCAGGTCGCGCAGTTCGGCTTCGATAGTATCAAGACGGCCGCCACTGTCGGGGCTCGCGGGACCCGTGGGGGCCGCGGCGGGGACGTCCGCGGAGGGCGGCGGTACGGGCTGGGGAGCGGTCTTTTCCGTGCGGCGCGACCACGGCCACCACGCCGCCTCGCTTACGGTCGAGGACAGGCAAAAGACAAGCGCCAAGGCGGCCACGCCGGCGGATGCGCGCTTTGGTCTGGTCATCATCGGCTCCCGGGCGGCGCTGACAGGCGCGGTTGATTTGGTAGCATAGGACGCCGGAGTTCGGCCAAATTTGGGCCACTCCCGATTTGCGCAACCTCTATCCGCAGGGCAAGGCGTCAGGTCAACCCAGTCCAAAAGAAAACGGCGGCCGAAGGGCCGCCGTTTCGCACGATTGTTGAATAGCGGGTCGTCAGACGCCGGCGTTGTCGAGCACGATCACCGCGCGGCGGTTCTGCGACCAGCAAGAGATGTCGTTGCACACCGCCACCGGGCGTTCCTTGCCGTAGGAAATGGTGCGCATGCGACTGGCGGCGATGCCGCGGGCGATGAAGTATTCGCGCACGGCGGCGGCGCGGCGGGCGCCGAGGGCGATGTTGTACTCGCGGGTGCCGCGCTCGTCGGCGTGGCCCTCGATGGTGAAGGCGTAGCGCGAGTATTGCGACAGCCAGGTGATCTGCTTGTCGAGGGTCGCGATCGCGGTCGGCGTGAAGTTCGTCGAGTCGGTCTCGAAGAAGATGCGGTCGCCGACGTTGGTGACGAAATCCTGGCCGCTGCCCGGCGTGGTCTTGCCGATGCTGAGCGAGGCCGTGGACAGGTCCGCGCCCCCGGGGCCGCGGGCGCAGGCGGCGACGAGAAGAGCCGCGGCGACCAAGGTTAAGGTGCGCATGACGCGCGACATGTCTGCAAATCGATTCATTCCATCAACTCCTCGTCCACCATACTTGCCTGGCCAAGCTCTAGCAGTCCCTTGGTTAAGCGCAGGTTCAGCGGCGTGGTTAAGAAAGGATGAGGCCCGCGGAAACGCCCGTTGCGCGGACCTGTGAGAAATCCGCGGTAGCCGCCCGGCCCGCGGCGACCGTACCGGGCCGGGCCTAGTCGAGCAAGGGCGACCAGGCCGGGTCCGAGGCAAATCCAGGGGTAGGCACGCGCAGTTCGTTATACCCGGTGATATCGATCGTGAACAATTGCGGCCCGCCATTGGCGCCCCCCGCATCCCGGAAAAACATAAGCACGCGCCCGTTGGGAGCCCAGGTCGGCCCCTCGTTGTGGAAGCCTTCGGTGAGGATGCGCATGCCCGACCCGTCAGGCTTGATCACGCCGATGCCGAACTGGCCGGCATTCCGCCGGGTGAAGGCAATGAGGTCACCGCGCGGCGACCAGACCGGCGTCGAATAGCTGCCGTCGCCGAAGGTTATGCGCTTCGGGTTGGAGCCGTCGGCGCCCATGACGTAGATCTGCTGCGAGCCGCCACGGTCGGACTCGAACGCGATCTGCGAGCCGTCCGGCGCGTAGCAGGGACTGGTGTCGATGGCGGCGTCGTTGGTGAGGCGCGTGGTCTTCTTGGTGCGCAGGTCCATCACGAAGACGTTGGCGTTGGCGTCCTGCTGAAGGCTCATGATGACGCTGGCGCCGTCGGGCGAGAAGCGCGGCGCGAAGGTCATGCCGGGGAAGTCGCCGACCAGGCGGCGGTCGCCGGTATCGGTGTTGAGCACGTAGACGCGCGGCTGGTCGCCGTTGCCATATGACATGTAGGCAACCTCGCTGCTCGTCGGATTGAAGCGGGGAGTGAGCACCAGGTCGCCGCCCTTGGTGACGTAGCGCGAGTTGGCACCGTCCTGATCCATGATCGCCAGACGCTTGACGCGACGGTCGCGCGGGCCGCTTTCGTCGACGAAGACGATGCGGGTGTCGAAGTATCCCTTCTCGCCGGTAAGCCGCTCGTAGATCGCGTCGGCGATGATGTGGGCGACGCGCCGCCACTTGTCCGGCTTGGTGAAGAACTGCTGTCCCGCCATCTGCTGGCCGGCGAAGACGTCCCACAGGCGGAACTCGGCGCGCAGCCGTCCGTCGCCCTGCATGGCCACGCCGCCGACGACCAGCGCCTGCGCTCTCAGCACGCGCCAGTCGCCGAAGGTCGGCACGGTGGCGGTGTCGTGCGGAACCGACGAGAAGGAAGCCGGATCGAGGGGCTGGAAGAGGCCGGACCGTTTGAGGTCGTCCGATATGACTTTCGCGAAATCGGCGCCCATCTGGGCTTCCGGCCCGCCCGCGACGAAGGTCGGGATGGCGATCGGCAGGGGCTGCAGGTTGCCGCCGGTCATGTTGAGCTGGACGAGAGCCGATGCGGCGCGCGGGAAGACGGCCGCGAGCGCGGTCGCGCCTAGTCCGCCGACGACGAGCCGGCGGGTGGGGCGCAGAAGTGAGCTGGGCAAGCGCATCTTTGACATCGGTCTATCCATCCTCACGGCCGGCGATCAATCCAGCTTGCTCGAATCCCAGTCAAGCTGGACCTCGTTCCAGCCGGAAGCGCCGGCGTATTTCTGCGGCGGCAGCTTGTACGGGCCGCACTGCAGGATGGCGCGCACGATTGCCTCGGGAACGGTCTGGTAGAAGCGTCCGGGCGGCGCCTGCACGACGGCCGGCATGCCGTTCACCGTGCCGTCCTCGTTCATCTTGACGTTGATCACGGTATAGACCTCGGCGGTGGTGGTCAGGCCCGGGGTGACGCCGGGCGGCAGCGCATAGCACTGGCGAATCTGCGTCTTCAAGGCGTCGAGCTCGTTCACGGTCATGGCGAGGTCCGTCGCCGCCGCCGTCGGAGCCCCGAGCGAGGCCGTGGTGTCGGAAGGCGCGGGAGGCGCTGCGTTCGGCTCCTTGCTGAGCAACGCGGCGATCTTGTCGTTGTAGTCGTCCTTCTTCGGCGGCGTGGCGACCGGTGCAGGGGGCTTCGGCCGGATGCGCGGCATCGGCACCGGCTCCTGCGCCGCGGTCTTGTCGGGCGCCGGCTGGGGAGCCGGCGCCGGCGTCGGGACAGGCGCCGGTGCCGGCTCAGGCGCGGGCTCGGGCGCCGGTGCGGGCTCGGGCGCCGGTGCAGGAGGCGTTGGCGCCGGGGTGGGCGGCGGCGGGGTCGGATCCGGCACGGGAATCGGTCGCGGCGCCGGCGGCGGCGGCGTGGGCGGGGTCGGCACGGGCGCCGGCTTCGGCGCTGGCTCGGGCTTCACCGTGTCGACCGGCTTCGGGGCGGGATCGTTGACCGCCTTCTTGACAGCGGGCGGCGCCTTGGCATTGCCCTTGTTCATCACGGTCTCGTCGGCAACTGCCACGAGGTCGATGGGGATCGCCTCGATGTTCACCGCCAGCGAGGTCGAGGCGAGCGTCAGGATGCCCCAGAGGATGAGGAGAGCGTGGGCGGTGAGCGAAACGACAAGACCGGCGCGCATGGCGGCCTAGCCGTCCGGCTGTTTCAGCGCCACCAGCCCGATGTGCTTGAAGCCGGCGCCGCTGATCGTCGCCATCACCTGCATGATCGCGCCATAGCTCGACGTCTTGTCACCGCGCACGTAGATGCGCTGCTCGGGACCGTCGGTGGCGAGCGCGGTCAGTTTCGTCACAAGCTGATCCACCGCCACCTCGTCCTCCTGCAGGAAGACCTTGCCGTCGCGATCGATGGTGACCGTGATCGGCGGCTTTTCAATGGCGAGCGGCTTGGCCTGCGCGTCGGGAAGGTCGACGGGAACGCCGGCGGTGAGCAGCGGCGCCGAGACCATGAAGACGATAAGGAGCACGAGCATGACGTCGACGAAGGGCGTGACGTTGATCTCGCTCATCGGCCGGGCGCGGTGGGTGCGCCGGCGGCGGCGATTGACGGCTCCCGGGCCGATGGGTGGACCGGCCATCGCTCAGACCCTCTCGTCGACCTGGCGCGACAGGATGGCGGCGAACTCATCGCCGAAGCCTTCCAGTCGCTGGCCGATCTTGCCGGCGTCGTTCGACAGCTTGTTGTACGCGACCACCGCCGGAATGGCGGCGAGCAGGCCGAGCGCGGTTGCCATCAGCGCCTCGGCGATGCCCGGCGCCACGACGGCGAGCGACGTGTTCTTGGTCGCGGCGATCGCCTGGAAGCTCGACATGATCCCCCAGACGGTGCCGAAGAGGCCGATGAAGGGCGCCGACGAGCCGACCGTGGCGAGGAAGAGGAGCCGCCGCTCGAGGCGTTCGGTCTCGCGGACGATGGTCACGTCGAGGACCTTGTCGATGCGGATCTGCAGGCCGATCGGCGAGCGGGCGCCGGCCTCGAAGCTCCGCTTCCACTCGCGCATGGCGGCGACGAACACGGAAGCCATGGCGGTCGGCGTCCGCCCGGTCAGCGAACGGTAGAGGTCTTCCAGCGACTGGCCGGACCAGAACAGCTTCTCGAAGCGGTCCATCTGGCGGCGGATGCGGCCATAGAGAAGCGTCTTGTCGACGATGATCGCCCACGACCAGACCGAGGCGAGCAACAGGCCGACGATGACGCACTTGACGACGATGTGCGCCTGGAGGAAGAGCGTGACGAGGGAAAGATCCGTGGATGGGGCGGCCAAGACCACGTTGGTCACTGCGTCAGTCGGCATGCGGAACCTCTCGGATCAAGTCCTGACGCAAAACGGTCGGGCGAGTCGCGGAAGCACCGCGGGTGACCTGTCATGGCCACAACCCAGGCTCCAGGGCGAAGCCGGGCGTCTCTTCGGAAGCGCGCTACTCGCCTTCAAATTTGTCAAAACGAGGGCGCGCCCGATGCGGCGCCTCCGTCCAAACCCTTG
>JBBQGL010000083.1:0-17541 GCA_038323025.1 Hyphomicrobiales bacterium
ATCGTCACCAAGGGCGCCTTTGCCAACGTCCTCGACATCTGCGCATCGATCGTGCGCGACGGCGGCGAGGCGCCGCTCACGGCGCCGCTGCGGGCGGAACTCGAGGCCTTCTTCCAGGCACGCGGTGCGGAAGGCTTCCGGGTGCTGGCCGTCGCCACGCGCAAGCTGGCGGCGAAGACCGGTTACGTCCGCGCCGACGAGCGCGACATGGCGTTTGCCGGCTTCCTGCTCTTTTCCGACCCGCCCAAGGCGGATGCGGCGCAGACGCTGAAGGAACTGCGCGAACTCGGCATCCAGATCAAGGTGATCAGCGGCGACAATCGCTACGTCACCGCGCATCTCGCCGGCGAGGTCGGCCTCGACCCGAAGTCGATCCTGACCGGCGGCGAGGTGGCCAAGCTGAAGGACGAGGCGCTCTGGCACCTGGCGCCGCGCACCGACCTTTTCGTGGAAATCGATCCGCAGCAGAAGGAGCGGATCGTGCGCGCCCTGCAGAAGTCGGGGCACGCCGTCGGCTATCTCGGCGACGGCATCAACGACGCGCCGGCGCTGCATGCCGCCGACGTCGGCATCTCGGTCCAGGAGGCCGTCGACGTGGCGCGGGAAAGCGCCGACATTATCCTCCTCAAGCGCGACCTGAATGTGCTCCGCCGCGGCGTCGAGGACGGACGACGCACGTTCGCCAACACGCTCAAGTACATTTCCATCACGACCAGCGCCAATTTCGGCAACATGATCAGCATGGCGCTGGCGGCGCCGCTGCTGCCGTTCCTGCCGCTCGCCGCCAAGCAGATCCTGCTCAACAACTTCCTTTCTGACATACCGTCGATCGCCATCTCCACCGACAGCGTCGATGCCGAGAGTGTGACGCAGCCGCAGCGCTGGCGGATCCGGGAAGTGCAGCGCTTCATGATCGTCTTCGGGCTTATCAGCTCGGTCTTCGATCTGGTAACTTTCGCGGCCCTCCTGCTCGTGTTCCACGCGGCGGAGGCGAACTTCCAGACGGCGTGGTTCATCATCTCCCTGCTGACCGAGCTGGCGGTGGTCCTCGTCCTGCGCACGCGGCGGCGGGCCTGGCGGAGCCGGCCGGGCCGCGTGCTCCTGTGGACGACCATCGTGATGAGCGTCGTCTCGCTGGCGATCCCCTACCTCGGCTCGCTCTCAACCGCGTTCGGATTCGTGCCGCTGTCGGCCGTGGAAATGACGGTCGTGCTCTCGATCGTAGCCGGCTACATCCTGGCGACGGAACTGGTCAAGGCGTGGTTCTATCGGGCGAAGACGCCGTCCTGACGGCCGTCAGCAGATGCGCGGAAGCTGATCGCCGGCGAGCATGTCGACCACATGGGTGCCGCCGATGGCGCTCCTGCAGGTAACCCGCCCCGCCTGTCCGGCGCCGACCCGGCCGATGACGGCAGCGCCGGCGGAGACTTCAAAGGCGCGGAGGATCTGAAGCGCCCGCTCCGCCTCGGCGGCGGGAACGAACGTGGCGAAGCGGCCCTCGTTGGCGACATGGAGCGGATCGAGACCGAGCAGTTCGCAGGCCGAGGCGACATCTTCGCGCACCGGGATGTCGCGCTCGGCGATCTCGATGGAGACGCCGGCGGTCTCGGCGATCTCGACCAGCGCGCTCGCCAGCCCGCCGCGGGTAGGGTCGCGCAGGCAATGCAAGGAGATCCCGGCGTCGATCAGCGCCAGCACCGGGGCGGCGACCGGCGCGCAGTCGCTTTCGATCGCCGACTCGAAGCCGAGGCCCTCACGCATGGCCATCACCGCGATGCCGTGACGGCCAATGTCACCGCTGAGGATCACCGTATCGCCTGACCGGACCTGCTGCGGCTCGATCGGCGCCTCAGAAACGATCGTCCCGATGCCGGCGGTATTGATGAACATGCCGTCGGCCTTGCCGCGATCCACGACCTTGACGTCGCCGGTGACGATCTGGACGCCGGCCTTCGCGGCGGCCTCGCGCATGGAAAGGACGACGCGGCGGAGGGTCTCCATCGGCAGGCCCTCCTCCAGGATGAAGCCGGCGCTGAGCCATGCCGGCCGCGCGCCGCACATGGCGAGGTCGTTGACGGTGCCGTTGATGGCGAGCGTGCCGATGTCGCCGCCGGGAAAGAACAGCGGCTTCACCACATAGGAATCGGTGGTGAAGGCGAGCGGGCCGGAAACGTCGAGGCGGGCGCCATCGTGGCGGCGGTCGAGGAGAGGATTGCCGAACGCCGGCCGGAAGACCGTATCGAGCAGCCGTTCCATCGCCCGCCCGCCCGAGCCCTGGGCAAGCTGGACCACGTCGGTCGCCGGCGCCGGAACCGGGCAGGCAAGAGCGAAGCTCTCGTCGTTGGCCATGGTCAGACGGCGCCCTGTTCGGCGGGCACCCTGTCCATCTTCCCGGTCGCGGGGTTTGATGGGGCAGCGGGCGCGCCGCGATAGCGGTAGTACGCGGCGCAGGCGCCTTCGGACGAAACCATGGTGACGCCGAGCGGGTGTTCCGGCGTGCAGCGCGTGCCGAAGGCCGGGCACGCGGTCGGCTTCTTCTCGCCGCAGAGCACGAGGCCGCTGATGCACTCGCTCTCCGCTTCCTCATGCGGAACCACGGCGCCGAAGCGGGTCTCGGCGTCGTAGTCGCGAAAGGCCGGACTGATGCCGAGGCCGCTCTCGGCGATCTCGCCGATGCCGCGCCAGCGCCGTTTCACGACGCGGTAGACCTCGCGCATGATGGCCTGGGCTGGGACGTTGCCTTCCCGGCGGACGGAGCGGCTGTACTGGTTCTCGACCTCGGCGCGGCCCTCCTCGAGCTGGCGGACGCACATGTAGACGCCTTCGAGGATGTCGATCGGCTCGAAGCCGGTGACGACGATCGGCACGGAATACTCGGCCGCCATGGGCACGTATTCGTCGAAGCCCATGATGGTGCAGACATGGCCGGCGGCGAGAAAGCCCTGCACACGGTTCCGCGGCAGGGAAAGGATCGCGCGCATCGCCGGCGGCACGAGGACATGCGAGGCGAGCATGGAGAAGTTCGCCAGCCCCTCGCGCTTCGCCTGGTAGACCGCCATCGCATTGGCGGGCGCGGTAGTCTCGAAACCGACCGCGTAGAACACGATCTCCTTGCCGGGATTGGCGCGGGCGACGACCAGCGCATCGAGCGGCGAATAGACGATGCGGATGTCGGCGCCGCGCGCCTTGGCGGCGAAGAGGTCGCCGTTGCTACCGGGCACGCGCAGCATGTCGCCGAAGGAGCAGAGGATCGTGTCCGGGCGGCCGGCGATCGCAATCGCCTTGTCGACATAGTCGACCGGCGTCACGCAGACCGGGCAGCCGGGGCCATGGACGAGGGTAACCTGCCCGGGCAGCAATTCGTCGATGCCGTAGCGGACGATCGAATGGGTCTGGCCGCCGCACACCTCCATCAGGGTCCACGGCCGCGTGGTGAGGCGGGCGATGGCTTCCGACAGGCTGCGCGCGGCCTCCGGATCGCGGTATTCGTCGCGGAATCTCATGGCGCGGCCTCCGCCCTGGCGCCGAGCTCCTCTTCGATATCGGCGATCTCACGAAGATGGGCGAATACGCGGCCGGCTTCGGCTTCGTCGATCACGGTGATCGCGAAGCCGACGTGGACGAGCACATAGGCGCCGACGGCCGCCTCGGGCGTGTAGGCGAGGTTGATCTCCTTGACGATGCCGCCGAAGTCGACGCGCGCGACACGCATGACCGGATCGTCACCGGAGATGGAGAGGACCTTGCCGGGAACCGCCAGGCACATCAGATTTCTCCGCGCTCGACCATCCCGGCCGCCCATACGGCTTGGCCGAGAGCCAGGCCGCCATCGTTCGGTGGCACCATGCGATGCCAATAAGGCGTGAATCCGTCGCGGCGAAGGGCGGCGATGGTCGCTTCGGTCAGGAAGGCGTTCTGGAAGCAGCCGCCGGAGAGGATGACCTTCTCCTCCCCGATCCGCGCCGCCACCGCCGCGATTGCCGCGGCAAGGCCGAGATGGAAGGCGCGCGCAATCTCGCCTGCCGTGGTCTGGACGCGGAGGTCGGCGAGGATCTCCTCCAGCGCCGGCTGCCAGTCGACCACCAGCGGCACGCCAGGCGCCTCGCTGAGCGCGAAGGAATAGCTGCGACCGCTTGGCAAGGGGAGCGGCCAACCTCCCCCTTGAGGGGAGGTCGAAAGTCGATGGGCCGGAGGCGCATCGACTTTCGGGAGGGGGTGCAGCTCAGAGGTGCCGTAAGACCCCCTCCCGAAATCGCTCTGCGATTTCGACCTCCCCTCAAGGGGGAGGTTGGGGTCGCGATCCTCTGGAGCAGTTGTGCCGACTGCCCATTCGAGTTCGGCCGCGGCCTGGCCCTCGTAAGTGCAGCGCTGGCGAAGGCCGACAAGCGCGGCGACGGCATCGAAGAGCCGCCCGGCGCTGGTGGTGACCGGCGCGTTGACGCCGCGCTCGAGCATGGTCGCGAGGGTGGAGCGCTCGGCGGCGGAGAACGACGCGACTGGCGCGAGATCGGTCATGGCAAGGCCGTCGCGGCCGAACGCGGCAAAGAGGAGGCCAAGCGCGGAGCGCCTCGGTTCACGCACGGCTGCCTCGCCGCCGGGAAGCCGGAAGGGACGGAGGTGGGCGACCCGGCGCCAGGTCCCCTCACCGACCGCAAGGAATTCGCCGCCCCAGACCGTGCTGTCGGGGCCGTAGCCGGTGCCGTCCCAGGCGACGCCGAGCACCGGCGCGTCGAGCCCGTTGTCCGCCATGGCGGCAACGACATGGGCAAGGTGATGCTGCACGGCGACCACCGGCAGGCCGCTCGCCTCGGCGACCTGGGTGGAATGGTAGCCCGGATGAAGATCGCGGACGACGAGGCGCGGGCGAATGCCCTGAAGCGTGGCGATATCAGCGCGGGCCCGCTCCCAGGCGTCGCGGGCCTCGGGCGTATCGAGATCGCCGATGTGCTGGCTGAGCATGACGCCATGGCGGCTGGTGAGCGCCAGCGTAGTCTTCAAGTGCCCGCCAAGGGCGAGGATGCCTTCCGGCATTTCCCTCTCCAGCGCGGTCGCCGGGGCGAAGCCGCGGGCGCGGCGAAGCAGCATCGGCCGGCCGGCGACAATGCGGGCCACCGAGTCGTCGATCGGACGGACGATGGGGCGGTCGTGGACCAGAAACAGGTCGGCAATGCCGGCCAGCCGGGCGAGCGCCTCGTGCTCGTCGATGACAATCGGCTCGTGCGACCGGTTGCCGCTGGTGGCCACAACGGGGAAGCCCAGTTCGGCGAGGAGGAGATGATGCAGCGGCGTATAGGGCAGCATGGCGCCAAGAAGGGGATTGCCGGGCGCAACGGCCTCGGCGAGCGCGTCGCCGCCTTGCCGGCGAACCAGCACGATCGGGCGCTCGCGTGACGCAAGCAGCGCCGCTTCGGCTTCGCCCGGCGCGCACGCGGCGCGGATCGCTGCGAGCGACGGGAACATCACCGCAAACGGCTTCTCCTCGCGCTGCTTCAGCCGGCGGAGGCGGCGGACAGCAGAATCGTTTCCCGCGTCGACGACGAGATGGAAACCACCCAGGCCCTTGATGGCGACGATCTTTCCGGCTCGGATCGCGTCCGCCGCGGCGAGCAGCGCCGCGTCACGATCCGCCAGCACACCCCCGTTGGCGTCCCAGAGCGCGAGTTGCGGGCCGCAATCCGGGCAGGCATTGGGCTCGGCATGGAAGCGACGGTCGGCGGGGTCGTCGTACTCGGCCTGGCATGCGACGCAGAGAATGAACGTCCGCATCGACGTGCGGGCCCGGTCGTAAGGGAGCCCCTCGACGATCGAATAGCGCGGGCCGCAACGGGTGCAGTTCACGAACGGGTAGCGGTGACGCCGGTCCAGCGGATCATGGAGTTCGGCGAGGCATTCGTCACAGGTGGCGAGATCCGGCAGGACGGCCGCCGTGCGGTCGCCGCCGGTGGTGCTCGGGCGGATGACGAATTCGGTTTCACCCGTGGGCAGCAGCGTCTCAGATTCGAGCGACGAGATCGACGCCGGCCCGGGCAGCGAGGCCCCGACGCCGGTAACAAAGGCGGCAAGCGCCGCCGGCGTCCCCTCGACCTCGACGACGACCCCCGAGCCGGTGTTGGCGACAAAACCGCCAAGGCCCGCTTGCCGCGCCTCGCGATAGACGAAGGGCCGGAAGCCGACTCCCTGGACGATGCCGCGGATGGCAAGCCGGAGACGTTGGCGCGGCACGGCATCAGCCATCGCGCCGGCGGCGCCCATCAGGTCTCGACCTCGACGTCCTTCAGGATCACATCCTGGGCGCTCGGATCCGTGATGTCATGGGACACGGCGCAATCGAGCTCGGCGCCCTCGGCGATCGAACCGGCCGCGTCCTGCTCGAAATGCTCGCGGAAGTGTTCCGGCGACATATGGCTGAGCGCACCGAGCCAGACCGAAATCCGGGTGACCCGCCGGGCGCCCTCCGCCGCCGCGATCCTGTCGACCTGGCGGATGAGATTGGCAACGAGGGCGTGCTCGTGCATGGGCGTTCAGCCGGAACGGCCGGTTTCGGTGAGCACGCGCTCGACGACATCGTCGGCGGCGGCGGCGACCTCGGGCGAGAGCGGTTCGCCGGGCTCGAACGAGCCGGCTTCGACGGCGTAGACGATGCAGCTGTCAGGCAGGCGGCCGAGGCAGCGGGCCAGCTCTATCGCCTCGGCAAGTCCGAAACCGTGGGTGGACATGCCAAGCCGGCCCGGCGGCAGGGTCTGGCGCGTCACGTCAAAGCGCTGGACGGTGCCCGCCGGCACGCCGGAGAGCGATGCGTCGACCAGGATGGCGTTGGAGGCGCCGTTGAAACGGTCCATGAGCGCAGTCGCCTCCCCGTCCGCTTCGACGACGCTCACCGAGTCCGGTACGCGGCCGCGCAGACGCGCCGCCACGATCCGTCCGACCGCGTCGTCGCCGCGGTCGGGGTGCCCGATGCCGATGACCACCGTCTTCATGGCTCAGCCCCGGTCGAGACGCAGGTCGAGGAAATGGGTCGCGCACGAGATGCACGGATCGTAGTTGCGCACCGTCTGCTCGCAGCGGTGGCGCAACTGATCGTCCGGCAGGTCGAGCCAGTCGTTGATGAAGGTGGTCAAGTCTTCCTCGATGGTCGGCTGGTTCTGCGAGGTCGGCGGCACGATCTGCGCATCGAGAATGGTGCCGTCGTCCGCCAGGCGATAGCGGTGGTAGAGGAGCCCGCGCGGCGCCTCGGTGGCGGCATAACCGACGCCGGCGCGCGGCGTGACCGGAACGAACGAGCGGTCCGGTTCCTCGTAGGCCTCGATGATGCGCAGCGCCTCGTCGCAGGCATAGACCACCTCGACGGCGCGGACGATGATGCTCTTGTACGGATTGGTGCAGACGGGCCCGAGCCCGGCGGCCCTGGCCGCGTCGCGGGCGAGCGGCGACAGGCGGTCAAAGTTCAGGCTGTAGCGGGCGAGCGGCCCGACCATGTAGGTGCCGCCGCCGACGCGCTTGCGGGACTGCAGCGCCGTCGAATGGGCAACGTGGATTTCCTCGAACTCGGCGTCGTAGCCGGACGCGTCGATATCGAGGCCGCGGTTGGAAACGATGCGGCCCTCGCTCAAGGGATAGTCCGACGGGTGGCGGAGCGAGACCAGCTCATAGTCGCGGGCCACGTCGGGAAAATCGAAACCGGCGGTCCAGCGCACGGTCTCAAGCGCGACATCGCGCGCCTTCTGCAACTGATCGATCAGGGCGCGCATGTCGGCCTTGCGCGGCGCCTTGTAGAAGCCGCCGACGCGCACGTTGATCGGGTGGATCTCGCGCCCGCCGAGGACGGTCATAATCTCGTTGCCGGCCTTTTTCATGGTGAGGCCGCGCTGGACGAGATCGGGATGGTCGCGCGCCATGTCGATGGCGCCCTCGTAGCCGAGGAAATCCGGCGCATGCAGCAGGTAGATGTGCAGGCCGTGGCTCTCGATCCACTCGCCGCAATAGAGCAGCCGGCGCAGCTGGCGGATCGGGTCGGTCAGGGTGACGCCGAGCGCGTTCTCCATGGCGTGGACGGAGCTCATCTGGTAGGCGACCGGGCAGATGCCGCAGATGCGCGCGGTCACGTCCGGCGCCTCGCTGAAGGCACGGCCGCGCAGGAACGCCTCGAAGAAGCGCGGCGGCTCGAATATGCGCAGCTCGGCGCTCCGCACCTTGCCGTCGCGGATGGTGACGGTGAGCGCCCCCTCGCCCTCGACGCGGGCGAGGTTCTCGACCTTGATGGTCTTAACCGCCATGGCGCTCGGCCTCCTTGTCGAATTCCGGCGCCGCGGCGTTGAAGGTGCGGTAGAGGCGGTGCAGGTCGCGCTCGCCGACGCCGAGCCGGGCAAGCCAGTGGCTGAGCGACGGCGGGTTGGGGCTTTCCATCGGACCGTAGCAGCCGTAGCAGCCGCGGTCGTAAGTCGGGCAGAGCGCGCCGCAGCCGGCGTGGGTGACGGGGCCGAGGCATGGCGTGCCGTGGGCGACCATGACGCAGACGTTGCCCTTCAGCTTGCACTCGACGCAGACGCTGTGGGGAGGCGTCACCGGCTTCCGCTTCGCCAGGAACGCGCCGACCACCTCCAGCAGCTGGCGCTTGTTGATCGGGCAGCCGCGCAGTTCGAAATCGACCGGGATGTGGGCAGAGATCGGCGTCGAGGTGGCGAGCGTCGAGATGAATTCGGGCCGGGCATAAACGGCGGCGATGAAATCCTTCACGTCGGCGTAGTTGCGTAGCGCCTGGATGCCGCCGGCCGTGGCGCAGGCGCCGATGGTGATCAGGTGGCGCGACTGGCGGCGCACTTCCTTGATGCGCTCGGCGTCATGAGCGGTGGTGATCGAGCCCTCGACCAGGGAAACGTCGTACGGCCCCGGCACCTCGGCCCGCGTCGCCTCGAGGAAGTAGGCGATCTCGACCGCCCCGGCCACGGCGAGCAGTTCATCCTCGCAATCGAGGAGCGAGAGCTGGCAGCCGTCGCAGGACGAGAATTTCCAGACGGCGAGCTTGGCCTTCGGCGCGGCGACGGCCATGTCAGATCTCCCTCAGCGCCAGGAGGGCGCGGACCCGATCGTAGGAGAAGACCGGGCCGTCCTTGCACACGAACACGCCGCTGAACTGGCAGTGCCCGCAAAGACCGATGGCGCATTTCATGTTGCGCTCGAGCGAGACATAGACCGCGGAATCGGGAACGCCGGCGTTGGCGAGCTCGACGGCGGCGAAGCGCATCATGATTTCCGGGCCGCAGAGCAGCGCAATAGTCCGGTCCGGCTTGAAGGCGGCGCGCGGCACGAGCGTCGTGACCACGCCGACGTTGCCGCGCCAATCCGCGCCGGCGTGATCGACGGTGACTTCGAGCTCGATATCGAGGTGGGTCCGCCACCGTTCCAGTTCGTGCTGGAAGAGGATGTCTTCGGGGCTGCGCATGCCGCAGAGCAGGACGACGCGGCCGAAGCGGGCACGCTCCGCGAGCAGCCGGTAGATGGCGGGGCGGAGCGGCGCCAGACCGAGCCCGCCGGCGATCACGACCACGTCCTTGCCTGCCGCCTGGTCGACTGGCCAGCCGTGGCCGTAGGGACCGCGGATGCCGACGAGGTCGCCGGCCTCGAGGCGGCACAGCGCCGCCGAGACCATGCCGACCGAGCGGATGGTGTGCACCAGGCGGCCGGGCGCCGCCGGATCGCCGCTTATGCTGATTGCCGCCTCGCCGACGCCGGGGGCGTAGAGCATGTTGAACTGGCCGGGCAGGAAATCGAAGCCGTCGGCCATATCGATCTCGATGGTCCAGATGTCGGCGCCCTCGCGCTGGACGCGACTGACGCGCTCGAAGCGCGGCTGCATGGGGTCGATCGCCGCCCCAGGCACCGGTTCAGCGAGGCGTTCCATATACATCGAGAACCTGAAGCCGGGATGCCTGCAGCCGATCGACCAGAACCGGCACGAAGCGCATCATCATGGTGTAGCCGAAATCATGGTCGGCCTCGCATTTCCGCCGGAGGCAGCGCGCGTCGATGCCGATGGCGCGCACCTCGTCGACCGCGCGGGCGTCAAACGACCAGCGATAGGGCGGGATCAGCCAGGACAGGCCGACGATGCCACCGGCCGAAACCGTCTCGAAGGTGATCGCGCCGCGCCCCGGCGCACTCATCTCCAGCGCGACGCGGCCGTGGCGAACGAGGAAGAACTCGTCGGCGGGGTCGCCCTCGCGGAAGAGCATCGTACCGGCCGCGAAATGGGTGTTGCGCGTACAGCCCGCGACGAGATCGATCGTCGCCTGGCCGAGGCCGGCGAAGAACGACTGCTCGCGGACTATCTTTTCCATACCGTCGATCATGGGATTGCCGCCACAGCAGTTTCGGCGCGGATGGCCGCGACCTCCTCGGTGATGTCGATGCCGACCGGGCACCACGTGATGCAGCGGCCGCAGCCGACGCAGCCCGACGTGTCGAACTGATCGTACCAGGTCGCGAGCTTGTGGGTCATCCATTGGCGGTAGCGCGATTGCGGCGAGGCGCGGACGCTGCCGCCGTGGACATAGGAGAAATCCTGGGTGAAGCACGAATCCCAGCGGCGCGAACGCTCGACGCCGCCGCCGGCAAGATCGCTGGTGTCTTCCACGGAGGTGCAGAAGCAGGTCGGGCAAACCATCGTGCAGTTGCCGCAGGTGAGGCAGCGGCCGGCCACTTCTTCCCAGCGCGGATGCTCGAGATTGGCGAGGAGCAGGTCGTGGATGCCGTCCGTGTTCATCCGCCGACCCATGTGGGCGGCGGTATCGGCGACGATCGCATCGGCAACCGCCACATGCTCGTCATCGGCAGCGGTCGTCGCGATGCCGGCGAGGATGGCGGCGCCACGCTCCGACCCGGCCTCGGTCAGGAACACGTGCTCGCCGTCGCGGAGGATTTCGGTAAGGGCAATGTCGAAGCCGGACTTGGCCTTCGGCCCGGTTTCCATGGAGACGCAAAAGCAGGTGCCACCGGCGACCGCGCAGTTGACGGCGACGATGAAGGCGCCGTCTCGCCGGGCGGCGTAGTGCGGATCCGGGTAAGGTCCCTCGAGAAAGACCTTGTCCTGGATGGCGATGGCGTGCAGGTCGCAGGACCGCACGCCGATGAACGCGAACTGCTGGTCCGGCTCGCGATCGTGGGTGACCGTCGTGCCGTTTTCGCCCCTCTCCGCCCGCCACAGCCGCAGCTGCGCCGGGTGGAGGAACTTCTTCCAGGAATGCGGCCCGACCGCATAGCCGAAGCGCGCGTCGTCGGCCCGGCGCTGGACACGGTAGGTGCCACCGTCCTGCACGTCGGTCCAGCCGGCGGGCAGGTCGGCGGCGCCGTCAATGTCGTCGTAGACTATGGCCGCGTCGCGGAGCCTTGGCCCCACGACGCGATAGCCTTGATCGCGCAGCGCGGCGATCATTGCCGCAAGGCCGTCCAGCGACAGGAGTACCGTCGCCGTCACCTCAGCCGCCGACCGCGCGCAGCTTCGTGCCGGCCGCCTCGGCCTCTGCGACCTTGGTCTTCACCGCGATGAAGCTGTCCGGACTGACCGAGATCGAGTCGATCCCGCACTTGACCAGGAACTCCGCGAACTCGGGATGATCGCTCGGCGCCTGCCCGCAGAGGCCAACCTTGGCTCCCGCCTTGTGCGCCGCCGTGATGACATTGTCGATCATCCACTCGACCGCCGCATCCTGCTCGTCGAACAGGCCGGCCAGTTCGCCCGAGTCGCGATCGACGCCGAGGGTGAGCTGGGTGAGGTCGTTCGAGCCGATGGAGAAGCCGTCGAAACGCTTGGCGAAGTCCTTGGCAAGAATGACGTTCGAGGGAATCTCGCACATCACGTAGACTTCCAGCCCGTTCTCGCCGCGCTTCAGGCCGTTTTCCGCCATGACCTCGAGCACCCTGTCCGCCTCGTTGGTCGAACGGCAGAACGGTATCATCATCACCACGTTGGCGAAACCAAGCTCGTTGCGCAGCCGCTTGATCGCGCGGCATTCGAGCGCGAAGCCTTCCTTGTAGCGCGGCGAATAGTAGCGCGAGGCGCCGCGGAACCCGATCATCGGGTTCTCTTCCTTGGGCTCGAACTGGGCACCGCCGAGAAGGCTGGCATACTCGTTGGTCTTGAAGTCGCTCATCCGCACGATCACCGGCTTTGGATAGAAGGCGGCGGCGATGCGGGCGAGCCCGGTGGCAAGGTGGTCGACGAAGTACTCCGTCCGGTCCTTGTAGCCGGTGGCCAGCACATCGATCTCGGCCTTGACCGCTTCGTCCTTCAGCTGATCGAAGCGGACCAGCGCCATGGGATGGACCTTGATGTGGTTGGCGACCACGAATTCCATGCGGGCGAGCCCGACGCCATCGGCCGGGATGCGCCACCAGCGCAAGGCAGCGCCGGGATTACCGAGGTTGAGCATGACCTTGGTCTTGGTCTCCGGCAGACCGGTCATGTCGAGCTGCTTCACCTTGAAATCGGCGGTGCCCTCGTAGACGAAGGCCTGGTCGCCCTCGGCGCAGGAGACGGTGACCGACTGGCCGGTATGCAGGACCTGGGTGGCGTTGCCGGTGCCGACGATCGCCGGCAGGCCGAGTTCGCGGCTGACGATCGCAGCGTGCGAGGTGCGCCCGCCGTGGTCGGTGATGATGGCGGCGGCGCGCTTCATGATCGGCACCCAGTCGGGGTCGGTCATTTCGGTCACGAGGATGGCGCCGTCGACGAACTTGTCGATATCGCGCACGTTCTCGATCAGGCAGATCTGGCCGGCCACCACCGCATCGCCGATGGCGAGGCCGGTGACCAGCTTCTTGCCCTTCTTCTCGATCGCATAGGAACGGAAGACGCCGACTTCGCGCCGCGACTGGACGGTCTCGGGACGTGCCTGGACGATGAACATCTCGCCGGTATCGCCGTCCTTAGCCCATTCCATGTCCATGGGGCGGCCGTAATGCTGCTCGATGGTCACGGCCCAGCGCGCCAACTGCAGGATCTCGGGGTCGCTCAGCACAAACGCGGCGCGCTCGGCCTTCGACGTCGGCACGTTCTGCACCGGCTTGTCGCCAACCGCGTAGATCATCTTGATGGCCTTCTCGCCGCGCTTCTTCTCGACGATCGGACGCAGCTTCGGGTCGGCGAGCAGCGGCTTGAACACCTGGTATTCGTCGGGATCGACGGCGCCCTGGACGACGTTCTCGCCAAGGCCCCAGGCGGCGTCGATCAGGACGACGCGGTCGAAGCCGGTCTCGGTGTCGAGCGAGAACATGACGCCGGAGGCGCCGAGATCGGAGCGCACCATCTGCTGCACGCCGATCGAGAGCGCGACCTTCATGTGGTCGAAGCCCTTAGTCTTGCGATACGAGATGGCGCGGTCGGTGAACAGGGACGCATAACAGCGCCGGCAGGCGTCGAGAAGTTCGGTCTCGCCGCGGATATTGAGGAAGGTCTCCTGCTGGCCGGCGAAGCTCGCCTCGGGCAGGTCTTCGGCCGTGGCGCTCGAACGCACGGCGACATCGAGTTCGTGCTTGCCGCCGCGGCGGCTGAGTTCGCGGTAGGCCTCGCGGATCTGGGTGGCGATCTCATCCGGGAACTCACCGTGCAGGAAGGCGGTGCGGATCGCGACGCCGGCTTCCGCGAGCGTCATTCTGCCCGCGTCATAGTCGGCGAGGAAGCCGCCGACGCGCGAGCGCAGCACGTTGTCATCGACGAAACGCCAGAAGGCGTCGGCGGTGGTGGCGAAGCCGGGCGGGATCTTGACGCCCTTGGCCGAGAGCGTGCGAACCATTTCGCCGAGCGAGGAATTCTTGCCGCCGACTTTGGCAACTTCGCCGCGGCCGGTGTCTTCAAACCAGACAAGGTACGGGGTCTTTGCAGTCATGGGGGGCTACTCCGCAGGAATTGGGGGATAGTGGAAACCGTCGAAGGCGCGGAGGGCCTTGCCTCCGTAGACTATGGAAGGACCGCCGCCATGCCTGGCGACGCCGACCGTGTCGATCACCTGGTCAGGAGAGGTGCGGCTCCACTTCGCGGACGACGCCGAATCTTCCGTCGCCAACCGTTGCCTGAAGCCATTGCGCATCCGAGTCCTCCCGGCTCTCGCGGGAGTGTTTGCCGGGTTCCGCAGGCCGCGTCTTTGACGCGGATCAAAGTTGCAGAAACCGGTTCGACGACCGGGCCGCACCAGATAGCTGCTAGAGCCTGATATCCCGCGGGCCCACCGAGGCGCCGGAAGCGCGCGCCGCCCTGACGGTTTCCGCCGCCGGCGCGGCTTTCAGGCTGCGGGTGGCCGCGACGGTAGCGCGGAGAGCCGCCAGCTGCAGCGCGCCAGTCGCGCGAAATTCGGCAGAAACGGTGGCCGCCAGGCGGGCGATCCCGGAGAAGCCAAATGTGGCGGCGCTGCCTTTCAGAGTGTGAAGCGCGCGATCGATGGCCGCGACCGCCGACAATGGGTTCTCGATTTCCGCGAAGATCGTATCGGTGTCCCGCCAGAAGCTGTCCGCCAGCGCGCGGAACGTCTCCTCGCCCAGTTCCGCGAGCAGGGAAGCTTGTTGGCCAAAGTCGATGAGCGCGGCTTCGTTGAAAGCGCCATCGACGGGCCCGGCGGAAGCAATCGCTCGCGCCGGAGCGGCCGCCGGCGCTGGCAGGAACTCATCGAGGATGGCGTCGAGCTTGGCGGACTTGATCGGCTTGGCGATGAAGCCATTCATGCCGGCGTCGAGGCATGCCTGCCTGTCCGAGAGGAAAGCGTTGGCGGTCAAACCGACGATCGGGACAGTTGCCGCCGGCTTCGGCAGGCCGCGAATGCGGCGCGTGGCCTCGAGCCCGTCCATGACGGGCATCTGCATGTCCATGAAGACGAGATCGAACGCGACAGCCGCGACCCGCTCGACCGCCTCCCTCCCGTTGCAGGCGACTTCGACGGTGAGGCCCTTCCTGGCAAGAAGACCGGCCGCTCCCTCGCGGTTGACGGCGTTGTCCTCGACGACGAGGACATGACCGTCGCGGTGAACGATCACGGCCGTGTCTACCGCCACTCCCGGCGCGCCGGCTACGGCGCGCGCGATCTTGTTCATGGTCAGGGGGCCGTCGATCACATGGCCGGCCTTGCCGGCGTACGCCGTCGCCCCGAAGCCGAAGACCGCCGCTCCACCGAGATCGCCGGGGATGCCGCGTGGCCCGCCATCCAGGCAGCGGACGTCGACGAGGGTCAAGTCGGGGCGCGGCGCGGCGAGCGAGAACACCTCGGCTGCATACCCGGCATCGATCAACGCCGCGCAGAGGTCGACATTGACGACCTTTGAGGGGCTGGCAAACGCAAGACGCGCGCGAGGCGGGACCGGCGGCCGGATCTGGCTGGTTGCCGGGCCGACGGGAAGGGTGAACCAGAAGACGCTGCCTTTGCCCGGTTCGCTCTCGACGCCGATCCCGCCAGCGCTTCGACCAGGCGGCTGCAGATGGCCAGCCCCAGTCCGGTCCCGCCGAAACGGCGGCTGATGGAGGTGTCGACCTGGGTGAACTCCCGGAAGAGCCGGGGAAGTGCCGCCGGAGAAATGCCGACGCCCGAATCCTTGATTTCGAAGCGGAGCCAGGCCCTTCCGCTCTTCGCCGGCGCTTCGGAGATTCGAACCAGCACATCCCCCGCATCGGTGAACTTCACGGCGTTGCCGATGAGGTTCAGCATGACCTGGCGGAGGCGGGTGGGATCGGTCGCGATGGTGAGCGAAGGATAGGCGGCCATCAGGCACAGGCCCTTCTGGCGCGCGCCCGCCGCCACGATATCTATGACCGTCTCAACGACCTCACCGAGCGCGAACGCGCGTATCTCGATCTCACTCTGTCCGGCTTCGAGCTTGGAGAAGTCGAGGATATCGTTGATCAGATCGAGCAACGCGTCGCTGCAGTCGCGGATTACCGTCAACTTGGCGCGCTGGTTCGGCGAAAGTTCCGGCGTATCCATAAGTTCCGCCATTCCGGCGATGCCGTTGAGCGGCGTCCGGATTTCATGACTCATGATCGCGAGGAACGTGCGCTTGGCGCGGTCGCGCGACTCGGCCGCCATGAAGCGGCGCGTAAAGGACACGGCCACCGCGGCTGCGAGGAAAAGGACCAAAGAGCCACGGCGAGCGCCGGCGCGATCTGGCGCAAGAAGGCCGCCGTCGGCCGAACGGGCTGCCAGGAGAGCGTGCCGACGAAGTGACCCGCCTTGGACGTGAGGTCATAGCTGAACTGCCGCCGCCGTTGTCCGCTCCCCACCGGAGATCCTGGAAACCAAAGCGGCTCGCCACGCTCTTGAGGAATGCGCCGTTCAATTCACGGGTGGCGACGAGGACGTCGGGCTTGCCGCTGAAGCTCCGTGAATCGAGATCGGGGACGATCGTCGCGGCGACAATTGCCGACGGGCGACCCATGATAGATTCCAGATTTCCGACGATGACCAGCGGCAGGCGGGTGCCGTCGGACAGCATCTTCATGCTGAGACTGGTGGCGTTATCGCTCCCCTGCCCGCCGGCTGGCGCCGTCAAGGCGTTGCGCACGTCGGCCAGCGACTGGGCGATTGCCGGTTGCATCGCCCGGTAGTGTGCGAGCCCAATGTCCTCCTTGCCGTGCTGGAGCGAATAGATCGGCCGGTCCGCGGAGTCGACGACGAACAGGTGGTCGTAGCCGAACAGGCCGGTCATGTACTTCCCGAGATTCGCGTCGATCCACGGGATGTCGCGATTGCGGACATGCTCGTAGGCATCCTGCCAGAAGACCTGGGGGGTCACCTCGCCGGCGACCTGATCGGCGGCCTCGAAAGCATTGCCGAGTAGCTGCTTCTGGCGGGCGATGGCATATTCATCGCCGCTGCGAAGCGCGATCCAGCCGATCGCCAGCAGAAGGGCGATCGACACGAAGACCATGACGGCGATCGGGAGAAGGTTGAGCGGCCGCCGATGCCGCTTCAGTCTGGCGATCGGGGCGGCCTAGGCGGCCAGGCCGCGCATCGCCAATTCGGCGCGGCGGAGCGCGAGCAGATTGCGCACCCGCGCCTTGAATTCGATCGGATCGATCGGTTTGCTCAAGAAGTCGGTGACGCCGGCCTCGAACGCTTCCATGCGTACGGCTCGTTCGTGTTCCCCGGTAACCATGACAATCGGGACAGACCAATGATTTGACATGGCGCGGATGGCCAGGATCACTTGAACCCCGTTCATGCCGGGCATCGTGTAGTCAACGAGCACGAGGTCGGCGGAGATGAGCGGGAGTTCGCGAATCGCGTCGAGGGGATTGGAGAACCCGACGGCATCCACGTCCTCTGCCCGGCCGACGAGCCGGCAGAGAAGCATCAGGGTCGTTTCGTTGTCTTCAATGACAATGACGCGCAATGATCACCCGCTTTGGTTCGTTGCCCGGCGGGGACTAGCCCGTCTTATTCATGATGGCCCGTCTGAGGGGATGGCGGATGTAGTCTAAGCAATTGATATGGCGTAGGATTCGGTTGTTGAAGCCAACCCTGTCCGCCCCATCGAGCCGGCCACACCCGCCATGACCGACGATAC
>JBBQGL010000084.1:0-17487 GCA_038323025.1 Hyphomicrobiales bacterium
CATCGTTCGATTGGGAGCTGCTCCCAAAGAGCGCCCGAGCCGTAACTCCCTCGTCTCGCCCTGCGGCGATTGACGTGCCCACGTTGCTACGGCGAGCGGAACCTAGCCGGTTCGCGATTGATTTCCAAGCGCAATCTTGCCTCTCGCCCGGCCATGATGGCCGAAGTCCTAACCGTCCGCCCGGCGCGCCAGTTCCACTACCCGCTCGATGCCTGCGAGATCGCGATGCCGTCTGGACACGAATCCCGCCGGGGCACCGAGCTCGGCAACCGCGTCCGCCTGCCCTGCCCCGACCTCGAGGAACGCCCGGCCATTTTCGGCCATCAGGCGATCGAGATCCGGGATGATGGCCCGGTAGGCGTCGAGCCCGTCTTCCCCGCCGTCAAGGGCCAGATGGGGATCGTGATCGCGGACCTCAAGCGGCAGTCCGGCGATTTCACCCGCTTCGATGTAAGGCGGGTTGGAAACCACCAGGTCGAACGGTCCGGCGACGCCGGACGCCCAGTCGGCCTCCACAAACGCGGCCCGTCCGGTGAGACGGAAGCGCACGGCATTGTCCTGGGCCGTCTCAAGCGCGCCACGCGCCCTGTCCGTGCCTGTCCCACTGGCGTCCGGAAGCTCGGAAAGCAGCGCCAGCAGGATCGCGCCGGACCCGGTGCCGATATCGAGAATCCGCGGAGGCGTCCCCCTGAGACGGCCGCGGACGGCGGCGAGCGCCGCCGAGACAAGCGTTTCCGTGTCCGGACGGGGCACCAGCGTCTCGGCCGACAGCCGGAACGCCAGTCCCCAGAATTCCTTCTCGCCGACGATCCGGGCGACCGGCTCGCCGCCCGCCCGTCTCGCGGCCATTGCAAGCGCGTCCCGCCGTGTCTCAGGCCGAATCAGGGCCGTCTCACGCAGGATAACCTCGCCGGGATCGATCCTGAGCGCATGCGCCACGATCAGGCGCGCGTCGAGAGCCGCCGAAGGGCTTGTTTTCACAAGCGTTCTTCCGATCTCCCGCCTGAGTGCGCCGATTGAGACGGCCTCTGGGACAGCCAGGACGGCGCTCACACCCCCTCCGCCGCCAGGAGCGTCGCCTGGTGGTTGGTGATCAGCGGTTCGATCACTTCGTCGAGCGCTTCGCCGGAAAGAATCTTCTCGAGTTTATAAAGGGTTAGATTGATGCGATGATCCGTCAGGCGACCCTGCGGGAAGTTGTAGGTGCGGATGCGCGCCGACCGGTCTCCGCTTCCGACCTGTCCTTTCCGCGCCGCCGAGCGTTCATTGGCCACCCGCTCGCGCTCGACTTCGTATAAGCGCGATCGCATAACCTGCAAAGCCTGCACGCGATTCTGGTGTTGCGAGCGCGAGCTGACGGTCACCGAAATGCCGCTCGGGATGTGCGTCATGCGCACGGCGGAATCGGTCGTATTGGCGTGCTGACCGCCCTTCGACGACGCCCTCAGCGTCTCCACGCTCAGATCCTCGGGCTTCAGGTCGATGTCGACGTCCTCGGCCTCCGGCAGCACCGCGACCGTCGCCGCCGACGTGTGGATGCGGCCGCTCGCCTCGGTTGCCGGAACGCGCTGGACCCGGTGCACCCCCGATTCGAATTTCAGGCGCGCAAACACGCCCTTGCCCGTCACATTGGCGATGATTTCCTTGTAGCCGCCGGCGTCGCCCTCGCTCTCCGACAGCACCTGCACCGTCCAGCGATGCAACTCGGCGTAGCGCTGGTACATGCGGAAGAGATCGCCGGCGAAGAGCGCCGCCTCGTCCCCGCCGGTGCCGGCGCGGATTTCGAGGATGGCGCTTTTTTCGTCCGCGGCATCCTTGGGGATGAGCAGGAGGCGAACCTTTTCGGTGAGGGCGGTGATGCGCTCATCGAGCGCCGCGGCCTCGCCCGCGGCCATCTCCCCCATTTCCGGGTCCTCGAGCAGCTGGCCGAGGTCGGCTCGTTCCTTCTCGGCTGCGTTCAACTCGAGGATCGCGGCATGAACCGGCTGCAGTTCGGCCCGCTCCTTGTTGAGCTGGACGAGCAGGTCGCGGCTGAGCGGCGCCGACAATTGTGCATCGATCGCATCGACGCGGCTGACGAGGGCCTGAATCTTTTCGGGAGGAAGCATGGCGTTGCTAATAGAGTGCCGCGGGCCGCCTGCCTAGCAGGGGATGCCTTCGCGTTCGGCAAAGGCCGACAGTCCGGCGCGCACGGTATCCGCCGCACCGCCGTCGGCAAGCAGCCCTTCGAGGATGCCGCCGAGCTTTCCGGCGTCGAGCGCGAGGGTCATCGCCTTCACCGGGCCGATGGCGGCGGGAGACATCGACAGGGCCCGGTAGCCGAGCCCGATCAGCGCCATGGCGGCAAGCGGGTTGCCGGCCATCTCGCCGCAGAGCGTAACCGGAATCTTCGCCGCCTCCGCCGACCGGACGATGGATCGCAAGGCGCGCAGGAACGGCCGCGAGAGCGGTTCGAAGCGCCCCGCCACCATCATGTTGCCGCGATCGCTGGCGGTCATGAACTGAAGCAGGTCGTTCGACCCGACCGAGATGAAATCGGCCACCCTGGCGATGCCGTCCAGTTGCCAGAGCATCGCCGGGACCTCGACCATCGCCCCGACCTTGAGGCTCGTCGGCTCGGCATGGTCGTGCCGGCGCATATGGGCAAGCTCACGCTCGATCAGGGTTCGCGTCCGGCTGACTTCGTCGAGCTCGGTCACCATCGGCAGCATGATGCGCAGGTCGTGGCCGGCCGCGGCGTGAAGCAGGGCGCGAATCTGGGTCCGCAGCAGGCCGGGCCGGTCGAGCCCGAGACGGATCGCCCGCCAGCCCATGGCGGGGTTCTCTTCCTCCGCCGTGCGCATGTAGGGCAGCACCTTGTCGCCGCCGATGTCGAGGGTCCGGAACGTCACTGGCCGGCCCGCCGCGGCCTCGAGCACCGAGGTGTAGACCGCCTGCTGCTCGTTCAGCTTCGGCATTTTCGCCGCGATCATGAACTGCAGCTCGGTGCGGAAGAGGCCAATCCCCTCGGCGCCCGATTCGGTAAGGTGGGGCAGGTCGACGAGCAGGCCGGCATTCATGTGAAGCGCGACCCGGCAGCCGTCGCGGGTCTCCGCCGGCTTGTCGCGCAGCAGCCGGTATTGCTCCTGACGCCGCGCCCGGAAGCGCACCTTTTCGGCATAGGCCGCCTCGACATCGGCCGGAGGCCGCAGGTGGGCTTCGCCGGCGACGCCATCGACGATGACCGCATCGCCGTTCTCACAGAGCGAAACCGCGTTGGCGGCGCGGCCGATGGCCGGGATTCCCAGCGCCCGCGCCACGATCGCGACGTGACTGGTCGGCCCGCCCTCCTCGAGCACCAGACCGCGGATGCGTTCGCGATTGTAGTCGAGAAGCTCGGCCGCGCCCATGTTGCGGGCGACGATGATCGCGTCGCGCGGCAGGTCTGGCCCGTCGGCGCCGTGCGGCTTGTTCATCAGCACGCGCAGGAGCCGGTTGGCGAGATCGTCGAAGTCATGCAGCCGGTCGCGGAGGAGCGGATCGACCTGGCGCTGCATGCGCGCCCGCATGTCGCTCTGCACCTGCTCGACCGCCGCTTCGGCCGAAAGGCCGTTGCGGATCGCCTCGTGCATGCGCCGCACCCAGCCGCGGTCGTTGGCGAACATCCGGTATGCCTCGAGCACGTCGCGATGCTCGCCTTCGCCGTCGATATCGCCACGCGACAACATGTCGTCGACCGAAAGGCGCAAGCTGGCGATGGCTTCGTCGAGGCGCGAGGATTCCTGCGCCGCGTCCTCGCCGATCAGCGCGGTCACGACAACCCTTGGCTCGTGGAGGACGACATGGCCGAGGCCGACGCCTTCGCTCAATCCCACACCGATGACTGTCACCGGGCGCTTCAAATCGAGCGATGTGCCGGGTTTGGCAAGGCCGGCGAGTTCGCCGACGGCGATCATTTCGGCGAGCACCATCGCCGTCGTCTGCAGCGCCTCGACCTCTTCCTCGTAATAGGTGCGGTGGGCGCGGTTCTGCACGACGAGCACGCCGAGCGTGCCCCCGGCGCGCAGGATCGGCACGCCGAGGAACGAGGAATAGATCTCTTCGCCGGTTTCCGGCAGGTAACGGAAGGCCGGATGGCTCTGGGCGTTGGGCAGGTTCAGCGGCCGTGCTTCGGCGGCGATGGTGCCGACCAGGCCCTGGCCGACGCGCAGCGACGCCCGGTGCACGGCTTCGCGCTTCAGGCCTTCCGTGGCGTAAAGCTCGAGGACGCCGTCCGAGCGGAGCACATAGACCGAGCACACCTCGGCCACCATGTTGGCCGCGATCTGGCGCACGGTCTTGTCGAGCCGGTCTTGCGCACTGATCGGCTCCGCCATGATCTCGCGGAGGCGCCGGAGCAGGACGCGCGGCCCGGAGGGTGCCCCCCGCATGATCCCGCTATCCTCTTACCGCCGGCTGGCCGGGCGGCATTGTCGGGCGTAAGGACGCCCGGATCGGTTTACTTGTCGAGCCCGTATAACGAATGCAAAGTCCGTACCGCAAGCTCGGTGTACGGCGCGTCGATCAACACGGATATCTTTATTTCCGAAGTCGTGATGGCGCGGATGTTGATCCCCCGCGTTGCCAGCGCCTTGAAGGCGTCGGCGGCGACGCCGGCATGGCTGCGCATGCCGATGCCGATGACCGAGACCTTGGCCACGTCGGTCGAGCCCTGGATGGCCTGATAGCCGATGCCGGCCTTCAGGTCTTCCAGCACCTTGCGCGCCCGGTCGTAGTCGGCCGTCGGCACCGTGAAGGTGATGTCGGTGGTGCCGCCATCCTCGGAGATGTTCTGCACGATCATGTCGACATTGATGCCGGCCTCGGCAAGCGGGCCGAAGATGCCGGCCGCGACCCCCGGCTTGTCAGCAACCCGGCGGAGCGAAATCTGGGCTTCGTCCTTGGAGTAGGCGATGCCCGAAACGACATGTTTTTCCACGATCTCTTCCTCGTCGCAGATGAGTGTTCCCGGCGGGTCGGCGGCGTTCATGCCCGGCCCGTCGACGGGATCGAAGCTTGAACGGACGAACGTGCGCACGTTCTGCGTCATGGCCAGCTCGACGGAGCGCACCTGCAGGACCTTGGCGCCGAGCGACGCCATTTCCAGCATCTCCTCATAGGAGACCTTGTCTAGCCGCTTCGCCTTCTGCTCGATGCGCGGATCGGTGGTGTAGACGCCGTCCACGTCGGTGTAGATATCGCACCGGTCGGCGCCGATGGCGGCGGCGACGGCAACCGCGCTGGTATCCGAGCCGCCGCGGCCGAGCGTGGCGATGCGGTTGTCCGGCCCGATCCCCTGGAAGCCAGCAATCACCGCCACCTGGCCCTGCGCCAGCCGCTCGATCAGCCGGGCGCCGTCGATATCGACGATGCGCGCCGAGCCGTGGCTGGCGTCGGTGCGGATCGGGATCTGCCAGCCCTGCCACGAGCGGGCGTTGATGCCGATGTCCTGCAGGGCGATGGCAAGCAGCCCGGCGGTGACCTGCTCGCCGGAGGAGACGACCGCGTCATATTCGCGCGCGTCGTGGAGAAGGGCGGTCTGACGCGTCCAGGCGACGAGCTGGTTGGTAGCCCCGGCCATCGCCGAGACGACGACCGCCACCTGATGGCCGCCGTCGACCTCGCGCTTGACGTGGCGCGCAACATTCTTGATGCGCTCGACATCGGCAACCGACGTGCCGCCGAACTTCATCACCAACCGTGCCATGATCTCCCGGGCCCGTCTTGACGAGCCGCCCGCCGGCCCGAAAGGCGCGCCTTCATAGCGACTTGACCGGCGGGTCGCAACCGGGCGTCCCGCCGGCCGGAAATTGGGGTTGGCTCAGGTATCCGGGCCTACCACTCGACCCAGGCGCCCTTCGGCTTCTGCCAGACCGAGGTGTCCGGCATGCCGGTGAACAATCCCTCGAGGACCTCCATTTCGGCCGGGTCGTTGTAGACTTCCTGCATGCCGGCGGCGTCGAACCAGAGATCCACGCCGATCGCCTCCAGCGGGGGCTTCTCGCCCGGCCGGCCGAGCCGGAAGAACCACTCGCGGGACATGAGGCCCTTGGCGCGCGACGTATTGGCGCGCTTGCGGAGCGCCTCGGTCAGGATCTTCTCTGCCTTCTCGCGGGAGGCCACCGGTCCGCGGGCGAGACCGACATAGCGCTCGTTCTTGCCCATCGGCGCCGGCAGGCTGAAATGCGGCAGGCCCGGTGTCCGCTCCCAGATGATCGCCTCGCGGTCGCGATAGACCATCGTGCCGCCCTGCTGCACCTGCGGGTCGGAAAAGAACGTGCCGATGCCGGCCGGGTTGCTCCAGTAGTCGATGATGAGCAGTTCGCCGGCGCCAGGACCGTTCGGCTTGATCGGCACGTAGACGGCGTGGCTGAGGTCGCTGAACGAGCGCGCCGCGGCTACCCCCTGGTCGGACCCGGCGGCCATGTTGTGGGCGACCCGCCCGCCCTCCAGGTCCTTGGCCACGAGAGGGCCCCTCACCGTGAACAGGAATTGGGAAGGCGTCGGCTCGACCTGCAGCGTGAACGGAAGCGTTGTCATGTCGGTCTCCTGATTGGCGGCAGCTGATGGCCGCGCGTCTTCGGGACCGCCATAAGAAAGGCATACAAAAGATGTTCAAGAACATCTTTTAGGGTTCGTCTATCCTCCGGGCGAAGGAGAATTCGCCATGCCCTACACGGCCGAGCACAAGCAGGAAACGCGCACCCGCATCATCCAGAGCGCGCGGCGGTTGTTCAACCGCAACGGCTTCGCCGAAGTCACCATCGACGAGATCATGAGCGAGGCGGGTCTCACCCACGGCGGCTTTTACAAGCACTTTTCCGCCAAGGAGGACCTCTACGAGGCCGCCGTGCTCCAGTTCGCCTGTAACGACCGGCCCGAGCCCTGGCAGGCCCATAACATCGATCCGGCGGCCAGGGGTGAAGCCCTCGCCCGCATGATTGTGGAGGCCTACCTCTCCGACGAGCATTTCGAGGATCGCGACCGCTCGTGCCCGATGATCGCCTTGCCGTCCGATGTTTCGCGCGGCAATGGCGCGGTAAAAGGCGCCTTCCGCCAGGTCATGGAGATGATGGTAGGCGCGTTTGCCGCCAACCTGCCCGACGGCGAGCGTCCGTCGCGCGAGCGCGCACTGGCGCTGGTGGCGCAGGTCGTCGGTGGGATGGTGCTCGCCCGCGCCATGGACGACGCGGCGATCGCCGACGAAATCCGCGACAGCACCCGCAAGCAGGTATTCGAGACCGCCGGCTGGACGGAGGAATAGGCTGATCGCGGCGGAAGCTGGGTTATAGTCCTCCGGGTTCGGACCCGGTCCGGTGAAGTCCGTCCGCGTATCTGACTTTGTGACCAGCCAATGGGCTTATTCGGAATGACCGATCCCGCCGTCGATCCTGACGAAGTCAGGCGCTTCTCCGCGATGGCCGCCCGCTGGTGGGACCCCGCCGGCCCTCTCAGGCCGCTCCATCGCCTGAACCCGCTGCGGCTCGCCTGGATCAAGGGTGAGGTGGCGGGCCATTTTCATAAAGAGCGGAACGACCCGCTTGCCCTTGAGGGTCTGAGCTTCCTCGATGTCGGCTGCGGCGGCGGGATTCTGACCGAGCCGCTGGCGCGGATGGGTGCCGCCGTGGTTGGCATCGATCCTTCGAGTGAGAATATCTCGATCGCCAGGCTTCATGCGGCCGAGGCGAAACTCAGCATCGACTACCGCGCCACCACGGCCGAGGCACTCGCAGACGAGGGCGCGCGATTCGACGTGGTCACGATCCTCGAAGTGGTCGAGCACGTCCCGAGCGTCCCATCGTTCGTCGCCGCCTGCGCGTCCCTCCTGAAGCCCGGCGGGCTGATCGTCGCCGCCACCATCAACCGCACGACCAAGTCGTGGCTGCTCGCTATCGTCGGCGCCGAGTACATTCTCCGCTGGCTGCCGCGCGGCACCCATTCCTGGAACAAGCTGGTGACGCCGGAAGAACTGTCCGCCGCGTTCCGCGCCGCCGGGCTGACGCGCGGCGCCGAAACCGGCGTCATGTACGTGCCGGTCGCCGACTACTTTCGCCTGACCGGCGACATGGACGTGAACTACATGATGGCGGCGACGCGCCCGGCTTGAGGCCGGCTACATTCCGGGAATCGACACGCACTCCAGGAGATCGATCCAGGCCCCGGCCATGCCGAGGTGCGGATGGTCCTTGAAGATCTTCGCCGCAGCATCGAACGAGTCGGCCTGTACGATCGAGTAGCCGGTGATCTCGTTCTTCGTGTCCGAGACCCCCGCCTTGTCCACGTGCTTGGTCTTGCCCAGCGGGGCTCCGAGTTCGACGATCGCTTTTGCGTTCTTCTTTGACCACGCCATCCAGGCGTCCATTCCCGACTTCATCTGCTCCGGCGTCGCCTTCATCATCTGATCGATCACCGGCTTGGATGCCATGTACATGGCCATATATTTTGTCATTGCAGTTCTCCCTTGATGTTCGCTGCACGCGGCGCCCCTTGGCTTGCCGCAGCCCATTTGTGTCGGCTTCGGAAAAAGTCGACACTGATTGCAGCGATCTCCGCCGCCCGTCAGATCCGCTGCGCGGCCGCGGCCTCCTCCGGACCGAGCGGCCGGAAGGCGCCCCAGAACGCGATCGCGGTCAGCAGGATCGAGATCAGCGCGTTGGCGCCGGCGAGTGAAAGGCCCCACGGCGTCGCCGGAAACCGGAACGCCGGGTCGGTACAGCTGACTACATGGGCGCGCTTCAGCGCGTTGAGGAGATCGTCGGTGGTCGTCGACAGGGCGCCGCCCCCGCTGCATTCGGTCGGCCCCGGCCAAAAACGCCATTCCGCGCCGGCGTGGTAAACCCCGAGGTAGATGCCGTAGGCGAAGACCAGCCCGGCCACGATCAGGAGGAGGCGCGGCACGGTCGGTTTGGCACCGGCGGCGGCCGCGAGCAGGGCGGCGAGGCCAATCGCGACGCCCACGTAATAGGGCACCCGTTCCTTGAGACAGAGTTCGCAGGGTATGTAGCCGGCGAGTTCGAACCCCCAGGCCCCGAGAATTGTCGCCAGACCAATCAGAAACAGGAGTGCGGGCGCCAGCCGTTCCCCGCGCAACGCAGCGCTCATCGTTCGTTTTCCCCGCGCAACCAGGTTGCTCAAATCAGGCGAGCTTCACCGCGACATAGAGCAAAATAATGGCCGCGGCGACCCCGCCGGCGATCAGGCCGAGGCGTTTCTCGATGAACGCCTGGATCTCGGGGCCATAGGCCCGAAGCAGCCAGGCCAGCGCGAAAAAACGGAGGCCGCGCGCCGCGATCGCGGAAACGATGAACAAGCCGAGATCGACGTTGAGCGCGCCCGAGAGAATGGTCACCACCTTGATCGGCGGCAAATGCGCCAGGCCGGAGGTGATGAGCAGGAGGAGCACCGCGTTGCCGTTCGACGAGGCCCTCAGCTTCTCGAAATCGTCGAGGGCGCCGTAGAAAGACAGGATCGGCTTGGCGACCGCCTCGTAGGCAAAGTGGCCAAGAAACCAGCCGGCGATGCCGCCGAGGACCGAGGCCGCGGTCGCCACGAGGGCATAGCGATAGGCGCGATCGCGGCGGGCGATCACCATCGGAATGAAGAGGATGTCGGCCGGAACGAGGAAGACGGAGCTTTCGATGAAAGCGATGATCGCCAGCCACACCTCGGCCGATTTGCGGCCGGCGAGCCCGAGGGTCCAGTCGTAGAGGCGGCGAAGCACGGGCGGGCTTCTACCGGCGCGCCGCAGCGCTGGCAAGGCCGGACGAGGTGGCAACGGAGCCGGTCTTCTTTCGGCAAGGGAGAACCCTGCCGTGCGATTCACACGAAGCGGCGGTTTACGACCGGAATTTCGTCGTGTACGACCACCGCCTGATTGATTGCAACCAGCCGGCTTTTTCGTACGGCGGCCCCAGTGGCGGAATTGGTAGACGCGGCAGACTCAAAATCTGTTGTCCGCAAGGACGTGCCGGTTCGAGTCCGGCCCGGGGCACCACCATCTCAGCTGAGCCCGGATGGAGCGCAGCGTAATCCGGGTGCACCCTGCCCCGCGAGGCCCCGGATTTCGCTTCGCTCCATCCGGGCTACGATCGACCCGATTTACGCCGGCATCGCGGTTTCGACCAGCCGCGCCCAGTACGAGCAGCCGACGGGAATGGCATCGTCGCTGAAATCGTAGTCGGCGTTGTGCAGGCCGGCGCTGTCACCGTTGCCGATGAAGACGAAGGCGCCGGGCCGCGCTTCCAGCATGTAGGAGAAATCCTCGCCGCCCATCAGCGGCGGCGTGGACGTATCGACATTCCCCGCGCCGACGACGCCGGCTGCCACTCTGGCGGCAAAGTCCGTCTGCGCGGCGTGATTGACCGTGATCGGATAGTTGCGGTCGTAGTGCAGGTCTACCCTGGCGCCGTGGGCCGCGGCAATATGCCTGACGATCGTGCCCATGCGCGTTTCGATGAGATCCCGGATTCCCGCCTTCAGCGTGCGCACCGTGCCGCCGAGCTCGCCCGAGCCGGCGATGACGTTGTAGGCATCGCCGGCATGAAAGCGGGTGGTCGAGACGACCGCCGATTCGATCGGGTCGACCGAGCGCGAGACGATCGTCTGCAGCGCCTGGACGATGGCCGTGCCGACGATGACCGGGTCGACGCCGCCGTGCGGACGCGCCGCATGGCCGCCGACGCCGGTGATGCGGATCGTGAACTCGTCGGTCGCCGCCATGATCGGGCCATGGCGCGTGGCGAAGGCGCCGACCTTGAGGCCGGGCATGTTGTGCATGCCATAGACCTCCTGGATGTTCCAGCGGTCCATGAGGCCGTCCTGCACCATCGCCTTGCCGCCGGCGCCGCCCTCTTCGGCCGGCTGGAAGATGACCACGGCGGTCCCGTCGAAGTTGCGCGTCTCGGCGAGGTAGCGCGCCGCGCCGAGCAGCATGGCGGTATGGCCGTCGTGCCCGCAGGCGTGCATCTTGCCCTCAACCAGCGAGGCGTACGGCTTGCCGGTGGTCTCGCGGATGGGCAGCGCGTCCATGTCGGCGCGGATGCCGACCACCCGGCCGCTTCGCGTCTGCCGGCCCTTGATGACGCCTACGACCCCGGTGCGGCCGATTCCGGTTGCTACCTCGTCGAGGCCGAAGGCGCGCAGCTTGTCGGCGACCGTCGCGGCGGTGCGATGTACCTCGTAGAGGATTTCCGGGTGGCGGTGGAGATCGTGGCGCCAGGCGACGATGTCATCCTGAAGGTCGGCGAAGCGATTGACGATGGGCATGGACGTTCCGGATCGGCGTGGAGTCAGGTCTCGCGAGTATAGCGCCTCCCCGCGCCCGACGGCGAGACTGGGTCACCGGATTGCCTACCAGTTGGTTTAGGTGTTCCGACAGGGGCCGGAACTGGCCAAATCAGGCTCACTTCAGCCCGCGACTGCCGGGTTGGCGTGGAGGCCGCCGGCTTTCTCGACAAACGCGACCGCCGCATCGACGCCCTCGCCCGAGCGCATATTGGTGAAGACGAAGGGACGGCTGCCGCGCATCTTCCGCGCATCCCGGTCCATGACCTCGAGCGAGGCGCCGACGAAGGGCGCGAGATCGATCTTGTTGATGACGAGCAGATCGGAACGGGTTATGCCCGGCCCGCCCTTCCGGGGGATCTTGTCCCCGGCCGCCACGTCGATGACGTAGATCGTGATGTCGGCAAGTTCCGGCGAGAAGGTCGCGGCGAGGTTGTCGCCGCCCGATTCGATCAGGATCACGTCGAGGTTGGGAAACCTCAGGCGAAGGTCGGCCACCGCCGCGAGATTGATCGACGCGTCCTCGCGGATGGCGGTGTGCGGGCATCCGCCGGTCTCCACGCCGACGATGCGCTCCGGCGCGAGCGCGCCCGAGCGCGTGAGAAACTCGGCGTCCTCCTTGGTGTAGATGTCGTTGGTGATGGCGGCGACGTCGTAGCGGCTGCGGAGCCGCTTGCACAACTGATCCATCAGCGCCGTCTTGCCGGAGCCGACCGGGCCGCCGACGCCAACCCGGAGCGGGCCATTCGGTGAAATCATTGCCGCGTGTCCTCTTCCAAACCAAATGGGTCGACCGTCCCGCCTGTGGGCAGCCCCACCCACCATTGACCGAAGCCCTTCGCGCCCCGCGACACCGTGATCGCCAGACCATCCTCGAAGCGGAGGGCGACTCCGAGATCGGGCCCGCAAAGCCGCGCTTGCAACAGATGGCGGCCCATCAGCCGTCGCAGCAAGGCGCTCAGGGTGCGTGTTGGCAGTCGCAGTGCGCGAAAGGTCCGTTCGCCAGAACTCATGCGCCAGTCGCAACCCTCGAAGAGCAAGTAGGCCTTAGACGTGCGGTGGCCGCCCACCCGCCTGCCACTTTTCAGCATGCTGTTCCGGACCCAGTGTGTCGGATGAAAATTGATGAAGAACGAGGTTCCAATCGACGGAGCAGCGTCGGCGACCTGCTTTCCGCGAAGGCGCGACAGCGCAATCTGTGTACGGAGCCTCTCGCCCTCCCCGATCATGAGCGGAACAACCTCGTATACTGGGTCTCGTGTTTCATGCTGGCGATATCGGCGCGGAAGGCGATGCCGCCAATGTCGTCGAGCGGCGTTGCAAGAGCCGCGCCGGAAATCGCCTCGATCAGCGCCGCCATCGCCGCGACCACGCGCTGGCCGTCGGTCTGGCCGATGGGAATGGCGCGCACGCCGGCCGAGATGAGATTGGCGGCGAACGAGCCGAGATAGGCGACCAGCGCCGGCTTCAGCGCGACGCCTTCGGCCGCGGTGGCGAGCGCCACTGCCACCGGATAGGCGATGGCGAGGTCGGCCGGGAAGATCGCTGCCAAAGAGGCAAGGGCCGGGCTCGGCCAGGCAGCGGAGACCGCCGAAAGAAAGGCGCGGCCCTGCGCTGTCGTCTCGAGCGCCCGTTCGCGCGACGGCTGGAAGGCGGCGGCAAGCTCGGCGATCTCGCGCAGCCTGTCGAGGTCGCCGGCGCCCGCCGCGCGCCATGCGTGGGCAAACAGCACCGCGTCGGTCCGCCCGGCGCCATGGGAAAGCACGTCGCCGAGCCAGGATCGAAGCGTCGCCGCGCTGGTGACGGTGCCGTCCTCGACCGCCCATTCGAGGCCGTGGCTATAGCTGAACGCACCCACCGGAAACGACGGCGACAGCCAGGCCTGAAGCTTCTGCAGGCCCGCCGGCGAAAGCTGGCCGTCCTCCGGCAAAGGTCGCGTATCGGCGGGAGGGTCGCCGAACGCACTGGCGACCAGTGCGAGGACCTTGGCCGCCTCAACCATGCCGGTGGCCGTGGCCGTCGGGATGGTGATGATGCTCGTGGCCATGATCGTGGTCGGAACCGTGCTCGTGCCCGTGCGCGCCGGTGCCATGGCCGGCGGCATAGGCGCCCCCCTCGGGGTCGAAGGGTGCATCGACGGGCGTGACCTCGGCACCGAGGCCCGCGAGCATCGCCTCGATGACGTGATCCCGTCGGATGCGGATGCGATCGCCGAGCAATTGCGCCGGCAGGTGACGGTTGCCGAGATGCCAGGCGAGCCGCAGGAGATTCGCGGGCGTTGCAGCTGCGATCTCGACCAGCGGCTCGGGAGCCGCCTTCACCAGGATGACGCGGCCGTCTTCCAGCTCGAGCCCGTCGCCGTTCCTCAGCGCCACCGCCTCAGGCAGGTCGAGCAGGAACTCAAGGCCGCGCAGGCCCCTCATCTGCAGCCGGCGCCGGTGCCGCGCATCGAAATCGAGCGCTACCGTGTCGGTATTGAGCACCGACCATGACCCGGCAGGAAGCACGCGGCTGGCGCGGATCACTGGCAGGTTCGCTCAGCGAACATCGGGGTCAGCGGGACCCGGAAAGAACGCCCGATCCATGATCTCCGAGAGGAGGTACGGGCACGAAACCGGAAATGTCGCCGCCGCCAATTCGGTTTCATCGGCCGCGCGCATTCTCGCGGCCTCGAACACATCCTCCAATGCTTCCTCGGGAAATCCCCGAAGGCTGGGACTCTCGCGCAACATCGAAGCGATCATGTAGCGCTGATAAGAGATTGTGACACGCCAACCATGTTTTCGCTGCTCCGGCTTGAAGTGCCATTTGAGTAGATGCAATAGCAACACAATCAACCGGCTTCGGATTTGTCGCTTCTCGGACGCCCCCAGACTTTCCACCTCCTCCGCGATGTTCTCCCAATCGATCGAATTCGGCTGGAGGTCACGAAGCCGCGCCGCCTGATCCTGTGACCATGCGTAGAAATCTCGGTCGTAGGTGGGTGCGGGCCTGTCCTGGGTCTTGCTGTCACTCATGCCGGCCAAATCTAGAACAAACCACGCTGCCGGGCTATGCCGGGCGCCATGGCGATACGCGGCATCCTCTTCGACAAGGACGGCACCCTTCTTGATTTCGAGGCGACCTGGGCGCCGCTCTACCGGCAATTGGCCCTCGAGCTTGCGGGCGGCGACGCCGACAAGGCGCGGGCCCTTCTCGTCAGCGGCGGCCTCGATCCGGCGACCGGCCGCATGCGCGCCGGCTCGGTGCTCGGCGCGGGCACCACCTTCGACATCGTCCGGCTGTGGTTTCCCGAGCTTGAGGGCGAGGCCTTCCGCGCCATGGCCGGGCGCATCGATCGCGCCTTTCACGCCCACGGCGAGAAGCACTCGGTCCCGGTGCCCGATCTGCTTGCCACGCTGGAGGCCCTGGCGAACCGGGGCTTCGCCCTTGGCGTGGCGACCAACGACGGCACCGGCGCCGCGATCCGCGCCCTTGCGGGCGTCGGCGCCGGCAAGCACCTGCCCCATATCTTCGGCTACGACTCGGTCCCCAATCCCAAGCCGGCGGGCGATATCGTCCACGCCTTCGCGACAGCCATCGGCGCCACGCCGGCCGAGGTCGCGGTGGTTGGCGACAATCTTCACGATCTCGACATGGCGCGGGCCGCGGGTGCCGGCGCCGCCATCGGCGTGCTTACCGGCAACAGCACGGCGGCCGACCTCGCGCCCCATGCCGACGCGGTGCTGGCCAGCATCAGCGACCTTCCCGCCTGGCTGGCTCAGAACAGGAAATAGCGCTGCGCCATGGGCAGCACTTCCGCCGGCGGGCAGGTGAGCAGTTCGCCGTCGGCGCGCACCTCGTACGTTTCCGGGTCGACCTCGATCTTCGGGGTGGCGTCGTTGTGGATCATCGACTCCTTGGTGATGCCGCGCGTGTTCTTCACGGCCAGCAGGGTGCGCTCGACGCCGAGGCGGTCGACGATGCCTTCCTCCAGGGAGGCGCGGCTGACGAAGGTGATCGCCGAGCTGGTCATGGCCGTCCCGAAGGCGCCGAACATCGGCCGGTAGTGCACCGGCTGCGGCGTCGGGATGGAAGCGTTGGGGTCGCCCATGGGCGCTCCGGCGATCGTGCCGAGCTTCAGGATCAGGTCCGGCTTGATACCGAAGAACGCCGGCGACCACAGCACCAGGTCGGCGAGCTTGCCTACCTCCACCGAGCCGATCCACTCGTCGAGGCCGTGGGTGATCGCCGGGTTGATCGTGTACTTGGCGATGTAGCGCTTGACCCGGAAATTGTCGTTGTCGCCGGACTCTTCCGGCAGGCGGCCGCGCTGCTGTTTCATCTTGTGCGCCGTCTGCCAGGTGCGGATGAGAACCTCGCCGACGCGGCCCATCGCCTGGCTGTCGGACGAGATCATCGAGAACGCGCCCATGTCGTGGAGGATGTCCTCCGCGGCGATGGTCTCCTTGCGTATGCGGCTCTCGGCGAAGGCGACGTCCTCGGCGATGCCCGGGTCGAGATGGTGGCAGACCATGAGCATGTCGAGATGCTCGTCGAGCGTGTTGACCGTGTAGGGCCGCGTCGGGTTGGTCGACGACGGCAGGACGTTCGACAGCCCGCACACCTTGATGATGTCGGGCGCATGGCCGCCGCCGGCGCCCTCGGTGTGGAAGGCGTGGATGGTGCGTCCCTTGAAGGCCGCGATGGTGTTCTCGACGAAGCCGGATTCGTTCAGCGTGTCGGTGTGGATCATCACCTGCACGTCGAAGGCGTCGGCGACCGCCAGGCAATTGTCGATCGCCGCCGGCGTCGTGCCCCAGTCCTCGTGCAGCTTCAGCGCCGCCGCGCCAGCCTTGATCTGCTCCTCCAGCGCGCCGGGCAGCGAGGCATTGCCCTTGCCGGCGAAGGCGAGGTTCATCGGGAACCCCTCCGCCGCCTGGATCATGCGCGCCAGATGCCAGGGGCCGGGCGTGCAGGTGGTGGCGTTGGTGCCGGTCGCGGGCCCGGTACCGCCGCCGAGCATGGTCGTCACGCCGGAATAGAGGGCATCGTCGATCTGCTGCGGGCTGATGAAATGGATATGCATGTCGAGCGCGCCGGCGGTGAGGATCTTGCCCTCCCCGGCGATAGCCTCGGTCCCCGGCCCGATGATGATGTCGACGCCCGGCTGGACGTCCGGGTTGCCCGCCTTGCCGATGCCGACGATCCTGCCTTCCTTAAGGCCGACGTCGGCCTTCACGATCCCCCAATGGTCGATGATCAGGGCGTTGGTGATGACGGTATCGACCGCACCGTTGGCGTTGCTCGTCTGCGACTGGCCCATGCCGTCGCGGATGACCTTGCCGCCGCCGAACTTCACTTCCTCGCCATAGGTCGTGAAGTCGCGCTCGACCTCGACGATCAGATCGGTGTCGGCGAGGCGCACCTTGTCGCCGGTGGTCGGGCCGAACATGTCGGCGTAGTGGGCGCGGGAAATGCGGTACGGCATCTCTGGTCCTCAAGGACGGTGGCGGGACGCGGCTTGGCGTCGGGAGGAAGCGGCGATGGAGCGTCAGAGGCTCCCCATCACCTTCTGATTGAACCCGAACACGATCCGGTCGCCCCGGTAGGGGACGAGCGTCACGGTGCGGGTTTGGCCCGGCTCGAAGCGGACGGCGGTACCGGCGGGGATGTCGAGGCGCATGCCGCGCACCTTTTCCCGGTCGAAGGAAAGCGCCGGGTTGGTCTCGTAGAAATGATAGTGCGAGCCGACCTGCACCGGACGATCGCCGGAATTGGCGACATCGATGGTGACGGTCGGCTGGCCGGCGTTCAGCTCGATCTCGCCCGCCGCCGGGAAAAGCTCGCCCGGGATCATCTCAGACCTCGACCACGCCCGCGACCAGAGCGAGGCCGATGAGCGCGCAGGCCGCGCCGGCCACCCGCACGATCTCGCGATGCCGCTTGCCGAGCACGAGGGCACCGGAGATGCCAAGCGCATGCAACAGCGCCGTCGCGATCGCAAAGCCGGCCATGTATTGGATGCCACTGGCGGCTGCCGGCACCTCGGTGCCATGGGCATGCCCATGGAAGATCGCGAACAGCCCGATGATGAGGCCGCCGGTCCAGACCGGAAGATCGACCGCCAGCGCCACCAGGAGGCCGAGCGCCACCACCGAAGCAAGTATGCCCGGCTCGACAAAGGGCACCGGCACCTGCGCCATC
>JBBQGL010000085.1:0-17336 GCA_038323025.1 Hyphomicrobiales bacterium
TCGGTCTCGTCCGCGCCGTAGGTAACAACTTCCGGCAGGGCCGGAACCAGCACGGTAAACCCGCCCTCAGGCTCCGGACGCAGGTTGATCGTGTACTCAAGCTCGTCGTTCATGACACCAATCCCGCCGCTATGCTGCGTCGAATTACCACGAGGAACGCAGCAAGGGGAAACCGCGAAGGCTGATCTGACATGGCTGATCTGCGCACCACCTTTGCCGGCATCAAGTCGCCGAACCCGTTCTGGCTGGCGTCCGCCCCGCCGACCGACAAGGAATACAACGTCGTGCGCGCCTTCAAGGCGGGCTGGGGCGGCGTGGTGTGGAAGACCCTCGGCGAGGACCCGCCGGTGGTCAATGTCGCCGGCCCGCGCTATGGCGCCATCCATTCCGGCGACCGCCGGCTCATCGGCCTCAACAACATCGAGCTGATCACCGACCGCGCCCTGCAAATCAACCTGCAGGAGATCAAGCGCGTCAAGAAGGACTGGCCGGATCGCGCCCTCGTCGTCTCGCTGATGGTGCCCTGCGAGGAGCCGAACTGGAAGTTCATCCTCGCCGCCGTCGAGGAGACGGAGTGCGACGGCGTCGAGCTCAACTTCGGCTGCCCGCACGGCATGAGCGAGCGCGGCATGGGCTCGGCCGTCGGCCAGGTGCCCGAGTACATCGAGATGGTGGCGCGCTGGTGCAAGGCGGCGACGCGCATGCCGGTGATCGTCAAGCTGACGCCGAACATCACCGACATCCGCTATCCGGCCCGCGCGGCGAAGCAGGGCGGCGCCGATGCCGTCTCGCTGATCAATACGATCAACTCGATCACCAATGTTGATCTCGACCTCTTCGCCCCGGTCCCGACCATCGACGGCAAGGGCAGCCACGGTGGCTACTGCGGGCCGGCGGTGAAGCCGATCGCCCTGTCGATGGTGAGCGAGATCGCCCGCGACAAGGAAGCGCGCGGCATCCCGCTTTCCGGCATCGGCGGCATCACCACCTGGCGCGACGCGGCCGAGTTCATGGCGCTCGGCTGCGGCACCGTGCAGGTCTGCACCGCCGCGATGACCTACGGCTTCCGCATCGTCAGCGAGATGACCTCGGGCCTGTCGCGCTATCTCGACGAAAAGGGCATGGGCCTTTCCGATCTCGTCGGCCGCGCCGTGCCCAATGTTTCCGACTGGCAGTACCTCAACCTCAACTACGTCACCAAGGCGCGCATCGACCAGGACCTGTGCATCGAATGCGGCCGCTGCCACATCGTCTGCGAGGACGCCTCGCACCAGGCGATCACCGCGACCAAGGATGGCCGCCGCCATTTCGAGGTGATCGACAGCGAGTGCGTCGGCTGCAACCTCTGCGTCAACGTCTGCCCGGTCGAGAACTGCATCACCATGGAGCAGCTGACCAGCGGCGTCGACCCGCACACCGGCGCCCCGGCGACGGGCTACCGCAACTGGACCGAGCACCCGAACAACCCGATGGCCAGGCCCGCCGCCGGGATTGCGCCTGCCGCCTCGCGCCCCGCCGTGGTCGAGCCGGCCGAGTAGGGAGCGCCGGACGGGAAAATGGCGGGGTGAGGCGCAAAGCCTCACGCCCTGCGGCTCCCGAATTCAGGCAAGCACCCATGGCCTCGTCCTCCCGGGCTCTTGCCCCGGCCATCACGCCGATCCTGATGACCCTGGGCCTGGTTCCCGGCCTTGCCGTCACGCCGGCCCTGTCAGGCAACGCCGCGGAGAGCGTCTACACGACCTTCGATACCGACAAGTGCCGCCATGAGCCGGGCACCGAGGAGGAAGACTACGGCTCGTGGACCTGTCCCGGCTACGCCGGCCTGAAGGTTCTGCTCTCCGCCGGCGACGAGCGCATGTATGTCACCTTCGGCACGCGGATTGCCAACGAGGACCTCGCTTCGACCCAAACCTTTCCGGCCTTCAACGATGTCTACAAGGGCACCGTCGAGTGGCGGGTGGAGAAGGCCGGCGGCAAGTCGCGTCCCTTCGCCACGATTCTGCGCTGGAATGTCGTTCGCGACAGCGGTGAGAATACCGCCGGGCCGCCGCCGACCGGCAGCGTGCTGGTCGTGACCCGCCTCGGGCCGGGCGGCGTCTGCCACGTCGGCTACGTCGATGCCACCGTCAACCCGAACGCCAACGCGCTCGCCCGCCAGATCGCCGACGACCACGCCCGCACTTTCACCTGCGGTGAGGACAAGCCAATCGTCGCCGGCCAGGTCGGCCCCGGCCTTCGCCTGCCCGGGGAGTAAGGGGCGAAAGACCGCCCCGTTAACCGGATTCCGGCCTCGTCGGCCGGGTTCAGGCCCGTCGCCACAATCCTGCCCCAATCTCGCCACCTTCCCTGCGTCAAAGTTAAACCTTGGCGGGGCCGGTTAAGAATCGGCCGCCGGTTGGCGCGTTGCCTAGGAGGGGTCCGGGGGGCATGGCAGAGTCGAAAGCGCGTCCACGACCCAATCGGCTCACGTACCTGCTCAGCGTCATCCTCGCGGCTGTCCTCGTTGCGTGCTGGCACGGCGTCAGTGCCTGGTCGAGCTACGCGCCCCTGCCGCTTCGCACCGCCGCCTATTCCGACAATGATATGTCGTCAGGTTCCCTGGCTTTGCGCGGTTCGACCGCCTTCGACGCCATGTGGAATGCCGATGTCGGCGATGCCGACGTAGCTGCCCCGGGACCGGTGGCGCGGCTCCGCAACGTCCCGCCGGTGGTCAGCGCCGAACTCGGCGCCAAGCTGGAGCCGGTCTATTTCGCCTGGGCCGACGATCCGGTTCAGGCCAATACCGCGCCGTTTGATGCGCTTTTCAAGATCCCCGCCGGCAGCGCCGCTATCCCCGGCGACACCGCCCGGGGCGCGCTCGCGCCCGCTCCGGCCGAGGTCGAATGCCTGGCGACCGCGGTCTATTTCGAGGCCCGCGGCGAAAGCCGGCAGGGCCAGCTCGCCGTCGCCCAGGTCATCCTCAACCGGGTGAAGAACCCGAACTTCCCGAAGACCGTGTGCGGCGTCGTTTACCAGAACGCCGGCGAGTACCATCGCTGCCAGTTCTCGTTCGCCTGCGACGGCGTCGCCGACCGCATTACCGACCGGGCCGCCTGGCGCGCCGCCCGCGATGTCGCCACCCGCGCGCTCTCCGCGCCGGACGGCACGATCCTCGCCGATGTCGGCAACGCCACCCACTACCACGCCGCCTATGCCTCGCCGGCGTGGGCCGGCCAGATGCGGCGCGTCGATACCATCGGCCAGCACGTCTTCTACGCCGCCTATCACGGCTGAGCGTTAGGCTGGGCGCGGCAGGCGGCCGCCGGCTCATTCCGCCGGTTTGTTCAAATCCTCCAGCCGCGTCTCGTAGCCGCCGCGCAGGCAGGCGAGCGCGTCGGCGCCCGTGCATGACGCGTCGCGCTGGCCGAGCCAGACCTGCTGCTTCTGCTTGAGGTCGCTTGCGCCGCATCGTCGGCGGCGTATTTGAGGTCGCTGGCATAGGCCTCCGCCACCTTCCGATCGAGCCGTGCCAGTTCCACGTCCGAGCAGATCAGCTTCTCGACCCGCGTCGCCGCGGCGGCGCAGTCGAAGGAAGGGGCGGGCGCCCGCGCGTCGGGTCGCGTCAGTCCTGAGAGCAGGCTGAGCGGCACGTCGCTCTCCTGCTCGCCGGCGGCGTAGGAGGCGACCTGATAGGGCGGGAAGTGGATCTCGAGCTTGCCGGGCAGGAGGATAAAGTCCTTGAAATTGTCCCAGTCCGGCCCGGCGCCGTCGGCGATGGTGTCGGTGTCGCCGGAGCCGTCCGGCAGGGTGAGCTGGGCGGTGAGGTCCTTGATGGCGAAGGCGCTGATCTTGGCGAGGGCCTTCCTGTCGAAGAGTTCGGGCAGGTATACCCGCCAGCCGTCGGGCATCAGGTAGTTGAATGCGTCGAAGGCGTGATTCGGGTGGGCGCCGCCGGTATCGTATTCCTCGGTGAAGAGGACGCCGAAGCCGCCCGCGTCGTTGCGCAGCACCTCGAAGCTGACGTCGAGGCCGTAGCCGCTGTCGCCGTCGGCGCGGTCCTCGGTGGCGGTCTTGATGAAGTCGTCGACCGTCTTCTTCACCCAGGCGCCGATGTCGTCGTCGATCGCCTTCACCCCGGTCTTCGGGTAGTCGAAGGTGATGTCGTAGGCGTCGTTCGATTTCTCGATCGCGACTCTTTTCACCGGCACCTTGGCGGCGACCGGGACGGTCAGGAGCAGAACGCCGGCGAGCGCGGCCAGGGAGCGGAACGGACGGATCATGCGTGCCTCCTCGGAGGCGGCAAGGCTAGCACAGGCCGCGGAAAAGCGGCGCGTCCCTCCCTATGGCTCGGGGGCGGGTGCGGGCTTCTCCGCCGCCTCGGCCGGACTGATGATGCTGAACAGCGCGGGCTTCGCCGGCTTCTTGCCGAGCGTGTCGAGGTGGATCGGCGTCGCGTAGTAGTAGGACGGCCCGACCGTGCGCACGGAGTTCGGCTTCAGGTCGGCGACTTCCTTCGCCCCGGCGAGCGGGCCGGCGTCGAGATCGAGCCCTCCTTCGGCGTCGGCGATGGTTTCGGGGTCCTCGCCGCGCAGGGGCCGCAGCCGCGGCGGCGGCAGCCGGTCGGCGACGAGCGGCCGCTTGCGGGTGACCCGCGACGCCTTGGCGAGCGCGGCGAGCCCGTTGGACAATTGCGCGGCGCAGGCGGGGCTGTAATTGGCCCGGTAGGCAAAGGCGAACGGCTTCGAGGCGTAGGGCTCGCCGTCCACCGAGACCATGTTCTCGGCCTCCTCGCCCGGGTTCTGGTAGACGTACAGGTCGGCCTCGCCCTGCGGGTAGATCGCCTGGCAGATGGCCCGGTCGGTGTCGAAACGGCCCCGGTTGGTGGAAAAGCTCATCGGGAAGTAGTAGCCGTCGCAGGTGCGCACGCAGACCGTGCGGAAGCCGCCGCTGAGCGGGATGCTGCAGCCGTAGCTCTGCAGCATGTCGCGGAGGCGCTGGCGCTCGAAGTCGGCGCCGGATTGACCGAAGCCGAGGAAGCCGAGATTGCCGCCGACCCGGGCGTAGTCGGCCTGCACCTGGCGCAGGCGCGCCAGGATCGCCGGACACTGCCGCGACTTGGTGAAGACCGAGAAGATGCCGAGGCAGCCGGCCGCCCGCGCCTGGTTGCGGACGTTCTCGTAGGCCGCGCGCACGCGATCCGTCTGGTAGCTGTCCTGGGTGGTGGGCGAGAGGGCGGAATACTGCGCCTGCAGGCGGGCGCAGAAGGGCGAATCGGCGCTGGCATCGGTGACGGCCACCGCCAGCGTCAGGATTCCGAGGAAAAAAGAAAGAAGCCTGGCCGTCCCGTGCCGCATCGCTTGCATCTGACCGGTAATCCACGCCCGGCGTCTGGCTGCCATGCGCGACTCGCTGCTAAACCTGCTGACCAAGCCTGACCATATATGCAGGGCAGCATTCAAATAATATTGCGTTGATACGATGGCGGACAGCCCGCCGAAAAGGCAAAAATCATGCAGCTCACCGGCATTCACCACCTCACCGCGGTTTCCGCCGACGCGCCCGGCAACCTCGCCTTCTACCGGGATATCCTCGGCATGCGCCTGGTGAAGAAGACGGTTAACCAGGATGACGTCTCGGCCTATCACCTCTTCTATGCCGATGGGCTGGCTTCGCCGGGCTCCGATCTCACCTTCTTCGACTGGCCGGTCGGGCGGGAGCGCCGCGGCACCCACTCGATCGTGCGCACTGCGCTCCGCGTCAGCGGGGAGCCGAGCCTGAACTGGTGGCGGGCCCGCTTCGACGAGACGAAGGTCTCCCACGGCGGCCTGCGCGAGCGCGGCGGCCGGCTGACTCTCGACTTCGAGGACCCGGAGGGCCAGCGCTTGAGCCTGATCGACGACGGCGGCGCCGGCGAGGCCCACCCGTGGGACCGGAGCCCGGTTCCGCCGGAACACCAGATCCGCGGCCTCGGGCCGATCACCCTCAGCGTTCCCGACCTGAAGCCGACCGAGGCGATGCTCACCATCGCCATGCAGATGCGCCGCGAGCGCGAGTACCGGCGCCCGGACGGCGTCACCGTTCACGTTTTCGCCATGGGCGAGGGCGGTCCGGCGGCGGAACTCCATGTCGCCGTCGAGCCCGATCTGAAGCCGGCTCAACAGGGCGCGGGCGCGGTGCACCACGTCGCCTTCCGCACCCCCGACGCGGCCGGCTACGACGCGTGGGCCGAGCGCCTGCGCAGCCTTCGCATCCCCAACAGCGGCAAGGTCGACCGCTTCTATTTCCAGAGCGTCTATTTCCGCGAGCCGAACGGCGTGCTCTTCGAGATCGCCACCGACGGTCCCGGTTTCGCCACCGACGAGCCCCTCGCATCCCTCGGCGAGCGCCTGGCCTTGCCGCCGTTCCTCGAGCCGCGCCGGGCGACCATCGAGGCCGGCCTGAAGCCGCTCGAGTAACGCGAAGAAGGCCGGGAGCCTTGGCTAGGCCATCCGGTCGAGCCGGCGCTGGCCCTCCGCGATCTCGTCGGCGCTGATCGTGTGCGCCATCCCGGGATAGATGCGCTCGACGACGTCGGCCCCGAGCCGGCGCATGACCTCGGTCGATTCCGTCACCCGCGGCAGCGGGATGTGGGCGTCGACGTCGCTGCAGCCGAGGAAGACCGGCGTGCCGGCAAGCGAGCCGGGATAGGTCGCCGGGTCGATCCGGTCGCCGATCAGCCCGCCGGAGAAGGCGAGGACTGCGCCATAGCGCCGCGGGTTACGCGCGGCGAATTCGAGGCCGAGGCAGGCGCCCTGGGAGAAACCGAGGAGCGCGGTGCGCTCGGCCGGGATGCCCCCGGCGGCGAGCCGGTCGAGGAGCCGGGCGACGACCTGGAGCGCCGACGACAGGTACGGCTCGTTCTGCGCCGCCGGCACGATGAAACGGTAGGGATACCAGGCGTGCCCGGCGGCGTCGGGAGCCAGATACGCCAGCGCCGGGCGCGCGAGGACCTGCGCCAGCCCGAGAATATCGGCCGCGTCGGCGCCGCGCCCGTGGAGCATGATCACCGCCGCCCTGGCGTCGGCGAGATCGGCGCCGGCCGAGAGAATCGGCTGGCCGCGATGCGGATCGTCTTCCGGGCCCAGGGTCATCGGATCTTGCCTTTGCTTTTCGCCGCACCCTAGCACGCGGGCGGCAAGGGCCGCGACGCGCGCTTCGCCGGTGCGCCCCTATGTCGGCTTGCCCTCGAGTTCCTTCAGCCGCAGGTACTGGAGGAGGAGGAGGGTCTTGGCGTCGACGATCTCGCCGCGCTCCGCCATCGCCAGCGCTTCCCGGAAGGGCAGTTCCAGAACCTCGATGTCCTCGCCCTCGTGGGGGTCGCCGCCGCCGGCCGAAATGCGGTCCGCCTCGGAATAGTTGGCGACGAAGCAGGCCAGCCGCTCGGCGACGCTTCCCGGGCTCATGAAGGGATAAAAGGCGAGGTGGATGTCGCCCAGCCGGTAGCCCAGTTCCTCTTCCGCCTCCTTGCGGATCGCCGTCTCCGGATCGTTCTCGTCGAGGAGCCCGGCGCAGGCCTCGACGATCATGCCGTCGCCGTTGTCGAGCCAGGCGGGCATGCGGAATTGCCGGATGAGGAGCACGGTTCCGCGCACCGGATCGATCGGCAGGATCGCCGCCCCGTGCCCGCGGTCATAGACCTGCCGGATCTGCTTCTCCGACGTGCCGTCCCGGCGGCGATAGTCGATCGTGTACTTGGTCAGCCGGGCCCAGTCGTCGGAGAGGACTTGTTCCGACAGGACCTTGATGCGGGAAGCGGGCATTTCTCAACCCCGAAGTCATGGGAACGCAAAACTGCGGCACTATGTGGGATGGCGCCCATCCGTTCGTGGGAGGGGCTTTCTGCGGCAGGAGGGCTTAGTCCGTCGCAGCGGCCCGCAAGTCAAGCGCGGGATGGTGTATCGGTCTCAGAAGCGTCGCCCGGTGTGCCATCACCAGGGTCAATCTGCCGCGTATCGGAGAGTCCATTGCCTGCGCTTTCAGCTTTGCCGCCGTCGCCGCTCGCCTGCCGGGCATCAATCCGGGTCCGTTTCGGGTCTCACAGGCTTGCGTTGAGATTTCTTTCAGTCCTGCCAGATACATAGTGGATCATCGAGGCAACTACCCTATCCGCTCCCACAGATCTTCAGCGCACATGCGCCGCAGCCCATGCCAACCGACCAGATTCATGCCGTAGCTCCGCTGCGGGCCCTCGCCCAGTTCAGACTCGCCATTCCCGACCGGCTGCGCGCGCTCGTGCGCGGCAGCGAGGTCTGGCTGGTCGTCCTGGCCGGAGCCGTCGGCTCGATTGCCGGGGTTGCGGTTGTCGCCATGAATGAGGTGGTGGCCCTGCTGCACCACTTGCTCTTCCAGATCGACGTTGGCGCGCGGCTGAGTTCGATCGAATCGCTGCCCGTTGGCTCCAGCTTCCTGGTCCCGGTTGCTGGTGGGGCTGTGCTTGCGGCGATCGGCATCGCTCTGGTCCGCGCAAAGACGCGGCGGGCGGTCGACCCGATTGAGGCAAATGCGCTGCATGGCGGGCGCATGTCGTTGCGGGACAGCGCTGTCGTTGCCGGCCAGATCATCGTCTCGAACGGGTTCGGTGCGTCGGTCGGCCTCGAGGCGGGCTATACCCAGTTGGTCGCCGGCATCGCCTCGCGGCTGGGTATCGGATTTCGTCTGCGACGCGCCGACCTCCGGATGCTGGTCGGCTGCGGTGCGGCGAGCGCCATCGCGGCTGCCTTCGGCGCGCCGTTGACCGGTGCCTTCTACGGCTTCGAGTTGATCATAGGCACCTATACGACCGCCGCGCTGGCGCCGGTGCTGACGGCATCGATCGCCGGCACCCTGGTCTCGCGCGTTTTTGGCGTCGAGCCTTACGCCATCACCATCGAGAAACTGCCGTCATTGCATAATGTGGACCTGCCGCTGCTCCTGCTCCTGGCTCTCGTCTGCGCCGGCTTCGGTATCCTCATCATGCGCGGCGTCACCATGACCGAACTGGCCTTTCGCCGGTCGCGCATCCCGGCGGTTCTTCATCCGATCATCGGCGGGCTGATCGTCGGCGGCTTGGCGCTGATCGATCCGCATGTCCTTTCCGCCGGCCACGGAGCCCTGAAGCTTGTACTCGATGCGTCGGTACCGGCGATCGCTCCGATCCTGTTGCTCGCCGTGCTCAAGGCCGCGGCGTCGGCCGTATCGCTTGGCTCCGGGTTTCGCGGCGGCCTCTTCTTTGCGTCGCTCTACCTCGGTGCCCTCACCGGGAAGCTCTTCGTCGGGGTGGCGGCTGTGGTCCTCCCTTCACTCTCGCCGGACCCGCTGGTCGCCACCGTGATCGGGATGAGCGCCATGGCCGTGGCCGTGGTCGGGGGCCCGCTTACCATGTCGTTCCTCGCCCTGGAGACGATCGGCGACGTGCCCATCACGCTGGCGGTTCTTGCGGCGGCCGTGGTTTCGTCGCTGACGGTCCGCGAGTTGTTTGGCTATTCATTCACGACGTGGCGTCTCCATTTGCGCGGCGAGACCATCCGCAGCGCCCACGATGTCGGGCGCATTCGGGCACTCAGCGTCGGCAGCCTGATGCGTCGCGACATCCGCACGGTACTTGCCGACACCCGTATTTCTGCCTTCCGCCGCGATTTCCCGCTCGGCTCGACCCAGCGTGTCCTCGTCGTCGACGGGGCGGGCCGCTACCGGGGTATCGCTCTGGTGCCCGAGATCCACGCCGCCGGCCTCAACGGCGAGACCGACGCGCGCACGATCGCCGAGTTCCTGCATCAGCAGAAGGAGTTCCTCTTGCCCAACATGAACGTCAAGGATGCGATGAAGATGTTCGATGTATCGGAGAGCGAGGCCCTTGCGGTGCTTGATGGGCCGGAGACCAGACAGGTCATCGGTCTCCTCTCCGAAGCCCACGCGCTGCGTCGTTATTCCGAAGAACTCGACCGCGCCAGGCGCGATCTGGTGGGGGAAGCCGGCTAGGCAATTCTGACGCACACCCCGGGGAGGTGTGTCGTTTCCAAGGATCGTCTCAGGCCGCCGCAGGGCGTCGTGCAACCCACGCTGGGGCGACGTTCGCGAACGGAATAAGGCCGCTCGGTGCCCGCCCCGGTCTCCGTTCCGGCTTCGCCATCAATCGAAAGTGAATCAGCCGCGATTGCGGCCGGGTAGCGGACCACCTGAATGGGGAAGTGCGGATACGAGGGCATCGCGTCCCTTTCGAGAGGTTCTTTCTTCTCAGGCGACGGCCACCGCTCCTGAAGTCATGCAGGCGGGGTGGTCCCGTCAATGCCGCCGAGGAATACGCGCTCGAGAGTTCGCCGGGCGGTGTCGAAATGGTCGCCGCGGTCGGCTCGATCGCCGAGCACCGCGCGTATCTGCACCTCGAAATCCGCGTAGTGCTGGGTCGTCGCCCAGATCATGAAAATGAGGTGGTAGGGATCGATCGGCGCGAGCTTGCCGGCGGCGACCCAGGCGCGGATGACCGCCGCCTTCTCGTCGACGAGTTCCTTGAGGCGGCCGGAAAGGACCTCGCCCAGAACCGGCGCGCCCTGCATGATCTCGATGGCGAAGAGCCGCGAGGCCTTCGGGTTCTCCCGGGATAGCTCCAGCTTCCGGTCGATATAGGCGGTGATCTCCGCCGCCGGATCGCCTTTGGCGCTGAGCGCCGCCAGCGGCTGCAGCCACATTTCGAGCGTCCGCTGCAGGACCGCCAGGTAGATGTCGTCCTTGCGGCGGAAATAGTAGAGGAGGTTCGGCTTGGTCATGCCGGCGAGCGCCGCGATCTGGTCGACCGTGGCGCCGCGGAAACCGTATGTGGAAAAGACCTCCAGCCCGGCGTCGAGGATCTTCTCCTCGTTGGCCTCCTGGATGCGCGTGCGCTTGCGCGTGCTATGGGCCCGGGCGGTGTTGGCGGTCCTCGCGGGGTTCATCCGGTTCGCGCCGCTCCGGCCGCTCGCCCGGCCCGCCAAATGCCGCTTGAGCGGGCGGGCCAAACTGTCTAGTTTTCCCTTGACCAAATGGTCAGGAAATCTCGCCGTTTCTCCTAGATGAAAAGGCCCGCCGGCGCAATTGCCGAGGAGCCGGGTTCGCGGTTTGGGAGGGGCGGGAGGGCGGCAAGGAGAGCTTGGCTCATGGCCCGGACGGAAGCAAAGACCAGCGCTGGCGGCGGTGGGCCGACAAAGCTGACCACCAACAACCTCGAAGCCTACTGGATGCCGTTCACCGCCAACCGGCAATTCAAGTCAGCGCCGCGCATGCTGGTGGCCGCCGATGGCATGTACTACACAGCGGCCGACGGCCGGAAAATCCTCGACGGCACGTCGGGCCTGTGGTGCTGCAATGCCGGCCACGCCCGCCCGAAGATCGTCGAGGCGATCGCCCGCCAGGTCAAGGAGCTCGACTACGCGCCGCCCTTCCAGATGGGCCACCCGAAGTCGTTCGAGCTCGCCTCGCGCCTCGTCACCTACATGCCGCCGGGCATCGACCATGTGTTCTTCACCAATTCCGGCTCGGAATCGGTCGAGACCGCGCTGAAGATCGCGCTCGCTTACCAGCGCGCCCGCGGCCAGGGCTCGCGCTTCCGCCTGATCGGGCGCGAGCGCGGCTACCACGGCGTCAATTTCGGCGGCGTGTCGGTCGGCGGCATGGTCAACAACCGCAAGCAGTTCGGCACGCTGCTCACCGGCGTCGATCACGTCCGCCACACCCACGACCTGGCGAAGAACGCCTTCACCCGCGGCCAGCCCGCGCACGGCGCCGAGCTTGCCGACGATCTCGAGCGGCTGGTCCAGTTGCACGACGCCTCCACCATCGCCGCGTTCATCGTCGAGCCGGTGGCCGGCTCCGCCGGCGTGCTCATCCCGCCGAAGGGCTACCTCGAGAAGATCCGCGCCATCTGCGACAAGCACGGCATCCTGCTCATCTTCGACGAGGTCATCACCGGCTTCGGCCGCCTCGGCACGCCCTTCGGCATCGACAAGTTCGGCGTCGTCCCCGATCTGGTGGTCACCGCCAAGGGGGTCACCAACGGCGTCGTCCCGATGGGCGCCGTGTTCGTCAAGAAGGAGATCTACGACGCCTTCATGAACGGCCCGGATCACCTGATCGAGCTCTTCCACGGCTACACCTATTCCGGCAATCCGGTCGCCTCCGCCGCGGGCATCGGCACCCTCGACACCTACGAGGAGGAGGGCCTGCTCACCCGCGCCGGCGAGCTCGAGCCCTACTGGGCCGACGCCATCCATTCGCTGAAGGGCCTGCCGCACGTCATCGACATCCGCAACATGGGCCTAGTCGGCGCCATCGAACTGGAGCCGATGCCGGGCCAGCCGACCAAGCGCGCCTTCACCGCGTTCCTGCAGGGCTTCGAGAAGGGCATCCTCACCCGCACCACCGGCGACATCATCGCCCTGTCGCCGCCGCTGATCGTCGAGAAGAAGCAGATCGATCACCTCTTCGACACCCTCGGCGGCATCCTGAAGACCCTGCACTGAGGCGGGCGATGCCGGTCCGCCCGTCGCGCCTCGCCTTCGCGCTCCCCGCCGTGGCGCTGCTCGCCGCGGCGCCCGCCGCGCTTGCCGAGGGCGACATGCGCACGGTGCTGCCCGATTTCGGCATCGCCCGGCTGACCGGTGCGCCGGGGAGCTACGTGCTCTTCCTCGGCCCCGACAAGGTCCCGCTCGAGGCCCGCTACTGGATCGACGAAAAGACGATCGTCGCCTTCAGCGGCCAAGCCGTGCCGACGACCATCGGCAATGGCACCGGCGGTATTCTCATCGACCGCGGCCTCCTGCCTACCCGCTTCGTCGACGGGCCGTTGTTCATGCTGCTCAGCATCGACTACGGCACGCTGCTGGCATTGCCTGCCGGCAACGACCCGATCCTCGCCATTCCCGAGGTCGGCACCGCGCACATGCCGGGCGGCAACGAGACGCAGACGCAGCCCGGCAAGCCGTTCACGCTCTTCTTCCAGTGGACCGGCAAGGACACGAAGAAGACCAGCGCCGGCGAGCTGGTCGCCTACGCCTACCAGGCGCGCAATCTCGTCACCACCGACGACGACCGGCCCGGCGTCATCGAAGCGGTTACCGATCGGGTCTACGTCCCGGCGGTCGACACGGAGCTCGCGCGCGCCGCTTGGGAGAAGACCGAGGATGTCGTGGTCGGCGGCGGCGTCGGCAGCTCGTCCAACTTGGCCGTGGTCATCGCGGAACTGCGCGACAGGATGAAGCCGGAATGGGTGTCCTGCATCACAGCCCTTGCCGCCTCACCCGAATACAAGGCCTTTGACGGCGGCTTCAGCGCGCTGGAGCGGCGCAACATCGACCTGTTGCCGAAGGGCCTCAGCGATCTCGCGCAGTTCGGCTTCAACGACTACAAGCTGCTCGATGCGCGCTTTGGCATCGCCGACCGCTTCATGAAGTGCTTCGGCCCCTAGAGGTAACCGGAAAGGCCTGAGGAATGCACACGATCGAGAACGCCATCGGCGGGGAGCTGACCCGCTCCGGCAGTTCGCGCAGCGCGCCGGTCTTCAACCCGGCGACGGGCGAGCAGTCGGCGATCCTGCCGCTGTCGACCAGGGCCGAGCTCGACTCCGCCGTCGCCGCCGCCAGGGCGGCGCTGCCCGCCTGGGCCGACATGCCGCCGCTTCGCCGCGCCCGCTACATGTTCCGCTTCAAGGAATTGCTCGACCAGAACACCGACCGCATCGCCGAGGCCATTTCGGCCGAGCACGGCAAGACCCACGCCGACGCCGTCGGCGAGGTCCAGCGCGGCATCGAGGTGGTCGAGTTCGCCTGCGGCATCCCGCATTTGCTGAAGGGCGAGTTCTCGCGCCATGTCGGTCCAGGCATCGACACCCATTCCGACCGCCAGCCGCTCGGCGTCTGCGCCGGCATCACGCCGTTCAACTTCCCGGCCATGGTGCCGCTGTGGATGTACCCGATCGCCATCGCCTGCGGGAACACCTTCATCCTGAAGCCGTCCGAGAAGGACCCCGGCGCCGTCATGGTGGTCTTCGAACTGTTCCGGCAGGCGGGATTCCCGAAGGGCGTCCTCAACGTCGTCCACGGCGACAAGGAAGTCGTCGACGCCATCCTCATGCACCCGGACATCAAGGCGGTGAGCTTCGTCGGCTCGACCCCGATCGCCGAATACGTCTATCGCACCGGGACGCACCACGGTAAGCGCGTCCAGGCGCTGGGCGGCGCCAAGAACCATATGGTCGTCATGCCCGACGCCGACATCGACAAGGCCGCGGACGCGCTGATGGGCGCGGGCTACGGTTCCGCCGGCGAGCGCTGCATGGCGATCTCGGTGGCCGTGCCGGTCGGCGAGGAGACTGCCAACCGCCTCGTCGAGACGCTCGCGCCCCGGGTCCGCCAGTTGAAGATCGCGCCGGCGACCGACCCCGAAGCCGAGATGGGCCCGCTGGTGACGAAAGAGCACATGAAGAAAGTGCTCGGCTACATCGATGCGGGCCTCAAGGAAGGCGCCGACCTGGTCGTCGACGGCCGTGGCTTCCGCCTGCAGGGCTACGAGAACGGCTACTTCGTCGGTGGCACGCTTTTTGATCGCGTCACCCCCGACATGAGCATCTATCGCGAGGAGATCTTCGGGCCCGTGCTCTCGGTCGTGCGTGCGCCGAGCTACGAGCATGCCGTCAAGCTGATCAATGCCCATGAATACGGCAACGGCACGGCCATCTTCACCCGCGACGGCGATGCCGCCCGCGCCTTTGCCGACAAGATCGAGGTCGGCATGGTCGGCATCAACGTGCCGATCCCGGTCCCGGTCGCCTACCACTCGTTCGGCGGCTGGAAGCGCTCGCTCTTCGGCGACCATGCCATCTACGGGCCCGAGGGCGTGCATTTCTACACGCGCCTGAAAACCGTCACCTCGCGCTGGCCGGAAGGCATCAAGTCCGGCGCCGTCTTCACCTTCCCGACGATGAACTGAGGCGGACTCGTGAATATCGAGGCACGAACAGCGCCGGTGGATCCTCCCCCGCAACGCGGGGGAGGGGGACCATGCGAAGCATGGTGGAGGGGGTGCGTGCGGACCTCTTCGACGCCCCCTCCGTCACCGCTTCGCGGTGACACCTCCCCCGTTTCACGGGGGAGGAACCCTGCAGGTCCGTTCGCGCAAACCGCCGGCGCTGCTTCTCGCCCAGAAGCCAGTGCAGGTCATTCCTCCTCGTCCAGAGGGAGTGGGCGCGCCGCCACTGCGTTTGTGCAAGCCGGCAGCGTGGCTGTCAGCCTTTGCGCCAGTGCAGGTTATCCCTCCCCGGAACGGGGAGGGGGGACCGCGCGTAGCGCGGTGGGTGGGGTCCATCTCCGCAGGGCGGCACGAAACAGGAAAGGCACGCAGGACTCGCCGGATCGGGGGATGCGCAATCCCGGAAGGACCCCACCCACCATGCTTCGTATGGTCCCCCCTCCCCGTTCCGGGGAGGGAGGGAGCCCTGCAAGTCCGTTCGCGCAAATCGCCGGCGCTGTTCCTTGCCCTGACGCCAGTGCAGGTTGTCTTCCCCCGGAATGGGAGGGTAGGCGCGCCGCCACAGCGTTTGTGCAAGCCGGCAGCGCGGCTGTTAGCCTGCGCGCCAGTGCAGGTTATCCCTCCCCGGAACGGGGAGGGGGGACCGCGCTGAGCGCGGTGGGTGGGGTCCCTCTCCACCAGGCGAAACGCTGACCATGCCCAGCCCCGCCGATAACCTCCGCATCAACGGCGACCGCCTGTGGGACTCGATCCACGAGATGGCCGCGATCGGGCCGGGCATCGCCGGCGGCAATAACCGCCAGACGCTGACCGATGCCGACAAGGCCGGCCGCGAACTCTTCAAGCGCTGGTGCGACGTCGCCGGGCTGACGATGGGCGTCGACCAGATGGGCACGATGTTCATGCGCCGCGAGGGCACCGACGCGAACGCGCTCCCCGTCTATGTCGGCAGTCACCTCGACACCCAGCCGACCGGCGGGCGCTACGACGGCGTGCTTGGCGTCCTTTCCGGCCTCGAGGTCGTCCGCTCGCTGAACGACCTCGGCATCCGGACGAAGCATCCGATCGTGGTCACCAACTGGACCAACGAGGAAGGCGCGCGCTTCGCCCCCGCCATGCTCGCCTCGGGCGTCTTCGCCGGCGTGCACAGCCTCGACTATGCCTATGGCCGCAAGGACCCCGAGGGAAAGACGTTTGGCGACGAGCTGAAGCGCATCGGCTGGCTCGGCGATGAGAAGGTCGGGGCGCGCAGGATGCACGCCTATTTCGAGTACCACATCGAGCAGGGCCCTATCCTCGAGGCCGAGCAGAAACAGATCGGCGTGGTCACGCACTGCCAGGGCCTGTGGTGGCTGGAATTCACGCTCACCGGCCGCGAGGCGCATACCGGCTCGACCCCGATGAACATGCGGGTCAATGCCGGCCTTGCGATGGCGCGCATCCTCGAGATGGTCCAGACGGTGGCGATGGAGAGCCAGCCCGGCGCGGTCGGCGGCGTCGGCCAGGTGTTCTTCTCGCCCAATTCGCGGAACGTGCTGCCCGGCAAGGTGGTCTTCACCGTCGACATCCGCTCGCCCGAGCAGAAGAAGCTCGATGCCATGCGGGCGCGCATCGAGGCGGAAGCCCCAAAAATCTGCGCGGCGCTCGGCGTTGGCTGCTCGGTGGAGCCGGTCGGCCACTTCGACCCTGTCACCTTTGACCCGACGCTCGTGGCGCGGGTACGCAAGGCCGCCGAGGATCTCGGCTACAGCCATATGAATCTTATCTCCGGCGCCGGCCACGATGCCTGCTGGGCGGCGAAGGTCGCCCCCGCCACCATGGTCATGTGCCCCTGCGTCGGCGGCCTCAGCCACAACGAGGCCGAGAACATTTCGAAGGAATGGGCGCAGGCGGGCGCCGACGTGCTTTTCCGCGCCGTGCTGGAGACCGCGGAGATCGTCGCTTGATGAGGTTGCTCCCTACGCCGGGGACCGCCTCTCCCATGGGGAGAGGGCTTCCGGCCTTGGCGTCGCAGGGACCCCGGACTTGTTCCGAGGGACCGAGACGCTTAGGCAGGAAGGGTGAGGGACTGAGCCCTCAGCGGATCGGCCTCAACCCCTCACCCTTTTCGCCTAGGCTCGGCTATCGCCTCGCCAAGGCTCAAAGCCCTCTCCCTTTGGGAGAGGAGGGCGAATTTTCCTTCCCGGGTGACGGCCGTACGGCCGAGGATCGTCGCTTGAGAAATTCCTCGCGCTCTCTTTCTTTCGTCATCCTCCGGCTTGACCGGAGGATCGTTTCGTCCAGGTCGCGGCCTCGGCCCGCGATCCTCGGGTCAAGCCCGAGGATGACGGAGGGTGGGTTGGTCG
>JBBQGL010000086.1:0-17213 GCA_038323025.1 Hyphomicrobiales bacterium
GAAATCCGGCTCGGCGATGAGGAGCGCAGCGACGATGGCGAGCAGGATCAGGGCGAAGATGTTGCCGGGGATGTCGCTCCGCCGGGCGTTCTCGGCGAACAGCCAGGCGATGACCACGATGAAGGCCGGCTTCATGAACTCCGAGGGCTGCAGGGAAAGGCCGACGAGGTCGATCCAGCGGCGCGCGCCCTTGACGTCGACCCCGGTGAAGAGCGTCGCCATCATCAGGACGATGGCGACGGCAAGCACGATCAGGGCCGTCCGCCGCACCTGGCGCGGCGTCAGGAACGAGGTCGCGATCATCACCACCAGCGCCGGGATGAAGAAGAAGATGTGGCGTTTGACGAAGTGGAAGCTGTCGTCATAGCCGAGCCGCTCGGCGACCGCCGGGCTGCCGGCGAGCGACAGGACGACGCCACCGAACATGAGGGCAACGAGCCCGGCGAGCAGGATCTTGTCGACCGTCCACCACCATTCGGCGAATCGACTGCGATCGGCGCGACTGACCATCAGGCAGCCTCCTCCTTGAAAGTGATCCCGTCGAGCGAGCGGACGAGCGCACGAAACTGATCGCCGCGCTTCTCGAAGTTCTGGAACTGGTCGTAGGACGCGCAGGCCGGCGAGAGCAGCACGACCGGCTCGGCGGCGCCGTCGACGGCAGCATCGCGGGCCGCCGCGGCAAGCGCGAGCGGCAGCGTCTCCGACATTTCGTGCTCGACGTGGCGGCCGAGCGTGGCGTCGAACTCGCCCATGGCCTCGCCAATGAGGTAGGCCTTGGCGATACGCGGGAAATACTGGTCGAGGCTGGCGATGCCGCCGGCCTTCGGCCGGCCACCGGCGATCCAGTAGATGCGATCAAAGCTCGCCAGCGCCTTGGCGGCGGCATCGGCATTGGTCGCCTTGGAATCGTTGACGAAGAGGACGCGACCGCGCCGGCCGACTTCCTCCATGCGATGGGCAAGCCCGCCGAAGGTGCGCAGACCGTCGGCGATCGTCGCGTCATCGAGGCCGAGCTTGCGGACCACGGCGGCGGCGGCGGCGGCATTCTCGGCGTTGTGCGCGCCGCGCAGCGAGCCGATGCCGGCGAGCGTGGCGATGCGGGTGGCGGCCCCGGCATCGGCCGCGAACAGGTCGGTGCCCTCGGCATAGACCCCGCTCGCCAGGCGCATGCGGGCCGAGACGCGCACCACGCGCCGGCGGGCGCGCTCCAGCCGGTCGGCGATCGCCTGGGTGTGGCTGTCGTCGACCGCGATCACCGCCGTGCCGGCATTGGCAACCAGGCGCTCCTTGATCGCCGCATAGTTCTCGAGCGTGCCGTGACGGTCGAGATGGTCTGGCGAGATGTTGAGCAGGACGCCGATCGTCGGGCTGAGGCTCGGCGCGAGATCGATCTGGAACGACGAGCACTCGACCACATGGTAGCGGCCGATGCGCGGCGGATCGAGCGAGAGGATGGCGCGGCCGATGTTGCCGCCAAGCTGCACGTCGCGTCCCGACTGGCGAAGGAGGTGAGCGATCAGCGCGGTCGTCGTGGACTTGCCGTTGGTCCCCGTGATCGCCACGAACGGCGCACCTGGAACGTTGCGGCGGCGCTCGCGGCAGAAGAGCTCGATGTCGCCCATGATCTCGATGCGCGCGGCCCTTGCCTTCTCCACCGTCCAGTGCGGCTGCGGATGGGTGAACGGCACGCCCGGCGAGAGCACCAGCGCGGCAAACTTCCGCCAGTCGGCAAGGGTAAGATCGACGATCGGAATGCCGGCGGTCTCCGCCTCTTCGGTGGCGGCGCGATTGTCGTCCCAGGCCGCGACCCGGGCGCCGCCGGCGACCAGCGCGGCCGCGGTCACGCGTCCGCTGCCGCCGAGCCCGAAGACCGCGACATCCTTGCCGGCGAAGGTGGCGACCGGGATCATCGGATCTTCAGCGTCGACAGGCCTAGAAGCGCCAGCATCACCGAGATGATCCAGAAGCGGATGACGATCTGCGGTTCCGTCCAGCCGAGCGCCTCGAAGTGGTGATGGATGGGCGCCATCTTGAAGACGCGCTTGCCGGTCAGCTTGAACGAGGCGACCTGGATGATCACCGAGACCGCTTCCAGCACGAAGAGCCCGCCGACGATGGCGAGCACGATCTCGTGCTTGGTGGCGACGGCGACCGACCCGAGCATGCCGCCAAGCGCGAGCGAGCCGGTGTCGCCCATGAAGATCGCCGCCGGCGGCGCATTGAACCAGAGGAAGCCGAGCCCGGCCCCGAGCATGGCGCCGCAAATCACCGCCAGCTCGCCGGTTCCCTGCACGAAATGGATCTGCAGGTATTCCGCGAAATTTGCGTTGCCGGCTAAGTAAGCGATGAAGCCGAAGCTGGCGGCAGCGATCATCACCGGTACGATGGCGAGGCCGTCGAGGCCGTCGGTGAGGTTCACGGCATTGCCGGCACCGACGATTACAAAGCCGGCAAAGGGAATGAAGAACCAGCCAAGGTCCCACAGCACCTCCTTGACGAACGGCACCGCCAGCGACTTGGAAAGCTGGGCCGGCTCGTTCGGCGCGACGCCGAGCTGGGTTACGAAGAGGCAGGCGATCGCGGCGATGAGAAACTCGATCGCAAGGCGCGCCTTGCCGGAGAAGCCCTTGTGGGTCTGCTTGGTGACCTTGAGGTAGTCGTCGTAGAGGCCGATCAGGCCGAAGCCGAGGGTGACGAAGAGGACGATCCAGACGTAGGCGCTTTCGAGGTTCGCCCACAGCAGGGTCGAAACGAGGAGGCCGGAGAGGATCATCAGGCCGCCCATCGTCGGCGTGCCCTTCTTGGTGACGAGGTGGCTTTGCGGCCCGTCGTCCCGGATCGGCTGGCCCTTCCCCTGGCGGACGCGCAGCGCCGCGATGATCGCCGGCCCGAACAGGAAGACGAAGACCACCGCCGTCATCGTCGCCCCGGCCGTGCGGAAGGTGATGTAGCGGAAGACGTTGAGGGCCGAGACCTGATCGCCGAGCTGACCGAGGAGATAGAGCATCTAGACCGTTTCCTCGCCCTGGTGCTGCTCGGCCGCTTCGCTATCGCCGGTGAAGCGCGCCTTCAGCGCCTCGACCAGCGGTCCCATGCGGCTGGCATTGGAGCCCTTGACCATGATGACGTCGCCCGGCCGGATGGCCGACTCGACCACGGCCTGCAGTTCGGCCGCAGCCTCGGCATAGCCGCCGCGCTTGTCGTTCGGCAAGACGTCCCAGAGGGCCCGCATGAAGGGGCCGGCGAGATAGACGCGGTCGACCTCGGCTTCGGCGAGCGCATCGGCGAGGCCGGCATGCAGTTCGGACGACTTCGGCCCGAGTTCGCGCATGTCGCCAAGGATTGCGATGCGGCGGCCGTGCTTTCCCGGCATCGCCTGGCCGAGGAGCGCGATCGCCGCCCGCATCGAAGCCGGGTTGGCGTTGTAGCTCTCATCGATCAGTGTCGCGCCGTGGCCGCCGACGTCGAGGTGATGGCGCGCGCCGCGCCCCTTCGGCGCCGGCATCTGCGCCAGCGCCAGCGCCGCCTTCGCAAGGTCGCCGCCCAAGAGCGAAACGGCGGCGAGCACGGCAAGGCTGTTCTGGACGACATGGCGCCCGGGCGCGCCGAGCTTGTAGGCCACTGGCTCGCCGAGGATGTTCGCCGAGACACAGGAGCATTCCGGCTTCAGCTTCGCCACCTCCAGCCGGACCCTGGCGCTCTTGTGCTCGCCAAAACCGATGACGCGCTCGATACCCGCCTCGCGGGCGAGTCTCGCGAGCAGCGTGTAGTGCGGATTGTCGCGGTTGATGAGCGCGGCGCCGCCCTCCTCCACGCCAAGGAATATCTCGGCCTTCGCCCGGGCGATGCCCTTGACCGACTTGAAGAATTCGAGGTGGACCGGTTCGACGGTGGTGATGATCGCGACCTGCGGGCGAACCATCTTCACCAGCGGCTCGATCTCGCCGGCATGGTTCATTCCGATCTCGAACACGCCGTAGCGCGCCGAGGCGGGCATGCGCGCCAGCGTCAGCGGCACGCCCCAGTGATTGTTGAACGAAGCCGGCGAATAGTGCACCTCGCCGTCGGGGGCGAGCGCGCGGGCGAGCATCTCCTTGGTGCTGGTCTTGCCGACGCTGCCGGTAACCGCAACGATGTGTGCCGTGCTGCGCGCCCGCGCGGCGCGGCCGAGATCGGCAAGCGCCGCGAGCACGTCCTTGACCACGACCAGAGGGCCGCTGATCCGCCCGAAGCTCGCCAGCCTCTCCGCCGCGATCACGGCGCAGCCGGCACCGGCGCCGAGCGCCTTGCCGACATAGTCGTGGCCATCAAGCCGATCGCCCTTGATCGCGAAGAAGGCCTCGCCAGGCGCCACCGCGCGGCTGTCGATGGTGATCCCGGTGATGGCTTCCGGCTTGATGCCGAGGGGGCGACCGCGCGTGGCCTTGACGAAAGCGGCGAATGTCCACAGCGGCGCGGTCATGCGGCCTCCTCGGCGGCGAGCACCCGGCGGACGGCATAGTGGTCGGAGAAGGGCAGCGTTTCGTTGCCGATGATCTGGCCGGTTTCGTGGCCCTTGCCGGCGACGCAGAGCACGTCGCCCGGCCCGAGCATGGCGATGGCGCGCGCGATGGCTTCGCCGCGGTCGGCGATTTCGATGGCGTCCGGCGCGCCGGAGAGCACCGCCGCCCTGATCTCGGCGGGGTCCTCCGAGCGCGGGTTGTCGTCGGTGACGATCACGACATCCGCGTTGGCCGCCGCGGCGGTGCCCATCATCGGGCGCTTGCCCGGATCGCGGTCGCCGCCGGCGCCGACCACGATGATCAGGCGCTGCTGGGTCATCGGGCGGAGCGCCTTCAGCACGCTGACGATGGCATCGGGCTTGTGGGCGTAGTCGACGAAGATCATGGCGCCGTTGCTCTTGCGGCCGACGAGCTCGAGCCGCCCGGGCGCGCCCTCCAGATCGGCGAGCGCTGCCATCGCGGTCTCCGGATCGACCCCGGCACCGATCGCGAGGCCGGCGGCGACCAGCGCGTTGGCCGCCTGGAACGCGCCGGCGAGCGGCAGCACGATCTCGCGCACGCGGCCGAAGGCCTCGACCTGCAGGCGCTGGCGGAACCCGGCGGGCCGGATGTCGGCGAGCCTGATCTCGACTCCCTTCCGCCCGACGCGCAGCAATTGCTGGCGGCGGCGGCGCGCCACGCCGACCACGTCGGCGGAGTGAACGTCGTCCATGTCGACCACGGCGGTCCCGCCCTCCGGCAGGATCGCCGAGAACAGGCGGAGCTTGGCGTTGAGGTAGTCGGCGACCGTGGCATGGTAGTCCATGTGGTCGCGGCCGAGATTGGTGAAGCCGGCGGCGGCGATGCGGATACCGTCGAGGCGGCGCTGGTCGAGGCCGTGACTGGAAGCCTCGAGCGCGGCGTGGGTGACGCCCTCGCTGGCCAGCCGGTCGAGCGCGGCATGGAGCGCGACAGGGTCGGGCGTGGTCATGCTGCCATAGGTGCTCCACCGCCGGCTGACGACGCCGATGGTACCGAGGCTCGCGGCCTCGTGTCCGGCGGCGACGAAGATCTGGCGGGCGAAGGCGGCGACCGAGGTCTTGCCGCTGGTGCCGGTGACGGCGACGATGCGTTCCGGCTGATGCGGATGGAAGCGCGCCGCCATGAGGGCGAGCGCACGGCGCGGATCGTCGGACCGGAGCACCGCCGCACCGACGACGGTATCGAGCTCGGCGCGCCGGCCGGCGAGCACCGCGACCGCTCCGCGGATCACCGCATCGGCGGCGTAGCGCGCGCCGTCGGTGGTGGTTCCCGGCAAGGCGGCAAAGATATAGCCGGGCTCGACCGCGCGGCTGTCGGCGGTAAGCCCCTTGATCTCGATCTGGCTCGCGCCCGGATCGAGCTTCAGGTCGGTGCCGACCAGATCGCCAAGCTGCATGACCCCGACCCGTATTGTGTGCGCATTGCCGGCCGCCCCGGAAATTTCCGCTTCAATTGGACACCATGATGGCGCCGTCCTGCTCGTTCAGCTTCGGCTTGACGCCGAGGATCGCGGCGGCGCGGCGGATGACGTTGCCGACCACCGGTGCGGCATTGAGCGCGGCGGTGGCGCCGGCACCCGGCTTCTCCGGCTGCGGATCGTCGATAACGATGAGAACGGCATATTGGGGATCGTCCATGGGGAAGGCCGCGAGGAAGGAATTGAGGCGCTTCGTGGCGGAATAGCGGCCGTTGACCACCTTTTCGGCCGTCCCGGTCTTGCCGCCGACGAGATAGCCAGGGACCCCGGCGCGCGAGCCGGATCCATTGGTGACGTTGAGGCGGAAGAGGTACCGCAGCTTCTCGCTGGTCTCGGGCTTGACCACCTGGACTGCGAGCTTTTCGGCTTCCTCGCGGGTGCGCGGATAGAAGGTGGGCGGGATGAGCTTGCCGTTGTTCATCAGCGCGGCGTCGGCGGACGCGACCTGGAGGGGCGTCACCGCGATGCCGTGGCCAAAAGCGACGGTCATCACCGTCAGCTCCGACCACCTGCTTGGCAGCATCGGCGTGGCAACCTCCGGAATGTCGGTGTTGAGTTTGGTCAGCAAACCGAACCGGCGGAGATATTCCTGCTGCCTGTCAGCGCCGACCTTCAGCGCCATTTTGGCCGCGCCGACGTTAGACGAGAACGTGAACACCTCGGGTACCGTCAGCACGCGGTGCTTGGCGTGGAAATCGTCGATGGTGAAGTGCCCGAAGTGGATGCCGTGGGTGGCATCGATCTTGTCGCTCATTGACACGGCGCCGGTGTCGAATGCCATGGCGAAGGTGAAGCTCTTGAACACCGAGCCGAGTTCGTAGACACCGCCGCTTGCCCGGTTGAGATGGTCGGGCAGGTGCGCGTCGACGGGATCGTTGGGGTCGTAGTCGGGAAGCGAGACCATGGCCAGCACTTCGCCGGTGTGCACGTCGAGGACGATGCCGGCGGCGCCGATCGCCTTGTAGCGCACGAGCGCATCCGCCAGCTCGTCGCGGACGATGTGCTGGACGCGGAGGTCGATCGAGAGCTTCACCGGCGCCAGATCCTCGCCGCGCGCGAAGCCCGCCCCGTGCAGGGCGCTCAGCCAATGATCGTCAACGTATTTCTCGGTGCCGGCGATACCCTGGTTGTCGATGTTGACGAGACCGAGGATGTGCGAGGCGGTGGCGCCGCCGGGATAGTAGCGGCGGTTCTCGCGCATGAACCCGATGCCGGGAATGCCGAGGCTGTGGATCTGGTCCTCCTGGCGCGGCGTGATCTCGCGCTGCACCCAGGCAAAGCCGGCGTTGCTGCTCAGCTTCTTGCGGAGCGCCGAGGCATCGAGCCCCGGCAGGACGCTGGTCAGCAGCTCGGTCGCCTCATCGGGATCGAGGATATTGCGCGGCTCGGCATAGACCGACGCACCCATGATGTCGGTCGCCAGAATCTCGCCGTTGCGGTCGACGAGGTTGGGACGGCTGGTGGCGATGGCATCGTCGCCGGCGAAGCCCTCGCCGGATGCCGGCGGCGCCAGCCCGAACATGATCAGGCGCCCGGCGATGACCAGATAGGCAAGCGTGAAGACCGCGAGCGCCACCCGGATGCGGTTGCGCATCTGGGCGGACGAGCCCCGCGTCCGCTTCTTCGCAACCGGCTCGGCCCGATCGCGCCGTGCGATCTCCGACGGCATGCCCGCAAGGTCGAGGACGGTCATCTTCGGGCGGCCCCTACTCGCTCGCCGCGATCTTCTTGGCGAGGGCATCGCCCGGATCGACCGGCTTCTGCGGAATCTCGGCAAGGGTCGCGAACTGGTTGGCGGAGAAGGCGGCAAGCTTGAAATGATCGGCGTAGCGCTGGACGAGTTCCTGCAGGCGCGCCGGCTGGGACAGCTTGCTCCATTCGGCGTTCAGCATCGACAGCGCGTCCTTCTCGTCGGCGATCTGCGCCTGGAGGCGGTCGACCTTCTCGGACTCGACCTCGGCCCGGTGTTTCATGTCGTAGGTGATCGCCGCCCCGATGATCATCACCGTGAGCAGAACGGCATTGAATATGCGGCCCATCTACGCTCTCCCCTGAAACGCCGGCAGCGCTGGAACGCCGAGGGCGTCCCGGTCGAAAAAGTGCGGCGGAGCCCCGGTCCGCCGCGCCGCGCGGAGCCGCCCCGAACGGGCGCGCGGATTGTCCCTGGTCTCGTTCTCGCCCGGCGTGACCACGCCGTGGGTGAGCAATTCGAAGCTCGGCAAGGCGATCTCGCGCGCCGGCCGGTGGCGCGAGCCGCCCTCGCGGGTGGCAGAGCGCTCGGCGAGGAAGCGCTTGACGATGCGATCCTCGAGCGAATGGAAAGCGACCACCACGAGCCGCCCGCCTTCGGCGAGGATGCGCTCGGAGGCGGAGAGCGCCTCGGCCAGTTCGTCGAGTTCGCGGTTGATGTAGATGCGGAGCGCCTGGAAGGTGCGCGTCGCCGGATGAATCGTATCCGTCGGCCGTCGGCCGACGGCGCGGCCGACGACATCCGCCAGCTCCGCCGTCCGGGTCAGCGGCTTCTCCGCCCGCGCCCGGGCAATCGCGGCGGCAACTAGGCGCGCTTTCTTCTCCTCGCCGAGCACCGCGATGACGCGGGCGAGGTCCTGGCGGTCCATGCCGTTCACGACCTCGGCGGCGGTGGGACCGTCGCCGCCCATGCGCATGTCGAGCGGACCGTCGTCGCGGAAGGAGAAGCCGCGGCCGGCGTCGTCGATCTGCATCGAGGAGACGCCGAGATCGAGGACGACGCCGTCGACGCGCTCGTGTCCGGCAAGCTGCGCGATGTCGTCGAGGTCGGAGAAGCGGCCTTCGATGAGGGTCAGTCGGCCGCCGGCAGATGCGACCAGTTCGGACCCCGCGGCGACCGCATTCGGGTCACGGTCGATTGCCACCACCGAGGCACCGGCGGCGAGGATGGCGCGGGTGTAGCCGCCCGCCCCGAACGTGCCGTCGATGAAAGTGCCACCGGCAGCGGGCGCGAGCTGCTCAATGACCTCGGCGAGGAGGACGGGAACATGACGGGCCGGTCCGCCAGCAGCACCGTCGGTGCCGCGGCCCGCGCTCATTCCCCTGCCCCCTTCACCACGCCCGCTGGCCGGTGGCTGGCACCGAGCTGTTTGCGCAAATCCCGCAACCGGTTCTTGGCCTCTTCCCGGTAGCTTGCGAAACGGTCCGGCTCCCAGATCTGGAATTTGTTGCCCTGGCCGACGAAGGTCACCCGATCGGAAATCCCGGCGCGGTCCTTGATCGCCTCGCTGAGCACCACCCGCCCGTCCGAGTCGATGTGCAGGACCTCGCTCTCCCCGATCAGGGTCGTCGAAAGAAGCTCGTGGTCCTCCGAGAAGGGCTGAAAGCCGGCCAGCATCTGCCGGATGCTCTGGCGGAAGGCATTGCCGCCCGCGTCCACCGCCTGGAGATCGAGCGTCGGGCAGCAATAGAGTCCCTCGAAGCCATCCACCGCCAGCACGGCGCGGAACGACGCCGGGATCGATACCCGCCCCTTCGCGTCCAGCCGGTTGGTGAATGTGGAGACGAACTCGTCCATCGCCCTCGCCCGCCCAAGGCGACGCCCCAGCGCCACCTCGTCTCGCATCCACAGGGGGAACGGTAACTAGACTTCGGCGCGATAAGAAAAGAGCGCCGTACTGGCGGAATTCCGCCAAATTGCCGGCGAATCCCCGTGCCCATTCCGGGATGACATGGGATAACATGGGATTTCGGGGGCAGTCAATGGAACGCACGGGCAGACACACGGGAGCACGAGTGCGTCGGCCGCGCCGGCGCCAGCCGTCAGTAAAGGCCGGTTAGGCTTAACAATTCGTGTGGGAAACGGCGGATGTGGCGAGGCCGCCACCCTTTCGGATAGCGGCCTCATCATCAGATGCCAGTCGGCCTGTAAGCCGGGTTCTGTATGGCGGCGGTTGCCCGCCACGCGACGGCCATTCCTCTTGGACGCCGGTTGCCCGGCGCCTCACGCAACCTACCCGGACGGCTGGCCCGGAACTGCCTGAAGCAATAAAGCTCCGCGCCGTCCCTATTCGGTCTTGCTCCCGGTGGGGTTTACCGTGCCGTCACCGTTACCGGCAACGCGGTGGGCTCTTACCCCACCCTTTCACCCTTGCCGGCCGAAGCCCTTTCGGGTCGCAGCCGGCGGTTTGCTTTCTGTGGCACTTTCCCTGGGGTCGCCCCCGCCGGTCGTTATCCGGCACCGTTGTTCCATGGAGCCCGGACTTTCCTCACCTGCGGCCTTTCGGCAATTGCCGGTGCGGCCGTCCGGCCAGCTGGCGGGCGGAGATAGGCACTCTGCCCGCCCGCGGTCAAGGCCGGGCGGGAAGCGCCGCGATCAGCCGGTCGAGGGTGTCGATGGTCGAAACATCCGCGATGCCGTCGACCTTGGCCGGGCGGAAGTGGCGCTGGAATGCCACCACGACGGCATCGGTGCCGTCATCGAACTGCGAATCTTCGCCGAGGCCGTACCCGTACTGGCGGAATCGCTGCTTCAGCGCCCCGACGCCGGCGCCATGGTCGCCGATCTGCAGGAACGGTCCCGGGACGATCGCTGCCGGCGGCACCCAGAGACCGATGCCGGCTTCATGCAGGCGCGGCCAGGGAAAGCGCTCGCCCGGATCTTCCTTCCGCGCCGGCGCCACGTCGGAATGGGCGAGCACGCGCTCGGCGGGAATCCGCCGGCGCCGGACGATGTCGCCGCACAAGGCAACCACCGCGTCGATCTGAACGTCGGGGAAATCGCGATACCCGAACTCGTGTCCGGGATTGGCGATCTCGATGCCGATGGACCGCGAGTTGATGTCGGTCTCGCCCGCCCAGAACGACTTGCCCGCGTGCCAGGCGCGACGGTCCTCGTCGACCAGTCGGGCGATCCGTCCGTCCTCGAAGACGAAGTAGTGGGAGGAGACCGCGGATTCGGGATCGCAGAGCCAACGCAGCGCACGCTCCTCCGTCTGCATGCCGGTGTAGTGCAGGATGAGCATGTCGACGGGCTTGCCCTCGGCCCGCGGTCCTTCATTCGGTGAGGGGAAATGCTCGATTGGGAACGCGGTTGCCATGGTCAGCGCCGCTCCCGCTCGATCCGCTCCCACGCCCGGTTGATCACCGCCAGCCGGTCGTTGGCGATGGCGATCGCTTCCGGCGGCAAGCCGCGCGCGATCAGCCGGTCGGGATGGTTTTCGACGACAAGGGCGCGATAGTGCCGGCGCAATTCCGTCATCTCCGCCGAGCGCGCGATGCCGAGGATCAGGTACGGGTCGCCCTCCGCGCCGACGACATGGCGCGCGGCGATCACCTCGAAGGCGTCCTCGCCGATACCGAAGATAGCGGCGACGCGCGCGAGGAAGGCCATCTCGGCCTCGTGGACCGCTCCGTCGGCGCGGGCAATCGCGAACAGGCCATCGATCACGTCCTCGAGCCCCTGACGGTCGTCGCCGTAGAGGCCGGCGATCCTGGCGGCATAGGACTCGAAGCCGGCGATGTCGCGCTTGGCGAGGTTGAAGAGGCGGACGACGTTGCGCTCCTCGCGCGGCGGCATGACGAAAACGACACGGAAGGCCGCGACTTCATCGGCCGTAACCACGCCGTCCGCCTTGGCCATCTTGGCCGACAGCGCGATCAACGCGACCGAGAACGCGACCTGGCGGCGCGTGGCCGGATCGCCGGCAAAAACGGTAGCGACGCGATCGGCCACGGCGGCAAACGCCTGGACGCCGTCGTCGAGAAGGCCGCGAAGGGTGGACCCGATGCTCATCGGGGCGACGGTATGCCCTACTCGCCCCCGCGATGCGAGCCCGACCTGTCGACAGCCCGCCTGCTCAAAAAAGAACAGCCGGCGCCCCGCGTTCTTCCGGAGGCGCCGGCCGTTTGGCTCGCGAATGGCCCGGGTCGGCCTATGGCTTGGTCGTCGGCGACTGTGAATCGTTGGCCGCCGGCTGGTCCGCCGGCGGCTGATCCTTCGCCGGCTCCAGCACCTTGACGTTACCGATGGCGTAGGTCGCCACCGCCTTCTCGGGCGATGACGCGATCATGCCGATTTGCTGGCCGTTCTCGGGCGGCGTGCCCTTCAGCGATGAGAACTTGCTGCCGTTGATGTAGAACGTCGCCTGGTTGCCGATCGTAACCACGCGCAGCGTATTGACTGCACCGTCGTTCGGCTTGGCGCCATCGGCCGGCTGCCACGAGACCTGCTTCAGCCAGCGTCCGCGCTGGCGCCGCCAGACCGAGGACTTGCCGTTGGCGTCGTATTCGAAGGCGTAGAAGTTGTCGTCGTCGGCATACCAGAAGATCAGGCCGGCGTAGCTGCTGTCCGCATCGACCGCGGCAACCGCGGTGAAATCGGCGCTGAGATCGACATCGTCATAGATACCGGCGTTGCTCGGCACCCAAAGCGAGAAATTGGCTTCGGGCTTCAGCACCATCTGATGGTTCTCGACGCTGATCTCGTTGGTCGCCTGGCCCCAGGTCGGGTCGAGGGTGTCGAAATTGTCCTGGAACAGGACCTTGCCAGCGTCGGCGGCGCCTGCGGCGCCGATGCCGGTCATCAAGGCCAACGCCAGCGCGCTTATTCCCAGTCTCAATCCCTGCATGACGTGTCTCCCTTTGGCTGAAGGTGTCCTTTATTCGACAATCCGGGCCGGCAAGACAAGAGCCTTGGCCGGTATGGATGAACAACCGAAGCGGTCCGGGCGGCCCTACGGCTTGGTGACCTTGAGGTTGTCGAACGAGTAGGTCGCCGCCCCGCTGTCCGGCGAGGCGGCGAAGACGCCGATTTCCTGCCCGTTGTCGGGCGGCGAGCCGGCAAGATCCTTGAACGGCTCGTCGTTGACGTAGAAATTCGCCTGGCCGCCGATGGTGGTCACGCGCAGCTCGTTGATCGCGCCGTCGCCCTGGTTGGCACCCTTGGCATCCTGCCAATCGACCTGCTTCAGCCAGCGGCCGCGCTGGCGGCGCCAGACAGAGGCCTTGCCGTTCGGCGCCAGCTCGAAGACGTAGAAATTGTTGACGTCGACGTACCAGAAGACGACACCGGCTTTCGCCGCTTCCGGGTCGACGCCGGTGACCGTGGTCATGCTCACGCACATGTCGATGTCGTCGTAGAAATTGGCGGTATTGGCGACCCAGAACACCTTGCCAACGCCAGGCGTGACCACCAGCTGGCCGTTGGCGACGTTGAGGGCGTCGCGCGGCTCGCCCCAGGTCGGCTGCAGCTTGTCGAAGGTGTCCTGGTAGAGCACGGTTGTACCCTGGCAGACCGCAAGCGCCGAGCCGTTGGTTGCCATCAGCCCGGCCAGCATTGCCGCGCACAGCGCCATTCCGCGCATCGAATCCCTCCAGATCAAGCCGTGAACCTAACCAGCCCGGCCGCGGAAACCTAGTGGCGGGAGTTCCTGCCGGTATCCCGCTTGAGCCGCGGCCCGGTACATGGTTGTTGAGGAAGAATTGCGGCGGGACGAACGATGGCGCGCGAAGGCTCCGGCACCTGGGATTTCTGGATCGACCGCGGCGGGACATTCACCGACATCGTGGCGCGGGATCCCGCGGGCCGGATCGTGGTGGACAAGCTCCTCTCCGAGGACGCTACCGCCTATCGCGACGCGGCGGTGGCCGGCATCCGCCGGCTGATGGGCCTGTCGCCGGGCGAGCCCATCCCGGCCGGGCGTATCGGCGCGGTGAAGATGGGCACCACGGTCGCCACCAACGCCCTCCTCGAGCGGAAGGGCGACCGCACGCTCCTCCTCATCACCCGCGGTTTCCGCGACGCGCTCCGCATCGGCTACCAGGCCCGGCCCGACATCTTCGCCAAGAAGATCGTCAAGCCGGAGATGCTCTACGAGCGCGTCGCCGAAGTCGCGGAGCGCGTCCGCGCCGATGGCAATGTCGAGATAGCGCCCGATCTCGACGCCGTGCGCCGCGACCTCGATGCCGCCTGGGTAGCCGGCATCCGTTCGGTCGCCATCGTCTTCATGCATGCCTGGGCCTTTCCGGCGCACGAGCGCCAGGTCGCCGCCCTCGCGCGTGAGCTGGGCTTCCCCCAGGTCTCGGTCAGCCATGAAGTCTCGCCGCTGGTGAAACTGGTCGGCCGCGGCGACACCACCGTGGTCGATGCCTACCTGTCGCCGATCCTCAGGCGATACGTCGGCCAGGTCGCGGTTGATTTGGCAGGCTCTCCCCCTCCCCCTGCAAGGGGGAGGTCGGTCGGCGCAGCCGACCGGGAGGGGGACCGATCCCTCCCCGGATCGCGTGAACGCAATCCGACCCTCCCTTTTCAAGGGAGGGGAAAGGCCGCCCCTCGCCTCATGTTCATGCAGTCGTCGGGGGGGCTGACCGCCGCGGAACTGTTCCAGGGCAAGGACGCCATCCTTTCCGGCCCGGCCGGGGGCGTCGTCGCCGCCGTGGAAACGGCGCGGCTCGCCGGCTTTGGCAGGGTGATCGGCTTCGACATGGGCGGCACCTCGACCGACGTCTCCCACTATGACGGCACCTACGAGCGCGCCTTCGAGACGGAGGTAGCGGGCGTCCGCATGCGCGCGCCGATGATGCGCATCCATACCGTTGCAGCCGGCGGCGGCTCGATCCTCTTCTACGAGGCCGGGCGCTTCCGCGTCGGCCCGCAATCGGCGGGCGCCAATCCCGGCCCGGCGTGCTACCGGCGCGGCGGGCCGCTGACGGTCACCGACGCCAACGTCATGGTCGGCAAGCTCCTGCCCGAACATTTTCCGAAGATATTCGGGGAGCGCCGCAACCAGGCGCTCGACGCCGATGTCGTGCGCCGGCGCTTTGCCGAGATCGCCGCCGAGGTCGGCGACGGACGCAGCCCCGAGGCGATCGCCGACGGCTTCATCCGCGTCGCCGTCGAGAACATGGCGAATGCCATCAAGAAAATCTCGGTGCAGCGCGGCTATGACGTCACCGACTATGCACTGAACTGCTTCGGCGGCGCCGGCGGACAGCACGCATGCCTGGTCGCCGATACCCTCGGCATGAAGACCGTGCTGATCCACCCGCTCTCCGGCGTCTTGTCGGCCTACGGCATGGGCCTCGCGTCCATCCAGGCGACGCGGCAACAGGCGCTGGAGGTTCCATTCTCCGCGGCCGCGCTCGGCCGGATCGACGAGGTCGGCCGGCGGCTGGGCGATGCCGCGCTCGGCGAAATCCTCGGACAGGGGGTCGCCGCCGGCGAAGCCCGGATCGAGGTCACGGCGCACATCCGCTACGCCGGTACGGACACCGGCCTCGACGTTCCGGCCTTCGCGTCGGATGGCGGACAGGCGCAGCCCCGTCTTGCCGATCGGGGCGCGGCTGAATTCGCCCGCATGAAAGCTGCCTTCGAGGCAATCCACAAGGCCCAGTTCGGCTTCATCGACGACAGCAAGGGGCTGGTGCTGGCGGCGGTCTCGGTTGAGGCGATCGGCGGCGGTGCAAAAATCGACGAGGTCGAACGGCCACTCGTCCGCGAGGCTCCGCGCCCCGCGTCAACCACGCGTATCTTCTTCGCCGGCGACTGGCGCGAGACCGGCGTGTACATCCGCGCGGACCTCCTGCCGGGCCAGCGGATCGCCGGGCCGGCGCTGGTCATAGAACCGCACCAGACCGTCGTGGTGGAACCCGGCTGGTCGGCCGATATCACCGCCCGCGATCACGTCCTCCTCACGCGCACGACCGAGCGCAGCAAGGGCCACGCCATCGGCACCGATGCCGACCCGGTGATGCTGGAGGTGTTCAACAACCTCTTCATGTCGATCGCCGAGCAGATGGGCGTGACGCTGCAGAACACCGCCTACTCGGTGAATATCAAGGAACGGCTCGACTTCTCCTGCGCGCTTTTCGACCAGACCGGCGCGCTGGTCGCGAACGCTCCCCACATGCCGGTCCACCTCGGCTCGATGGACCGCTCGGTCGACATCGTCCGGCGGTTAAACCCGGACATCGCGCCGGGCGACGTCTACGCGCTCAACGCGCCCTACAACGGCGGCACCCACCTGCCGGACATCACGGTGGTGACGCCCGTCTTCGACCCGTCGGAAAAGCGGATCCTGTTCTGGCTCGCCTCGCGCGGCCACCACGCGGATGTCGGCGGAACCGCCCCCGGCTCGATGACGCCGCGGGCGACCACCGTCGACGAGGAAGGCGTGCTCATCGACAATTTCAGGCTGGTGGAGCGCGGGCGCTTCCGCGAGGCGGAGCTGGTCGACCTGCTGACCAGCCACCCGTACCCCTGCCGCAACCCGGTGCAGAACGTCGCCGACCTGAAGGCCCAGATCGCCGCCAACGAGAAGGGCGTCGCCGAAATCCGCAAGATGGTGCGCGAGTTCGGGCTGGCTGTCGTGCAGGCGTACATGCGCCACGTCCGCGACAACGCCGCGGAGAGCGTCCGCCGAGTCATCGAGCGGCTGAAGGATTCGGAGTTCGCGGTCGAGACCGACCAGGGTTCGGTGATCAGGGTGAAGGTCACCGTCGACCGGGAGAAGCGCTCGGCCAGGGTGGATTTCACCGGCACCAGTCCCGCCAGGCCGAACAACTTCAACGCCCCTGCCCCGGTTACCCGCGCGGCCGTGCTCTATGTCTTCCGTGTCATGGTCGAGGACAACATCCCGATGAACGCCGGCTGCCTCGAGCCGATCGAGATCGTCATCCCGGAAAACTCGATCCTCTCGCCGCAATATCCCCGCGCCGTGGTCGCGGGCAATGTCGAGACCAGCCAGCACGTCACCGACTGCCTGTTCGGCGCGCTCGGCGCGCTCGCCTCGGCGCAGGGCTCTATGAACAACCTCACCTTCGGCAACGACACCTACCAGTATTACGAGACGCTCTGCTCGGGAGCCCCCGCGGGCGTGATGAACGACGGCACCGGCTTCGACGGAACCGATGCCGTCCACACCCACATGACCAATTCGCGCCTGACCGACCCTGAGGTGCTGGAGATGCGCTTCCCGGTGCTCCTCGAGGATTTCCATGTGCGCGAAGGTTCGGGCGGGCGCGGCAGATGGTCGGCGGGCGGCGGCACCGAGCGCACGCTCCGCTTCCTCGCCGAGATGGATTGCGCCATCCTGTCGTCGCATCGCACCGTGCCGCCGCACGGCCTGATGGGCGGCGCGCCAGGCGGGCTCGGCCTGACGCGCGTCCGCCGTCTCGACGGAACGGTCGAGACGCTGGCTGGCTGCGACCAGACGGTGCTGAACGCCGGCGAGGCGGTGATCGTC
>JBBQGL010000087.1:0-17195 GCA_038323025.1 Hyphomicrobiales bacterium
TCGTCGTCTCGCCAAAGACTTCGAGCGCTATGCGCGCACCACCATCGCCTTCGTCCGCCTCGCCATGATCCGCATCATGCTCAGGCGGCTCGCCGCAAACCCTTCGTCATGAATCCAAACTTCCCGGATCGGCTCTGAGACAGAGTTTCTTCGAGGGGTGACATCGGAACCGTTGCCAAACCGTGGCGCCGCCAAGGAAACGCGGCCGTCGGCAGATCGTCTGCCAAACGACCCCCGGGCGCAAGCGCCCCTTGCGAGGGCGCGCGCTTGTCAAATCGTGCGAAGCGGTTCAACCTGTCCGTGGGTGTCAGAACCCGGACTAGAGCTAGGCGGTGTGCCGATTGGCATCGGTGAACCGCTGAATATCAAGTCGTAGACTTTGCGACTTGAACTGGACGCGACTTGGCGGTCGCGCCACTCCGACCACGATTGTGGCCGGGGGCGGGCGTGCTGTCCAGAGGGGGCAACCCCTTAAAAGCGTTCGACCTGTCGCTCTGGCAGGTTCTGACCCCCCGGCTGCGGTCCTGTAGGCCGCGCGGGCTGTCAGAAGCCCTTTCCAGAGTGAGGCCATGTCCCTACAACGCGACACACCCGAGGCGCGCCCGCGCCATCGGCGCTCAAGAAACGGTATTTCGACGGGACCGTTAACCGGTCACTTGAACAAACCGGTTTCCCGAAAACTGTCCTCGACCGTTGACAGTTCTCTGGCCACCCTCGCCCGCCTTCGCGCCGAAGCCGAAGCCCAAATCGAGCGGCTGATCGACCTGGTCGACCAGATCGACGGCGAGGCCGGCCAGGACGGAGAAGCCGAACCATCGCTAGGGTGGGCTGAGATGGAGGCCCGCCGCGGCTGCGCGCCGACCGGAACCCCCCTCAACGACTGCGAACTCGACGAAGCGGACCATGAGCCCAGCCTGGGCTCTCCTGAGACCGTCCGGACGCCTGTTGGGCAGACGTACGACTGTCCCGAGTACATCTGGGGCGGGCGGTTCCATACCGATCGCAGCGGGTCTCAGGTGCGCTGGGCAGCCGGCAATCGGGAGGACCTCGACGGCGACGCCAGCGAAGACGATGAGGACGGCCAAGACGAGGAGCCATCCTTGGGTTGGGAGAACGGCACGATCGGCCGGGCGATGGTCGACGGCACCCCTGTGTACCCGTCCCAGGCTCAGGTTCGTGATCAGGGGTTTGCTCAATCAAACCTCTGCGACGGATTTGGTCAGGATGGCGACCTTGAACATGAATTCGACGGCCGCGAACCCGATGGCGACGAATCGGAGCCTTCTGACAATGGCATCGGCGACCTTGAAGGCCTCCAATGGCCGGCGACGAATTCGTCGTCCTGTTCACGGGAGAACGCGCGGAAGAAATCGCGGACGCCTTCTGCCATCGTGCCATCGAGAGTCTGAGGGAGCCTTTCGACCTGGACGGTCGCGCGGTCGTCGTCGGCACGAGCGTTGGCCAGGCGACCGCCGATGCGGCCGACATTCCACCCGACGAATTGCTCAGGCGTGCCGACGTCGCGATGTACCGCGCGAAGAAGGAGGGACCGAATCGTTCTTTCACTTACGAAGCGGTCATCGACGCCGTCCGTCATGAGCGGATTGCCGTTGCCAATGATCTTCGACGCGCGATCAAGCAGAACGATCTGATGCTCGTCTATCAGCCGATCTTCACGGCTGGCTCCCGGCGGATTGTCGCCGTCGAAGCTCTGTTGCGCTGGGATCGTCCCGGCTCGGGTCCAATGCCTCCATCTGCTTTCATTCCAATTGCGGAAGAGTCAGGCCTCATCGAGGAGCTGGGCGCTTGGGTCCTGCGCGAGGCATGTCACGAGGCATTGGCCTGGAAAGACATCTCGCTGTCGGTCAACGTGTCCCCGGCTCAGTTCAGGAACCCGAATTTCAAAGAGACGGTGGCCGGCGCCTTGCGCGAGACCGGCTTTCCGGCAAGCCGGCTGGTCCTGGAAGTAACCGAAACCTATTTCATGAACCAAACCGAATCTGCCCGCGCGATGATCGATGCGTTGCGGGCCACCGGGCTGTCAGTTGCTCTGGACGACTTTGGAACAGGTTTCTCGAGTATCGGCTATCTGCGCCGGTTCAAGTTCGACATACTCAAGCTCGACCGTTCCCTGCTCCTGAACATACTCACGGACGACAGTGCCCAGAGGCTTGTCCAGGCGACCATCGCGTTCGCCAATGCACTCAGCCTTACGGTTGTGGCGGAGGGCATCGAAACGGAGGAAGAGGCAACCATACTTCGGGCCGCGGGTTGCCACGAGTTTCAAGGCTTCCTGTTTTCAAAGCCAGTGGTGCCACACGAAGTCACCGCCCTGCTCGAGGCCTTGGCATCCCCAGCCAGGTCGCCGGCGATGATCTCCGCCTGAAGGGACTGATGCTCTCGGCCTGAAGGGACTACTGTCGGGCACCTTCGGAGCCTGGGCACGACTTGGCGAGACAGCCTCATCCCATTGGAACCCGCCCGGGAACCCGGGACGGCGGAGACCGTTATTCTCGCCAAGCGACTCACTACGTTTGGAGACAGACATGAAGGGTGTGACTTTAGCGCTCGCGGCCGTGACCTTCGGACTCATCGCGAGCACGGCGTCCGCTGCCCCCATGAATTCCGGGAACGGCAATTTCCCCGACCTCGATGACATCTTTCCCTATGCGGGACAGCAATCGCAGTGCACGACGCCCCGGATCGTCAAGCACATGACCAAGCAGGAAAAGGCGGATTGCCGTTACCTGCTCAGCCACGGCGTTCCCAAGTACCGGGACTACTAGCCGCGGAACCGCTGCGAGAGGCCGGCCGAGCCAGCTCCCGGCCCCTCTCGTTTCGAGCGGTAGCTTCATCGGAAGAAAAACGAACTGGGGTCTGTTGTTGACGGCCCGGCCGCAAATCGAGGATGTCAGGCCAGTCCGACCGCCGAGAGCACCTGGCGCGCCACGCTGAAGGCCGAGCGCGTGCAGGCCCCGTGATTGGTGCTGAGATCCGCCACGACGGCGTTGAAGATCCCAAGGAAGATCCAGCTGGACATTTTCGACGATAACACCCGGGAGTTGAAGCCTCCTGAAGGACTTCCCGCCAATCCGCCTGAACCATGAGGCGATTTGTTCATGCCTGCGGCAGGGGAGGGTTTCGGCGCTTCGGGGAGGTTGCCGGGTGGGCGGCACGCGAAGAACAGCCCTGTCCCACCGGCACCGCGTCTGGTTATTATGCCAGAATCGGGCTGCCGGGACGGGTAGCCAGCCGGGGAGCCAAGCATGACAACCTTTTATGACAGGGCGTCGAGCGTCGTCAGAAAGATCTACGAGAAGCGGATAGATGCGCCCGCGGTCCTCGATACGGAGCGCGACTTTCCGAATTCGACCAAGTTCGCCGCCGCATGGAAGAAGATTCGCGACGAAGCCATCGCAGTCCGCCTCGATCGCATGCCGCGCTTCCACGACATCATGCCCGAGCAGGCCGACATCTCCGCGAACGACGGCAAGGACTGGCGGATGTTCATCCTGAAAGCCTACGGCGTAGGCGTGCCGGAGAATATCGCGAGGATGCCGACGCTTGCCCGCCTTCTCGATGAATGTCCCGAGGTCAAGTCGGCAACGATCTCGTTCCTTGCTCCGCGCAAGCACATCCCGCGGCATCGCGGGCCGTTCCGCGGCATCATGCGCTTCCACCTCGGTTTGCAGATTCCACGGGAGCCAGGCGGCCGCCCGGCCACCATCATGATGATCGACGACCACGAATACAGGATCAGCGACGGCGAGACGCTGCTCTGGGACGATACCTTCCCGCATGAGGTGATGAACAACGCCGACGAGCCGCGCATAGCGCTGCTACTCGACGTCTGGCGGCCGCACATGCCGGTCGACATGGAAATTCTGTCGCGCCTGATCGTCGGCGCGGTGCAGATCGGCATGCGCTATCGCGGCGTGTCCTACACGGGGTAGACGAGAGGCTGAACACGGCCCACTGGGCGCGCTTGCCTCCTTGCCAAGAGCGCTTGTCCGAAAGACCGGAGCAGCGCGCCGGGGCGCGTTGCTCCATTGCCGCCCATATGGGGGACGTGTCCGCTTACCGTCGCCATGCCGGCGGGCAGGTCAATGCCCGGCCGGAACCAGCACGGGTTGAGCCTTCGCGAAGGGCTTGAAGGTCAGCGCGATCAGGAAGGCGCCGATCCCCATGGCCCACGACCCGATATAGAGCCAACTGTAGCTGGCAAAGGTGTCGTAGATCAGACCCCCGGCCAATGGGCCGGCTGCCATGCCGAGACTGCCAGCCATGGCGGTTCCACCTATGACCGCCCCCATCATGCGCAGCGGGAAATTCTCGCGCGCAAGCACGGCATAGAGCGGCATCACGCCGGCATAGATGAAGCCGAACAGCGCCGCGACCGAGTAGAACCCGGCAAGATCGCCGACGAAGACATAGGCCAGGGCACCGAAGGCCTGCACGAGCAGACCCAGGACCAGGATGTGCTTGGCGCCGAACCGGTCGCCAAGAAAACCGAAGGCGACCCGACCGCCCATGCCGGCCAGGCCTTCAATGCTGTAGATCGAAACCGCAGCAATCATCGGGATGCCGCAGGTTATGGCGTAGCTGACCGTGTGGAAGATCGGGCCCGAGTGGGTGGCGCAGCAGAAGAAGTTCGTCAGCGCCAGAATGATGAACTGCGGCGATCTGATTGCCTGTCCGACGGACATCGCGGATTGCAGGTCATCACCGGGCGATGCGGTATCGCTCCCGCCTTCGAGAGCCGGCGGCCGGCGCACCAGGAATGCGACAGGGATCATCACGGCCGCCGCAACGCCGGCAATGATCAGTAGAGACGTTCGCCAGTCGTGAATCGAGACGAGCCACGCCGCGAGGGGCGACATGGTCATCGGCGCCATTCCCATGCCGGCGGATACCAGGGAGACGGCGAGGCTGCGATGCGTGTCGAACCAGCCCGTCACGCAAGCCATCATCGGCGCAAAGATCGCGGCCGCCGCGCCACCTACGGCGAGCCCGAAGACGAGTTGAAACTCGATGAGCGATGTCGCACGACTGGCGAGGGCCAGCGCGGCCGCGAGGACGGCCGATCCGAGAAGGAGGACCGGGCGGGGCCCCCAGCGATCCGACAGGGTCCCCCAGGCCATGCTTCCCAACGCCATGGCGAGGAATCCGATCGTCATGGCGCTGGAAACGCCGGTCACGGACCATCCGGTGTCCCGCGAGATGGGCAGGAGAAAGACCGGCAATGAAAACATCGCCCCGATCGCAACGCAGCCAAGCAGGCCACCGGCTGCCACGATCACCCAGCGGTAGTGAAGGCGCATTTCTCCGAGCTCCGTTCAGTTATGGGATGGATTGTTCGTCGGCCTTTCCGGCCGGGTGCAGTTCTTTCTCACCTATCGTCGTTCGAGCGCGGCCAATTTCGACAGTGGCCGCGAATCTTTTCGACAGTGGCGCTCGAAACTGACGGCATTGAGCGATGCGGCCTGCATCGGGTTACCTCGCCATCGATACGTGGTCGCGAACCTTTCATTGGCTTTCCTTCGGGGCGCTTGCATCCTCCTCGCGGAGGAACCGCTCGAGGGCATCGAGGCGATCGGTCCAGAAACGCTTGTAGAAACCAAGCCAGCGGTCGACATCGGCCAGCGGTCGGGTGTCGATGCGGCACACATGCATACGGCCCCTCACCTCGCGCTGGATCAGCCCGGCATTCTCCAGCGCCTTGACGTGTTTGGAGGCGGCCGCCAGCGACATCGAGAAGGGCTCGGCAAGCTGCCCCACCGTGCGTTCGCCGCCGGCCAGCGCGCGCAGCATCCGCCGGCGGGTAGGGTCGCCGAGGGCGTGAAACACCGTGTCCAGCTGATGTGCCTGTAATTCAACCATGTGGTTGAACTTAAACCCGGCGCTTGAAAAGTCAACCGATTGGTTGAATGTCAGGCGTGAGCGGTCCAGGCCGGGCGATGTTCCGAAACAAGGACACCGAACCCTGCCGGCAAGGGATAGCCGCAACCCAATCTCAACTTATCCGCGAGAGGCTGGCGAGCCGGAAAGGGCGGCTAACTTTCTTGATCCAGGTCAAGATTGCCGGGCGGGCTGCGCGGCAAAGTGCCAATGGACTTAGCGCACCCATCCCCCTATCGTGTACTCATTCTAAACAGCAGGCCTTCGATGGATTATCAGTCGATCTTCGCCGAGGCGATCGCGGCGCTTCACGTGGAAAAGCGCTACCGGGTCTTCGCCGACCTCGAGCGAGTGGCCGGCCGCTTTCCGGTGGCGCTCTGGCGCTCGGACAAAGGCACGCGCGAGATCGTCGTGTGGTGCTCGAACGATTACCTCGGCATGGGCCAGAGCGAAAAGCTGGTGTCGGCCATGACCGAGGCCGCTGCCAGGATGGGCGTCGGGGCCGGTGGCACCCGCAACATTTCGGGCACGAATCATCCCCTGGTCACGCTGGAAGCCGAACTGGCGGATCTGCACGGCAAGGAAGCCGCGCTGGTCTTCACATCCGGATTCGTGTCCAACGAGGCGGCGATTTCGACCATCGCCAAGATGCTGCCCGATTGCGTCATCCTCTCGGATGAATTGAACCACGCTTCCATGATCGAAGGCGTGCGGCGCTCGGGCGCGCAGAAGATGATCTTCCGCCACAACGATCTCGAGCATCTGGAGACGCTGCTCAAATCGCTGTCGCGCTCACGGCCGAAACTGATCGTGTTCGAGTCGGTCTATTCGATGGACGGCGACATTGCGCCGATCGGCCAGATCGCGGACCTCGCCCAGCAATACGGCGCCATGACCTATCTCGACGAGGTGCACGCGGTCGGCATGTACGGCCCGCGCGGCGGCGGCATCGCCGAGCGCGACAGCGTCATGGACAGGATCGACGTGATCGAGGGAACGCTAGCCAAGGCGTTCGGCACGCTCGGCGGATATGTCGCCGCGAGCCGGGTCGTCGTCGACACGATCCGCTCGTACGCGCCCGGCTTCATCTTCACCACTGCGCTGCCGCCGGGTATTGCCGCGGCTGCGGTCACCGCCATTCGTCACCTGAAGACCTCGTCGGCCGAGCGGGACGCCCAGCGCGCCGCCGTCACCGCCACCAAGACCGCCCTCTTTGCCGCCGGCCTGCCGGTGATGCCGACCGCCACGCACATAGTTCCGATCGCCGTCGGCGATGCCGACCTCTGCAAGCAGGCGAGCGACCTGCTCCTCGAGGACCACGGCATTTATATCCAGCCGATCAACTACCCGACCGTGCCGCGCGGCTCGGAGCGCCTGCGCATCACACCGACGCCGTTCCACACTCCCGCTCTCATAAACGGCCTTGCCGGTGCGCTTGCCGACGTGTGGACCCGCCTGGGCCTGCCGCTGTTTGGCGGAAAGGCGGCGGAGGAGCCGCGGGTCGCCGCCAGCGGCAATGCCCGCCTCGCCGTGTTCCCGCCCGCCGGAGGCTAGGCCTGGCGCTTCAGCCAGTTCACCAGTCGCCCGGTCGCTTCGGCCATCTGCGCCGGGCTGCGCAGGAAGCAGAGCCGCATGTAGCCGCGGCCGGCTTCGCCAAAGGCATCGCCCGGCGCCAGGCCGATGTTGGCCTCATCGACGAGCCTGAAGGCAAGCCGGCGGGTGTCCGCCTCTCCGTCCACGGCGAAGAACATGTAGAACGCCCCCGCGGGCTCGGCAAAGCGCACGCACCCGGTTGAACGCAGGCCGGCAGCGACGATGTCGCGGCCTTGCCGGGCGCGCTCGACCTGCAGGCGAATGAAATCGTCGCCCTGGTCGAGGGCCACGATCGCCGCCCGCTGCATGAAGGCGGCGGTTCCCGAAGTCGAATACTGGATGAGATTCTCGATCGCCTGTCCGAGGATCGTCGGCGCCGATAGCCAGCCGATGCGCCAGCCGGTCATCGCCCAGTTCTTCGAAAACGTGTTGACGTAGAGGAGGCGATCCTCCGGGTCGGCGACGTCATAGAACGAAGGTGAGCGCGCGCCATCGTAGTAAAAGCGGTGATAGACCTCGTCGGCGATGATCCAGATGCCGCGTGCGCGCGCGAAAGCCAGAATCGCAAGGAGCTCGTCCCGGGTTGCGGTCCACCCGGTCGGATTGCAGGGCGAGTTGATGAAAAGGGCGCGAGTCCGTTCATTGACGGCGGCGAAGAGCTGATCGAGATCGAGCCGCCAGCCCGCGTTGCCGAGGCGCATGGCCACGGGTGCCACCGTCGCGCCGGCGACCGTTACCGTCGCCGTGATATTCGGCCAGGTCGGTGTCGGGACCACCACCTCGTCGCCGGTACCCGCCGTCAGCCGTACGGCAAGCTGGATCGCATGCATGCCGGAGCCGGTGACGAGGAACCGCTCCGCCGGCAGCGACTTGTCAAAGACGCGCTGATGATACCGCGCCAACGCCTCGCGCAAGCCGGGAAGACCACGCTGATAGGTGTAAAAGGTCTCGCCCGCGGCCAGCGATTTCGCCGCGGCATCGGCGATGAAGGCCGGCGTCGGAAGATCGCCCTCGCCCGCCCAGAGAGGAATCAGCCCGGGACGGTTGCGTCCGTAGTTGAAGACCTCAACGATGCCGCTTTCAGGCGCATCGCGTGCTTCCGGTCGGATCGCGGCGAGGATTGCCTCGTTCATCGGCTGGCTCCAGGTCTCTGGCGCGCAAAAAACCCCGACTGCGGGGGAAGATCCGGGCCCGCAAGCGCTTGCCAGGGTGATCTTCGGAGCCGCTCGCAGGCGGCTCCGAGGACCCGTGAGGACGAAATGGACCGGATCAGGCGCGCTTGGCGAGAAGGTCGCGAATTTCCTGAAGCAGGATCTCCTGACGCGGCGGCGGCGGCGGCGTGGCCGGCGCAGGCGGCGCCTGGCGCTTCAACCGGTTCATGGCCTTGACGATCATGAAGAGTACCCAGGCAACGATGATGAAGTTGATCACCAGGGTGATGAAGTTGCCGTAAGCGATGGTCGCTCCGGCTTTTCGCGCCTCCTCGAGTGTCGCCGCGTGCGGTCCGGAGAGTTGAAGATAGAGATTCGAAAAATCGAAACCGCCGGTGATGAGGCCGATGATCGGCATGATGATGTCGTTGACCAGCGAGGTAACAAGGCCGCTGAACGCGGCGCCGATAATGAAGCCGATCGCCAGATCGACGAGGTTGCCGCGCAGCGCGAATTCCCTGAACTCCTTAAGCATTCCGTCGCCTCCCTTAACGTCCGCGGTCATTTGTGACCGGCCGACCCGCCGCCGGCGACGAATCCGTAACCTTGATCCATGCCCGAGGCAACGTGGATGGTAAGCCGCCTTCCGCTGCTTGGGCGAAGCGCGACGGGCGTGCAATTCTCAGGCGGCGAATCGGAGGCGGCGATGGCTGACGAGACTCAACGGTCCTGGTGGCGGCGCACGCGCTGGCTGGCGCTTTCCGTTCTTGGCGGCGCCGGATTCCTGATTTGCCTCGCGCTCATTCTCGCCCCGGCTCTCGACGGCGAATGGTTCCTGGACTTTCCACTTGGCGGGCTGCTGGCGGCGGCGGGCCTGCCTGTAGCTCTGGCGCTCCTCCTCTTCCGGTTCTTCGCGCGGCAGGACGACATCGACCGCCGGCACGGCTACTCCGAGGACTGATACCGATGACGCTGCGCGAACGCACGGCCGGCCGAAGGATCGGAAAGGCATTCGGCGTGTTCGCTGGAGCGTTTGCGTTTTTCGTGCTGGGCGTCGCGGTGGTTGCCCTGCTCGGGCTGCCCGCTCCGGCGATTCTGATCCTTGTCGTTTTCGTTTCACTGGCCGTGTACGCCACGCTCGGCATCGGCGGAGCTACCCTCAGCGAAGCCGGCTTTTTCGCCGCCGACCGCTCGATTCCGGCCGTCTTCAACGGCCTCGGCACCGGCGTCGCCCTGCTGTCGGCCGGCGGGTTCGCCGGCCTTGCCGGGGCATGGTTCGACGATGACCGGGGCGCCCTCGCCCTCAGCCTCGGGTGGGTGACCGGCCTGGTGCTGATCGCAGTGCTCATCGCCCCCTATTTCCGCAAGTCGGGAGCGGTCACCCTTCCCGATTTCCTCGCTCTTCGATTTGGCGGCGAAGCCATCCGCGCCCTTGCACTGCTGGTTCTGATTCTCATCGGGGCGGTCGCCCTCGTCGCGGCACTATCGGCGGCAGCTACCATCGCCAATTTCTTTCTGGGGACGCGGGCGTCGATCGCGATTTCCGCCGCGGCGGTCATGATCGTTCTCGCCGGGGTTTTTGGTGGCATGCGTGGCCTGGTGCTTGTGGCCGGGGCGCAGGCCGTCGTCTTCCTCCTCGCGCTTCTCGTTCCCGGCGCCATGGTCGCACTCCGCGAATACGACGTGCCCCTTGCGCAGTTCACCTACGGCTATGCCCTGAGGGAAGCAGCCGACGCGGGCGGCGCGTTCGCCAGCATCGCGGGGCATCTCCTCCCCCTCCCTCGCCTCGGCGGGGTCAACCTGGTGGCGCTTGCCGTCACCATCGCGGCGGGCACCGCCTCCCTGCCCCACATCCTGGTGCGGAGCGCCGTCAGCTTCGGGACCGGAGGCGCGCGTCGCAGCATCGGGTGGTCGCTGGTGGTCGTCATCGCCGTCGTGCTTACCGCTCCGGCCTACGCCGCCTTCGCAAAGCTGTCGCTCTATCGCGATCTCGTAGCGACCGACATCGGCAGCCTGCCCGACTGGGTGTTCTCGTACGGCAAGCAGGGCCTGGTCCGGATCTGCGGCGTGGAGGCGACCAACGTCGACGCCGTGACCGCCGCCTGCACGGCCAGCCTCGGCGCGAAAGGCCTGGTCGGCCCCGGAGACATCGCCATCAGCACCGACCTGGTCGTCCTCGGTTTCGCGGACATCACCAACCTGCCCTACGTGCTCACCGCGCTGATCGCGGCCGGGGCGCTCGCCGCGACGCTGGCCGCGGCAGGCGCGCTTGCCGTGTCCATCGCCAACTCCATAGGTCACGATCTCTACGGGCGACTCATCGCCCCGAAAGCACCGGCCGGGCGACGGCTGATCCTGGCGCGGCTGGTCCTTCTGGTCGTGGTCTCCCTGGCGGGGTGGCTGGCGGCAAGGGGCCCGGGCACCTGGATTTCCGTCGCCCTGCTGGCGCCGGCGATCGCCGCGTCCGCCTTCTTTCCGGCGCTTGTCCTCGGTATCTGGTGGCGGCGGGCAAACGCCACCGGAGCTCTCGCCGGAATGATCGCCGGACTGACTATCGCTGCCTACTACGCCGTGGTGACCACGCTCCGCGGCGCGCCGCCGGCCGGGTTCCCGAGCCTCGGCGGCGGCGTGCCGGCGATGGCGGCGGCGATCTATGGTTTGCCGATCGGCTTCCTGGTCACGATCGGCGTCAGCATGGCGACGGCGCCGCCCGACAGTGCGCGTGACAATCTGGTCGACGCCATCCGCAGACCGGGCCGGGAGGCAGTCGCCGGCGGCGACAGTCCCACCTGATCGCTCCAATCGAATATGAAAGCGGGATGATGAGTGAATCGCGACGCATGCTGTTTCCGCCGATCGAGCCTTACGCGGTCCATCGCCTGAGGGTCTCAACCCTGCACGAGATTCACGTGGCGGAATACGGCAACCGCTCCGGCAAGCCTGTCGTGCTCCTGCACGGCGGTCCAGGCGCCGGCTCGAACCCAACCATGTCGCGGTTTCACGATCCGGCGATATATCGCATCGTCGTCTTCGATCAGCGGGGCTGCGGTCGCTCGACGCCGCATGCGAGTCTCGAGGAGAACACGACCTGGGACCTGGTCAGCGACATCGAAGCGATCCGAAGGCGCCTCGCTATTGAACGCTGGCAGGTCTTCGGCGGTTCGTGGGGATCATGCCTCGGGCTCGCCTATGCCGAAACCCATCCGGAACGGGTCAGCGAACTGGTGCTCCGCGGAATCTTCACGCTGCGCCGGAAGGAGCTTCTGTGGTTTTACCAGGAAGGTGCGTCGTACCTGCTGCCGGAAGCGTGGGAAGCCTTTCTCGCGCCGATCCCCGAGCCGGAGCGCGGCGACCTGATCGGCGCCTACCACCGCCGGCTCACCGGAGCGGACCAGGCGGCGCAACTCCAGGCGGCGCGCGCGTGGAGCATGTGGGAGGGCTCGGCGCTCTCGCTTCTCCCAGATCCGGCGCGCGTGCAGGCTTTCGGCCAGCCGCATTATGCGATCGCTTTCGCCCGGATCGAATGCCACTATTTCCAGAACGCTGGTTTCTTCCGCGCCGACGATCAGCTTCTCGCCGACGCCGGCCGGCTGAAGAACATTCCCGGTGTGATCGTTCACGGCCGCTACGATCTCTGCACGCCGGTGGCCATCGCCTGGGACCTGCACCGCGCCTGGCCGGAAGCCGATCTTCGCATCGTCCCGGACAGCGGGCATGCCATGAGCGAGCCGGGCATCGTGCACGAACTGGTTTCCGCGACCGAGGCGTTCAAGGCGCGGCGGGCTTAGTTCCGGCGGGGGCGGCGGGCAGGCATCCCGCCGGGAGGAGTAAGCGTGGCGACGATCTACAAGATCTGTCAGGCGGCGGCCTGGCGCGCGGCCAAAGCGCGCGGTGTGTTCGCCGGCTCGCCCATCGATCTTGCCGACGGCTACATCCATTTCTCGACGCTGGAACAGGTTGCCGAGACCGCTGCGCGACACTTCGCCGGCGAGGGCGATCTCGTGCTGGTCGCGGTCGATACGGACAAGCTCACCCCGCCCCTCCGCTACGAGCCCTCGCGCGGCGGTTCTCTCTTCCCCCACCTCTATGGCGACCTCGATCTCACCGCGGTGATGTGGGTGAAGCCGCTGCCGCTGGGCAGTGACGGGCGCCATGTTTTCCCGGCGCCCGGTCCATGACCGGCACCTACGAGTTCCTGCGGCCCCTCCTTTTCGCGCTCGACCCCGAGCGGGCGCATCGCCTGGCCATTCGCGCGTTGTGGATGGGCGTTCTCCCACGCCACGCGCCCAACGACCCGCGACTGTCCCGCCGACTGTTCGGGCTGCAGTTCCCCAATCCGCTCGGCATAGCCGCCGGCTTTGACAAGAACGGCGAAGCCGTCGACGGCCTGTTTGCCCTCGGCTTCGGCTTCGTCGAGGTCGGCACTGTCACACCCCGCCCGCAAGCCGGAAATCCGCGGCCGCGCCTGTTCCGCCTCGCCGCCGACGAAGCCATCGTCAACCGGCTGGGATTCAACAATGACGGTCATATCGCGGTGCACCGACGCCTCACGGCGCGGCGCCAGGGCGGAATCGTCGGCGTCAATCTCGGAGCCAACCGCGACAGCGCCGACCGCGTCACCGACTATGTCGAAGGTGTCCGGCGATTTTCCGATGTCGCCGACTATCTCGTGGTCAACGTTTCCTCGCCCAATACGCCTGGTCTTCGCGACCTGCAGGAGCGCGCCGCCCTCGCCGCGCTGCTCGATCGCGTCATCGAGGCGCGTAATTCCGCGAGCCGGCGCGTGCCGCTCCTTCTCAAGATCGCGCCCGATCTCGACGATGCCGCGCTCGCCGCCATCGCCGAGACTGCGCTTGCGGCCGGGATCGATGGCATGACGGTGTCCAACACCACCCTCGCCCGTGACGGATTGCGGGATCCGCAGGCGGCTGAAGCGGGCGGCCTGTCGGGAAAGCCGCTCTTCCGCCCGTCGACCGTCATGCTGGCAAAACTCCGGCGGCTGGTCGGCAAGGACCTTGCCCTCATTGGCGTCGGCGGGATCGACTCAAGCGATGCAGCGCGGGCCAAGCTCGCGGCGGGCGCCGACCTGATCCAGCTCTATACCGGCCTCATCTTCAAGGGCCCGGGTTTGCCGGCAACGGTCCTTGCCGGCCTGACAGGCCGCGGCTCCTGATCGCGTGATCGCTACAGGGCGTCTGCGGGAAATACCGAGGGCAACCGGCTGCGCATGCGCCAGACCAGCGTCAGGCCGCGCAGACCCAGGAAGACCCAGAGGGCAATCCAGAGCGCCGCGATGCCGAGCGCCCCCGATAGTCCCCACCAGGTCAGCAGGTAGGCGGCCAGTGACAGTAGCATCATGTTGCGCATGTCGGCGGACCAGGTCGCGCCGATGAATACACCGTCCATCTGGTAGGCAAGCGTGCCGACAACCGGCACCAGCGCCGCAAAGACCAAGTATACGCGGCCGCTCGCGCGCACGGGCGGGCTGGTGGTCATCCAGTCGATTATCGTCGGACCGGCAAGCCAGAAAACCAGACTGACAATCGCCCCTACCGCAAAGCCCCAACCAATGGTCAGAAGAACTGCCCGGTCGAATGCAGGGCGATAGAGGGCGCCAATCGCCCGGCCGGCCAGCTGCTCGGCGGCGGCGGCGAAACCATCGAGGAAATAGGCCGCCACGGCGATCAGATTCATCAGGATCTCATTGGCCGCAAGCACAACATCGCCGGCGGCGGCGCTTTTCGCGGTGAAGAAGGCGAACGCGAAGAGCAGCGTGAAGGAGCGGATCATGATGTCGCGGTTGACGGCGACCATTCGCAGGAAAGCCGGGCGCTCCAGGATTCGCTGCCAGTCCGGTCGCGCAGCGCTGCCCATCAGGCGCCATGCGACAGATACGCCGACGAGGAAGGTGGTCGCTTCGGCAGCAACGCTTGCCCATCCCACGCCCGCCACGCTCATGCCCAGGCGGCCAACGAGGAGAATGCTGAGCAGCATGTTCACCCCGTTCAGCACCGCCTGGAGGAAAAGACCGTAGCCGGCACGTCCGAGCCCGATCAGCCAGCCGAGGATGACGTAGTTGGCGAGCGCCAACGGCGCCGACAGCACGCGCACTTGCCAATAGGTCCCCGTCGCTTCCTGCACGGCGCCGCTGCCGCCGATGAGGCGAACGGCAAGCATGGCGATCGAGTCCTTGAGGATAAGAATGGCGCACCCGATCGCGAGCGCCATCAGCAGTGCCCGGTAAAACGTCGCAGCAATTTCCTCGCGGTCGCCGGCGCCGAGCGCCTGGGCCACCAGTCCTGTTGTCCCTGACCGCAGGAAATTGAAAGTCAGGAAGACCATATCGAAGACGAGCGCGCCGATCGACACGCCGCCGACGAGCGCCGGATCGCCGAGTTGTCCGATCACGGCGAGATTGACCGCGCCCACCAGGGGCGTCGTCAAATAGGCAAGGGTCATCGGCACCGCTATCGCGAGCACGCCGCGGTGGGTGACGGCGAAGGGACGGGAATCTGTCTGCATGGAATCCTGCGGGAGATCGCACCGGCTTATAGGCTGCGAAAGCGGGACCGGTTAACTGGCTCGTCAGCGGATCAGTTTCTCGAGGGTCTCGATACGGTCGGCCTCGGAAGGCGGCTTGTCCCAGCGCAGGCGCGCGATGCGGGGAAAGCGCATCGCGACGCCGGACTTATGCCGGGTCGAGCGCTGGAGGCCCTCGAAGGCCACTTCCAGCACCAGCCCGCGATTGGCGTCGTGCACTACCTCCCGGACCGGGCCGAAGCGATTGACGGTGTTGTTGCGCACGAAACGGTCGATCTCGATCAGCTCGTCGTCCGTAAATCCGAAATAGGCCTTGCCGACCGGCACCAGTTCGTCGCCGGCTTCGCCCGGCCGCCAGACACCAAAGGTGTAGTCGGAGTAGTAGGACGAGCGTTTGCCGTGGCCGCGCTGCGCGTACATGAGCACGGCATCGACGGTATGCGGATCGCGCTTCCACTTGTACCAGGGGCCTTTGGGGCGGCCGGGTTCGTAGGCGGAGTCCCAGCGCTTCAGCATCACGCCCTCGATCACGGGCTCGGGCGGCGCGGCGCGGAGCCGCATCAGCTCCTCGCCGCCGGCAAACGCCAACAGCGGCGAAAGGTCGAGGCGAGCCCCCCGCACGCGCGCGACCAGCGCCTCCAGGCGCCGACGGCGTTCCCGGAACGGCAGCCGCCGCAGGTCTTCGCTACCCTCCACCAGGCAGTCATAGGCGCGGATGAAGGCCGGAAACGCATCCATTTGCCTGGCGGTGACAGCCTTGCGGTTGAGGCGCTGCTGCAGGTCGGAGAAAGAGCCGAGGGCGAAGCCGTCGTCACCACGCCGGCCGATCAGCAATTCGCCGTCGAGCGCACCCTCGAAGTGCAGCGAGTCTACAAGATCGGGAAAAGTGCCGGAGATGTCGTCTCCGGTGCGCGTGTAGAGGCGGGCGATGCCGGCCTCGCGCACCGCCTGGACGCGGATGCCGTCCCATTTCCATTCGGCCGCGTAGTTCTCCGGCGTTATCAGTGACAGCTCGTCATCGGCAAGCGCATGGGAAAGCATGACCGGCCGGAATGGCGCATGGATGCCGGCCTCGGGCCGCTCGGCGCGGCCTTCCAGCCACGCGAACAGCGACAGGTACGGCGGCGACAGTCCTGGCCATGCCTCCTCGATCTCGTTCACCGGCTGGTTGCCGAAGTCGGCCAAGGCCTGCTTGGCCAGCCGTGCCGAAATGCCGATGCGCAGGCCGCCGGCAACCAGCTTGATCAGGGCCCAGCGCGCGGTGGCGTCAAGCCGGTCGAGGAGCGAGGCGACCAGCCGCGGGCCCTCCAGCCGCGACGCGGCGAGCAGCCGCTCGACCAGTTCACCCAAGCGGGGCGCGGCGCCCGGATCGACGCTCTTTTCCGGCCAGACCAGCGCGATGGTCTCGGCGAGGTCGCCAACGTAGTCGTAGGAATAGCGGAAGAGCACCTCGTCGATCCGCTCGACCGCCAGCGCCCTCAGCATGGCCGGCTTGACGGCCGGAATGTCGAGCTGACCGGTGAGGGCGCCGAGCGCATAGCCGCGATCGGGATCCGGTGTCGTGCGGAAATAGTCGACGAGCAGCCTTAGCTTGACGTTTCGCTGTGGCGTCAGGACGAGGCGATCGAGGAGCGTGGCGTAGCGGATCACCCGCAGACCTCACGACAATTTGCGGCGACGGGTGCGTCCGGGTTGGCCAGGCTTCGCCTGCAACGGGATCGATTCATGCCCGAGGTATCTAGGTTGGCACGGTTCGTCCCGCCATCGGGTTTTGCTTCTCCCCAAGGCCGAACCCGCGCTTGGCTGTTGCCAGGCCGAGAGGCGCCCAGGCGAAAAATGCAGGGGGATTGAAGATTTTCATCAAAACTGGTGAGCTAGTGGAACAAATCTGACGGGTGAATCCGGGAGGGGATTCCCGTCAGGTTCGGCGCATGCGAGTCTTGGGCATGCGCCCCGGGATTTCCGTCAAGCTGAAGCCACGTGATCGCCGCCACCTTGAAGCGATCGTCGGTG
>JBBQGL010000088.1:0-17002 GCA_038323025.1 Hyphomicrobiales bacterium
GGCAGAGTCGTATCGTCGGTCATGGCGTGTGTGGCCGGCTCGATGGGGCGGACAGGGTTGGCTTCAACAACCGAATCCTACGCCATATCAATTGCTTAGACTACATCCGCCATCCCCTCAGACGGGCCATCATGAATAAGACGGGCTAATGTGCTCCAACCAACAGTCGAGGCTAGCTTTCTAAGGACGAGGTACTTTTTCATTTGATGCAATCTCATCCTCAGATCGGGTTCCAACGCATTGACGCCGCTCAATGTCGGCAAATCTGCTGAACCGCTTGAGACCGCGCCGCGATAGTCTTTTGGAACCATGCGCCGCACTGATCCTCACGACGACCCGCCGCCCAAGCGCACCGAACGTGCGGCTCCGGGACCTGTCCCAACACTGGCCGAGCTGACCCGGCACGGCGACTGGGTCTGGCTGAACTGCGCTTCACGCAGCTGCCATCACAGCGCGCCGCTGCGGCTCGCCGTTGCCGTCGCCAAGTGGGGGCCGGGCGCTTCCTCGGACGTGCTTCGGCGCAAGGCTCGCTGCTCGAAATGCGGCGACAAGGGCGTCAGCCTGGCGCTCCCCAGCCACGTCGACAGTCTGACCGGCACGGCACCGTTTCCCGGCGCGCACACTGCTGACGAAATAGTGGTCTCAGGGCGTGGTCTTGGGCTTCCACTCGCGCGCCAGCCGCTGCGCCTCGGCGATCTGGTCGGGCGTCATTTCGCTGGCGAGCAAGTCGCGTAACTTGAGGACATTCTCGTCCTTGCCCTGCGCAGCTGCTAAGTTGAACCACATGTGGGCGAGAACGTAGTCCTGTGCCACACCTCGGCCGTTTTCATACATAATTCCAAGGTTGGTCTGGGCGTATGCGATGCCTTGGCCTGCGGCGAGCCGGTACCACTTGAGCGCCTCGGCGGTGTCCTGCGGCACACCTCGGCCGCTGTCGTACATGAAGCCGAGTTTGAACTGGGCGGCGGCATCGCCCTGCTCGGCGCCGAGCCGGTACCATTTCACCGCCGCGGCGTAGTCCTACGGCACGCCTCGACCGCTGTCGTACATGAAGCCGAGGTTGGTCTGGGCCTCGGCGACGCCCTGCTCAGCGGCAGGCCGGTACCACTTGAGCGCCTCGGCGGAGTCCTGCGCGGCACGCCCTGGCCCTGGTCGCACATGAGGCCGAGCAGGAACTGGGCATTGGCATCGCCCTGCTCAGCGGCGAGTTGATACCACTTCACCGCTTCCGTGTAGTCCTGCCGCACGCCTCGGCCGTCTTGGTAGTTGGAGCCGAGAATGGTCTGGGCGTCGGTGTAGCCCTGCTCGGCGGCGAGCCGGAACCACCTCGCCGCTTCAGCGTCGTCCTGTCGCACGCCTTGGCCTTTTTCGTACATGAGGCCGAGGTTGAACTGGGCCATGGCATAAGCCTGCTCGGCCGCGGGCCGGTACCACTTGCGCGCCTCAGCGTAGTTCTGCAGCACGCCCTTGCCGTCCGCGTACACGTTGCCGAGGTTGACCTGGGCCATGGCGTGGCCCTGCTCCGCGGCGAGCCGATACCACTTCGCCGCTTCAGTGTTGTCCTGCGGCACGCCTTGGCCTTTCTCGTACATCAGGCCGAGGTTGAATTGGGAGTTGGCATTGCCCTGCTCGGCCGATGGCCGGATGAGGCTCACTGCTGTCGCGTAGTCGCCGCGCTGGATAGCGGCGTCGGCATCCTCCAACGGCCCGGCGACTGCCGCGCCCGTCGTCACGACGGCGACGATCAGCCCGGCGAGAATGCGCTTCAGCATGGGTGAGGCCCTCCGGGGCCTGCGCCAGCCTACACCCTTTTCACCGAACCAGAGGGGCGGAAGCCTACAGGGCCCACTTCATCGGCTGCTCCAGCAGAGCGCGTCCGCGCGCGGTTAGGCCGTACACCGGGATGTAGTAGAGCGGATCGCTGCCTTTGGGTCGCCGTCCTTTGATCAGCTTCCAGGCCCAGATCGGATGGTTCGCATCGACGTACTCATCGTGCCTCTCGGCCATCAGCCCACGCCGAGCGAGCACGTCGAGCATTCGGCGGTCGTCGGGTGTCCGATAGAGCCGGTTGCCGCGCACCAGGAAGGCGATCTCAGCGTCCGTCAGCGGGTAGATGATGGCATCGGCGATCACGTCACGGACCTCGGCCTCGGCCAGCTCGGCGAGAGCGGCGTCGGTGAGGAGCTCACGGAAGTCGGCGGGTGTCAGTGTGGGCATGGTCGGACTCCTTGGTTGCCTGCGGTGTCGACCGCAAGCCGCATCGTTGTGACCACCTTGCCGAGCTGGGCAGGTTGGCGGCGCTGATGAGCGCCTTCTTGATGCACGGCGGCTGCATAGACGGCGGCGAGCGGATTGCCAAGGCGTCGCCAGGCCGGTTTTCAGGGTCGGGGCGGCCAAGTAGTCGGAAAAGGCTGCCGCGCACTGGCGGGCTGTTCTTAGCCCGGCATTAGCCTTGACTTTGACTGTCGTACCGCAGCACTCAGCTAAGTCCTTGATATTATGGTCGGGGCGGCAGGATTTGAACCTGCGGCCCCCTGCTCCCAAAGCAGGTGCTCTACCAGGCTGAGCTACGCCCCGACACTTACCCTTGCGAGGCTTTTGCGGGTTTTGCCCGGTGCCGTCAAGCGCGACTGAAACGGGGAAATTCGGGCAATGAGGGACGAAAGAAGGACCGCCACGCCCCCGACTGGTGGCGAAATCCGTTCCTGCCGCGTTCGTCGGGCTCCGAAGATCGGGTCAGGCACGCCCCCCAATATTCGCGGAGGCCGATCCGCAAAGACATTTCACCTGCCGCGGCGGCGTGCGATACCATGCGCAGTCGGTCGGGGGACCGACGCCGGCCAAGGGGGACCGTCCGATGATCGTGCTCGCCGTGCTGCTCGCCGTCGACGCCGTCCTGCATGCGGCGCTGATCTACCGTTTCGGCACCCCTCAGAACGTACCGTTCCTCATTTTTGTGTTTGTGGATGCCGCGCTCGCCCTCGCGGTGATTTTCGCCGTGCCCTATGCGCTCTGGGCAACCCTGGTCCTCTCCGCCTTCGGGCTCATCGGGCTGACCGTAACGTTCAATGGCCCGCAACGGGAAAAGAGTCTCGACCGGGTCATCTGGGTGGTGGATGCCGCGATCGTCCTCTACACCGCCTACCTCCTCTTCCTTCGCTAGCGTCGATCTTCCCTCCAACGGATCGTCGACAGGCGCGACGCGCCACCGCCTTTCTGGGCCCGCCACACACGGCTATAGTGTCGGAAGATGCCGAAATCGAAGTCCGTCCGGCGCCTCCGCCAGCGGCCACCTTCTCCGCCCGCCGCTCGTCCGGAAACCCGCCGGCAGCCATGGTTGCTCGGCGGGCTGGGCGCCGCGGTTATCGCAACGCTCGTCGCGGCCTACTTCCTTTGGCCAACGACTGTGCCGCCGTCCTCGCTGGGAGCGCTCGCCAGCGGACTCGTGACCCGCGTCGAGTCCCTCTACAACGACATCTCGGTCTACAAGGGCACTGACGGAAAGCTCACCCTGACGTTCGGGGCAAAGCGGCTCAACTACATCGAGTCGATCGTCAATCCGGCCGACGAACTTGACCTGCCGGTCTACTACACCCAGTCGATGACCGCCGGGCTCGCCTATGCGGCGGGCCTCGACGACGCGATGATCATCGGGCTCGGCGGCGGCAGAACCGCTTGGTACCACCACAAATCGGTGCCGGCCTTGCACATGACCGTGGTCGAGCTCGACCCGGAGGTGGTGCGGTTGGCGGGGCAATATTTCTCCGTCCGGCCCGAGCGGAATTTCGACATCGTGAATGAGGACGGCCGTGTCTTCCTGAGCGGCACCCCGCAGCACTTCGACATCATCCTCGTCGATGCCTATCGCGGGCCGTTCGTGCCCTTCCATCTGCTCACTACCGAGTTCTACAAGCTGGTTGCCGCGCACCTGAAGCCCGGCGGCGTCGCAGTGCAGAACGTCGAGCCGAGCACGATGCTCTTCGACAGCGCCGTGGCCACCATCCGCAGCGCCTTCGACCACGTCGTTTTTCTCGATGGGCACGGCAACATCATCGTCGTCGCCTATAACGGACCGGAGCGCGACGAGGCGGCGCTGCGGAAGACTGCCGCGGAGCGCCAGGCGACGTACGGCCTGCGCTACGACCTCAACGCCATCCTCGACCGCCGCTTCACGCCGGCGTGGAATACGGCCACCAAACCGCTGACGGACGATTTCGCGCCGGTCGAGTACCTGAAGGCGATCGAGCGACACAATCAGAAGCGATCGTAAAAACCGCACCTCACTCCTTCTCAGGCCTCGAAAAGGCGGCTAGCCTGCCGCGGGGCATTGGGGGTTTGGATGACGTTTTTCCGTTGGGGTCGGGAGACTCCGAGGTCAAGATCATCGTTGCTCGGATGCCTCGCGGCAGCCGCGATCATGGGCGCCGGCGGGGCGGCTTGCGCGCAGGACAGCTTTCAGGGGCTCGGGTTTTTCGACCCGTCGGATCCGAATCGCCACACCTACACCATCGGCATTTCCGCCGACGGCAGCACGGTCATCGGCTACGGTGACGTCGGCGGACCCAATGATACCGAGGCCTACCGCTGGGTTGCGGGCACGCTGACCGGCCTCGGCTTCCTCTACCCGGCAAATCCTCACAGCGTTCCGTCCGCGGTATCGGCGCACGGCAATACGATCGTCGGCAGCAGCTATTTCAACGCGAATGGCGATTCCGAGGCCTTTCTCTGGCACAACGGCACGATGATCGGGCTGGGCTTTCTCGATCCGGCCAACGCCTTCAGTAGTGCGAACGCGGTTTCCGCCGACGGTCTGACGGTAGCGGGCGCGAGCGCATATGGTGCAACCGGCTCCGAGGCCTTCCGCTGGTACGGCGGCGTCATGACCGGGCTAGGGTTTCTCAATCCGGCCGATCCAGTTCGCTTCAGCAGTGCGACGGGCATCTCCGCCGACGGCAGCACGATCATCGGCTCCAGCACCTTCGACCTGAGCGCCATGCTTGAGGCCTTCCGGTGGAGCGGCGGCACGATGACCGGGCTCGGCTTTCTCAATCCCCTCGACGCGAATCGCCAGAGTTTCGCGACCAGCGTTTCCGCCGATGGCACGGTCGTCGCCGGCAGCAGCAGTTACGACGCAACCGACAACCTGGAGGCCTATCGCTGGAGCAACGGAACGGTGACCGGGCTCGGCTTCCTCAACACCAACATCGCCGACCCGGATCCCTACAGCCGGGCCAAGGCCGTCTCGGCGGATGGCACCACGGTGGTGGGGGAAAGCACATTCAACGCAAACGGTACCAGCAGCGGTCAACTCCAGGCATTCCGTTGGACCGAAGCCGGCGGGATGACCGGGCTCGGCTTCATGGACCCGGGCAATGCCAACCATGTCAGTCGCGCCGTCGCCGTTTCCGCCGATGGCAGCGTGATCGTTGGTGTCGGATCGTTCAACAGCAAGGGCAATGAACCCTTCCGCTGGACCAGCGCGACGGGCATGCGCTCGATCACTGAATTGTTGACCCAGGGCGGCGTCGACCTGACCGGCTGGGATCTGCGCCAGCCGACGGGATTGTCGGCGAGCGGGCTGACCGTCGTTGGGGATGGTTTCGATCCGTCAAACAAGTTGCAGGGCTGGATTGCTCGCTTCGGGGCGGAACCGGGGCTGATCACGGCGGACGGGTTTGCCGATTCCATCGGTTCGCTCGATGCAGTTCCCCTTTCGGTCACTAACCGGCTCAACTCGGTTCTCGCCGGCGAAGCCGATTTCGGTGGCCACAACGGCTGTGCGCCGGGAGCTCCTTCCTGCGCATTCGCTATCGCCGCCGCCAACGATGGCCTCGGCATCAGCGGGCTCTTCGGCACCGCCTTCAACGTCGGCCCCGGCCTGCTTCTCGGCCTCGGCGCCGGCTACGGCTACGCCTATGACGAGCTTGCGGAAGGTGGGCATGCCGACCAGCGGTTTCCGACCGCAGCAGCCTTCCTCGCCCACGCACCTTCCACCGGGCTTCAGTTCGTCCTGGCCGCAAGCGCCCTCGCTGTCCACGCCGACATCGTTCGCGGCTACATGAACGGCAGCGGCACAAGCGTTTCTTCCGGATCGACCGAGGGCAGCGGCTACGGCGCAATGGCCCGCTTCGGGTGGGCGTTTCAGCCGATGAACGCGATCACGCTGACGCCTTTCGCCGAGTACGATGTGACCGGGGAGCGCCTCGACGGCTACACGGAGACCGGCGGGCCCTTCCCGGCGACGATCGGCGCGATGAACAACAACGTGCAGACGGCACGCATCGGCGCCGAAGTGCGCCACGCCATCCGGCCGGGCACGTTTGTCTGGCTGAGCGCCGATTGGGCCCATCGTTTCGGGGACGCCGCGCCAGCAATCTCGGCAAGCGTCGTCGACCTCTTCGACCTCGTCCTGCCGGCCGACGGGAGCGACAAGGACCGGTTCGAAGCGACCCTCGGCTTCAAGATGCCGGCCGGACCGCGCATGGCCGTGAACGGCAGCGTCACCTTCGCGGCGTTCTCGGACAACACTCCCGTCGTCCAGGGCAACGTCGGCCTCAGCGCCAGGTTTTGAACGCCCCGTTACGCCAAGCTTCAATCGTTCGACGGTTCGCCGTCGGCCCCGGCGCGGCGCTGCTCGTCGTCGCCGACGTCGCCACCCTCGGCTTCATCACCCTCGGCTTCGAGATGGTGGCGAGCCGGATCCTGACTCCGCTTTTCGGCAGCGGCATCTACACGTGGGCGTCGATCATCTCGATCGTCGTCGCCGGGCTGATGGCGGGATATTTCCTCGGCGGGATTCTCGCGGATCGCTTTCCCGGTTTCGGCTTCGCCGCCATCATCAAGCTCGGCGGCGCGGCCTACCTGCTGCTTGTGTTCTTTCTCACCTCCGGGCCGCTCGAAGATCTGGTCGGCATCATCCCGGACGCGACCGCGGCTCTGTTCACAAGCGGATTGGTCGTCTGCTTTCCCCCGCTCCTCGTCCTCGGAATGTATTCGCCGCTGTCGGTCCGGCTGCTGCTGCGCGAGCCCGGCGACGCCGGCCGGATTTCCGGCGGGCTGTTCGCCATCTCCTCGCTCGGCAATATCGCCGGCATCATCGTGACGACCTTTGTGCTCATCCCGAGCATCGGGACGCGCGCCATCACGCTCGCCTTCGCGACCTTCCTGGTGCTGTCGGGATTGGTATCGATCGCCGCGCGATCAACCGCGCGCCGGTGACCGACGGCAAACGCCCGCGGCGGCAAACACAATTGACGCTTCGGAACGTCTGTTCTTCAGGAAATTCGGCGCTCCCCAAACGATCGGGAGCGCCAACCGGCCTAGTGCGAGGACGGCGGACCGCCGCCGCCATCGGGGCGGATTTCCGCGGCCATCAGTCCCTTGGGACCGTCGCCGAAGCGGACGAGCACGGTCTGGCCGGGCCTCAGCTCCGTCAGGCCGTAGCGGCGCAGCGTCTCCATATGCACGAAGATGTCTTCGCTGCCATCGCCGCGGGTGAGGAAGCCATAGCCGCGGATGCGGTTGAACCACTTGACCACCGCGCGCTCGAGCCCGCTCGTCGGCGTCACCGAATTGTGGGTGCGCATCGGGGCGGTCTGCGGCGGGCGCACCGCGGTCGACTCGTCCATGCTCAGCACGCGGAATGCCTGCATGCCCTTCGGCCGGTCGAGCACTTCGCATACGACCCGCGCGCCCTCATAGGCGGTCGGGAAACCGTCGCGCCTCAGGCAGGTGACGTGCAGAAGAATGTCTGGCGCGCCGTTATCGGGTATGATGAACCCATACCCTTTGGATGCGTCGAACCACTTGATCACTCCGGCGATCTCAATGAGATCGACAGGTGTCTCCTCGCCCGGCTCGGTGCCGAGTGGGAGGTCAGGTGTGACCTTCGCCCCCATGTGACGGTGTGCCCCCAATCAATTTGCCGCATTCACGGCGCAGCCAACGCCGAATCTCTTGTGCAAGAATAGCATTGAGCGCGATGGAGGCTAGTGCAAAACGAGACGGCTACACGTCGGCTGTATAGTGTGTGCGATCCGTCACACTTTGCCGCGCGTTGCCTTTCACCAGGTGCGCTTTATGGTTAGCGCAGTGGAACCACAGTCGCGAAAGAGACAAGGCCAATGAAGTACCTGCACACGATGGTCCGCGTGACCGACCTGGAGAAGTCAATCGCGTTTTATCGCGACGTGCTCGGCCTCAAGGAAGTGCGCCGCAACGTCAACGAGAAGGGCCGGTACACGCTCGTCTTCATGGCGCCTCCCGGACAGGAGGATGCGCCGGTCGAGCTCACCTATAACTGGGATCCGGAGGTCTACACCGGCGGGCGGAACTTCGGCCATCTCGCCTACGAGGTGGACGACATCTATGCGTTCTGCGAGAAGGCGATGAAGGCGGGCGTCACCATCAACCGGCCGCCGCGCGACGGCAACATGGCCTTCATCCGCTCGCCTGACAACATCTCCATCGAGATTCTGCAGAAGGGCGGCGCCAAGCCGGCGCAGGAGCCCTGGAAATCGATGCCGAACACCGGCGCCTGGTGATCCGGCGCCCTTGTTTCGGTCGGCCTCCGCACCTATAAGGCGGCGGCAAGCGCCCTTCGTCTATCGGTTAGGACGGCAGCCTTTCACGTTGCAAAGACGGGTTCGATTCCCGTAGGGCGCGCCAGATTCTTCTGCCCAATCAAATGCCTGCAGGCGCCGGCTCGGCGATGTCGAGAAGCCGGAGCGTCGCCGTGCGCCGCCCCTGCCACTGGTCGACGGACAGGACGCCGGCAACGTGGATGATTCCGCCGCGCCGCTCGAGGAGCGCCCGCCCGAGCGGCCGGTCCGCCGCGCGGAACGCCACCGCCTTCAGCGTCGCGCCATCGCCGGCGGCGAGGGCAACGCGGACGTGACCGTTGCCCACGGCTTCGGCGTAGGCGATGCGATGGGCGGGGAGAACGATGACCGGTTCGGCGTGGCCGGCGCCGAACGGCCCTGCCCGTTCCATCAGATCGACCAGGTCGACGGTGGCGCCGCGCGCCGACAGCGCCGCGTCGATGTGCAGCCCGTCGCCCTCATCGCTCCGATGCACCGGCGCCCACAGCCGCCCCTCGAGGTAGGCCCGGAGGTCGCCCAGGCGGCCGCGCTCGACCGTCAGCCCCGCCGCCATGGCGTGGCCGCCGCCCTTCACGAGAATGCCGCGCTCGACCGCCTCGCGAATCGCGTGACCGATGTCGACGCCGATGATCGAGCGGGCCGAACCGCTGCCAACCCCGTTCGGCTGGAAGGCGATGGCGATCGCCGGACGCGAGAAGCGGTCCTTCAGGCGCGACGCGATAAGTCCGACAACACCAGGATGCCATTTCGAACTGGCGGTGACGACGACCGCAGGCCCCTCGCCTTTGCCGATCTCGGCGTCGGCCTCGGCGACGGCTTCTTCCAGCATCAGCGTTTCGATTGCCTGGCGTTCCTTGTTCAGCCGATCGAGTTCGGCGGCGAGCGCCTCGCATTCCGCCGGGTCCTCGTTGACCAGGAGGCGTGCTCCAAGGGCGGCATCGCCGATGCGTCCGCCGGCGTTGATGCGCGGCCCGAGGACGAAGCCGAGATGATAGGGCGACAGCGGCCCGCCCAGCCGTGCCACGTCGGCGAGCGCGGCGATGCCCCGATTGCCCCGCAGCGCCATGGCGAGCAATCCCTTGGCGACGAAAGCGCGGTTGAGGCCGATCAGCGGCACCACATCGCAGACGGTGCCGAGGGCCACCAGGTCGAGGACGCCGAGAAGATCCGGCTCGCTGCGTTCCGCGCCGTACCAGCCGCGGCGCCGCAGGATGCGGTTGACCGCGATGGTCGTCAGGAACGTGACGCCGACCGCGGCGAGGTGGCCGAGGCGGGAGAGATCGTCCTGCCGGTTCGGATTGACCACCGCCACCGCCGGCGGCAGTTCGGCGCCAAGCTGGTGATGGTCGACGACCACGATGTCGAGGCCCAGGCCCCGGCCCGCCGCCAGGGCCGCGGCGCTGGTGGAGCCGCAATCGACGGTGACCACGAGGCGCGCGCCGTTCGCCGCCAGCTTCTGCAGCGCCTCGGTATTCGGTCCGTAGCCCTCGAACAGCCGGTCGGGAATGTAGATCTCCGGGTCAAGGCCCTGGTGGCGAAGGAAGCGCGCCAGAACCGCCGCCGAGGTGGCGCCGTCGACGTCGTAGTCCCCGAAAATGGCGATCTTCTCGCGGGCTACGATGGCATCGGCGATCCGCCCGGCGGCCTTGTCCATGTCGGTGATCGTCGAGGGATCGGGAATCAGGTCGCGGAGCGTCGGCTCGAGAAACGCCGGCACTTCGTCAATGCCGACACCGCGCCCGGCGAGCACCCGGGCGACGATGTCGGGAAGTTCGTGGCGCTGGGCGATGGCGAGTGCGGTCAGCCGACCGCGCTCATCGAGGCGCTCGACCCAATGCCGGCCGGTGAGCGAGCGCTCGACGCCGAGGAAGAAATGCGGCCTCTCTCCGCCTGCACCGAAGGGAATCGGCATGACGTAGCTCATGGTTCCCGTTCATACCGCGCCTGCCGGCGAATGTCCGGCGCCTCTCCGGCCGATGCCGTAAAGGCTGGCCGGGAGCGCCTCTCTCTGTCTATCCTCGCAATCGGGAAAGCCTTGGGAGGATATATGAATATCGGACGCAGGCAGTTCTGCGCTTTGCTGGGTGCGGCTGCGCTCACGCCGATCTCGCTGGCATCGGCAGCGACTTCGCCGCGCATGCACGGGTTCATCGACGAAAGCGGCAAGCGGGGCGACTGGCCGCTGGTGGTCGGACTGGTCGTTACCACGGACCCTGCCCGGCACGACCGCGCGATTGCCCGGCTGCGGACCATCCATGGGTACGCCCGGCCGCTTCTCTATGCTTCGGGCGACCGGCTGAAGGCGGGATTTGCCGAAGCGGTGATCGACTACTTCGCCGCGACGGATGACCTGAGCTTCTTCGCCGTCCAGGCCTCCTACGCGCCCCGCCTTTCCGACGGAACCGGCCATGGCAAGGATGCGGCCTACGCCGCGGTCTACAGTCAGGTGCTCGCGAACCTCGGCACTGACGTCCGCCTGCACCTGAAATACCGGCCTGACAATCCGCGCGACCGAAAGCTGCGGACTTCCATCGCCATGGACCCGCGGGTCGAAATGCGCGTCGGCCGTCCCGGCCAATCTCCTTCACACCTGACGCAGCTCGCCGGCTTCATGGCCGGCTGTGTCTATGGCGAGGCCACGAGCGTCAGCCATCCGCTGAAGGCCGGCTTGATCGGGAAGCTGCGAGCGAGGATCGGGGTCGAGGCCCTCGCGAGCGCCACCCGGCCGCGGTTTTCGGTCGTCCGGGCGATCGCCTGAGGCCGAAGACAGTGGTGCCGGCAATCGTGCAAGGGTCTGCAACAAGCAGGCACGCGCGAAGGCCGGCACACGCCAACAGTCTCGGGCCGAGCAGCGGCGCGTGTCAAGCGACGGTGGCCGCCCTTCAGGCGAACGGTTCGATCCGGATCATCTGCGGCTCGCCGACCACGTGGCCGTCCGTCTTGATGGAAGCAAGCGCCTCGCGGATGGCCGTCTCGGTCGTCTCGTAGGTGATCAGGATGACGGGCTGCGGCTCCACCGGCACAAGGTGCCCGGGCGCATCGGAGCGGGGCGCGCGTCGCCTCTGCACGATCGATTCCAGCGAGATCTTGCGGTCGGCCATGCGCTGGGCGATGGCCGCGAACGCGCCCGGCCGGTCGTAGACCGCGAGGCGGATATAGTAGCCGCCCTCGTGCATCCGGATGCCGGCCTGCCGGTACGGCTCGAGATGCGATGCCGGCCGGCCGAAGGTCCCGACCCTGTCGCCCCGCGCGATATCGGCAATGTCGCTCATCACCGACGAGGCGGTCGCCTCGCCGCCGGCCCCCGGCCCTGACAAGACCAGCTGCCCGACGAAATCCGCTTCGACTGCCACCGCGTTGGTGGCGCCATCGATGCGCGCGATCGCCGACGATTTTGGCACCATGGTCGGATGGACGCGCTGCTCGATGCCGGAATCGGTACGGCTGGCGACGCCGAGCAGCTTGATGCGGTAGCCGAGTTCGTCCGCCGCTTCGATGTCGGCGCGCGTCACCGACGAAATCCCCTCGACATAGATCGACCGGGCGTCGATCTCGGTGCCGAAGGCGATGGCCGTCAGCAGGGCGAGCTTGTGCGCGGTATCGTCGCCGTTGATGTCGAAGCTCGGGTCGGCCTCGGCATAACCGAGACGCTGCGCCGCGGAGAGGCATTCACCGAAAGAAAGGTGCTCGGCCTCCATGCGCGTCAGGATGTAGTTGCAGGTGCCGTTCAGGATCCCATAGATGCGCGTGATCGTGTTGCCGGCCAGCGCCTCGCGCAGCGTCTTGACGATGGGAATGCCACCGGCGACCGCGGCCTCGAAGTTCAGGCTGACTTCGGCCTTCTCCGCCAGTTCGGCCAGCTGCATGCCGTGGGCGGCGAGCATCGCCTTGTTGCCGGTGACGACGTGCTTGCCGGCTGCGATCGCCGTCTTGACCGACGCATAGGCAGGGTCTCCGGCGCCGCCCATCAGTTCCACGAAGACGTCGGTGCCGGGATCACGGGCGAGCGCCACCGGGTCGTCGAACCAGGTCGCGCCGCCGAGATCGATGCCGCGGTTCTTCCGGCGGTCGCGCGCCGAGACACCGGTAATCGCAATCGGCCGGCCGCAGCGGATGGCCAGCTCATTGCCGTGGCGCTCGACCAGGCGGACGAGCGACGCCCCGACGGTGCCGAGCCCGGCTATGCCGACGCGCAGGGGCGCATTCATGCCGTTCACCGCCTGCCAACCGCTACCGGGCCGCGGCGATGGGCACGACGTTGTGCAGCGTCTTGTCGGCCGTATCGAGGAAGCGCCTAAGGTTGCGCGCCGCCTGCCGGATGCGCTGCTCGTTCTCGACCAGTGCGATGCGGACGTAGCCGTCGCCGTGCTCGCCGAAGCCGATGCCCGGCGCCACCGCCATATCGGCCTTCTCGATGAGGAGCTTGGAGAACTCGAGCGAGCCGAGCCCACGGAATTTCTCCGGGATGGGCGCCCAGGCGAACATCGAGGCGGTCGGCACCGGAATCGTCCACCCTGCCCGGCCGAAGCTCTCGACCAGGGCGTCGCGGCGCCGCTTGTAGGTCATGCGCATCTCGTCGATGCAATCCTGCGGACCGTTCAGCGCGGCAGCGGCCGCCACCTGGATCGGCGTGAAGGCGCCGTAGTCGAGGTACGATTTCACCCGGCCAAGGGCGGCGATCAGGCGCTCGTTGCCGACGGCGAAGCCGACGCGCCAGCCCGCCATCGAGAAGGTCTTCGACATGGAGGTGAACTCGACCGCCACTTCCATGGCGCCCGGCACCTGCAGGATCGACGGCGGCGGCTCGCCCTCGAAATAGACCTCCGAGTAGGCGAGGTCGGAGAGGACGATCAGCTCGTTCCGCCGGGCGAAGCTTACCAGGTCTCGGTAGAAATCGAGGTCCGCCACGTGGGCGGTCGGATTGGACGGGTAGCACACCACGACCGCCAGCGGCTTCGGGATCGAATGCATCACCGCCCGCTCCAGCGCGCGGAAATAGTCGGCGTCCGGCGCCGCCGGCAGCGAGCGGATGGTGCCGCCAGCCATCAGGAAGCCGAAAGCGTGGATCGGATAGCTCGGGTTCGGGCAGAGCACCACGTCGCCCGGCGCGGTGATGGCTTGCGCCATGTTGGCGAAGCCTTCCTTGGAGCCGATGGTGACGATGACCTGCGAATTCGGGTCGAGCTTCACGCCGAAGCGGCGGCCATAATAGGCGGCCTGTGCCTTGCGCAGTCCGTTGATGCCGCGCGAGGCCGAGTAGCCGTGGGTATCTCCCTTGCGGGCGGTCTCGGCGAGTTTCTCGACGATGTGGGCGGGCGTCGGCAGATCGGGATTGCCCATGCCGAGGTCGACGATGTCGGCGCCGGCGGCGCGGGCGCTCGCCTTCAGCCGGTTGACCTGCTCGAAGACGTAAGGCGGCAGCCGCCGCACGCTATGGAATTCGCCCATGGTTGTCGTCCCGTTCGTTGGTAACCCGTGGCGGCCGCGGTGATCGCACCGGCGGCCGGAAAATTCAATCAGTTCCCTGTCTTGCAGTCCGGATCAGTCTTCGCGACCTTCTTGTCGAGGCACTTGGCGGGCAGCGCCGCCGCCGCAGGAGCGGCTCCCTGCTGGCGCTTTCGGAGGGCTTCCAGCTGCGCGATCATCTTGGCGCGCTCCTCCGGCGAGAGCAGCTTGCCCTCGGGCTGAGCGGGCACCGTGTTGATATTGGGGAAGTTGGACGTGACGGTCTCCGGCGTCGGTGTGGGCGGCGGCTGGGCCACCGAAACCGACGTTGAGGGCGGCGCGGGCGCGAGCGGGGCGCTGTCCACGGTTTTCGCCGCGGGCTCCAGGCTCGGCGGAGCCACCGCCGCCGTGGTCGAATCATCGGCCGGTACGGCGGGCGTCACGTCCGCAGTTGCCGACGCGGTCGTAGCCTTGCTGCCCGGCGCGGGAGTTGTGTTCAGGACCAGGGGATCGCCGCTGGCCGCGGGGGCCGGCGAAGAGGTGAAATTGGTCCGCGAGGTCGAAACGCACCCGCCCAGAACCGCCAAAATCGCCGCGCAAAGCGCCATTCGCACGATGAACGCCCCCTGCCCGGTCGCTGGTTTGGTCAAAGACATGAAAGGATCATGGTTGTACAGCCAAGGTGATCAAAGCATTAAGAACCGGCTTGGTATTCCTTTATCAGGCGCCGCATAGCGGCATATTATGACGAAATACGGGTGGAACCGCGGCCTTGGACGCGCGCGTGACAAATGAACCGCTGGGGAGCGATATCCCCTGGACCGTCAGGAACCCTGACGCTCTGGCGCATAACTTCGCGCGCGCCGTCGAGGAGCTGGGAAAAGCAGCCGGCGCATGGCTGAAGCCGCGCGAAGAGGGAAAAGTGACCCTCGATTCGTCGGATGCGCTCGGCGATGTCTTCAAGACGATCGGCACCGTGGTCGAGTACTGGACGGCGGACCCGCAACGAACGCTCGAGGCCGAGCGCCGCTTATGGAGCGGTTATATCGACCTGTGGGCCAGCTCGATGAAGCGGATGATAGGTGCTCCTGCCGCGCCGGCCGCCGAGCCCGACGCCCGCGACAAGCGTTTCATCGATCCCGACTGGTCGAAGAACCAGTTCTTCGATTTCATCAAGCAGATCTACCTGATCACGTCGCGTTGGGCCCAGGAAATGGTCACCGCGGCGGAGGGCGTCGACGAGCATACCCGCGACAAGGCGGCCTTCTACGTGCGCCAGATCGCCAGCGCGCTGGCGCCGTCGAATTTCGTCCTGACCAACCCGGAACTGCTCCGCGAGACGCTGGCGTCGGATGGCGAAAACCTCGTCCGCGGCATGCACCTGCTCGCCGAGGACATCAAGGCGGGCGGCGGCGACCTGAAACTGCGCCAGTCCTCCGCCGACAATTTCCGCCTCGGCGAGACGCTGGCGGTGACCCCCGGGAAGGTCATCTACCAGAACGATCTCTGCCAGGTGATCCAGTACGAGGCGACCACGGCGACCGTTCTGAAACGCCCTCTCCTCATCGTGCCGCCCTGGATCAACAAGTTCTACATCCTCGATCTGACGCCCGAGAAATCGTTCATCCGCTGGTGCGTCGAGCAGGGTCACACCGTGTTCGTCATTTCGTGGGTGAACCCGGACGAGCGCCAGGCCCGGAAGAGTTTCGAGAACTACATGCGCGAGGGCGTCCTCGAGGCGGTGGATGTTGCCCTCCGGGTAACCGGCGCCGACGGGGTGAATGCCGTCGGCTATTGCGTCGGCGGGACATTGCTCTCGGTGACGCTCGCATGGCTGGCGGCGCGAAACGACCAGCGCATCAGATCCGCCACCCTCTTCGCCACCCAGGTCGATTTCACCTATGCCGGCGACCTGAAGGTCTTCGCCGACGAGGAGCAGATCTCCCGGCTGGAAAAGGAAATGACCGTTCGCGGCTATCTCGAAGGCAAGGAGATGACCGCCGCCTTCAACATGCTGCGGCCAAACGACCTGATCTGGCCATACGTGATCGGCAACTACCTGCGCGGACGTCCGGCCGGCCCCTTCGATCTGCTCTACTGGAACTCCGATGCGACGCGGATGCCGGCGGCGAACCACTCGTTCTATCTGCGCAACTGCTACCTCGATAACGCGCTCACCCGCGGCGAAATGGAGATCGCGGGCGAAAAGATCAGCCTGAAGAACGTGAAGACGCCGATCTTCAACCTCGCCACCCGCGAGGATCACATCGCGCCGGCGCGCTCGGTGTTCTACGGGTCGTCCTTCTTCGGGGCCAATACGACTTTCGTCCTCACCGGTTCGGGCCACATCGCCGGCGTCATCAACCCTCCCGACCGCAAGAAATACCAGTACTGGACCGGCCCGGCGCCGAAGGGCGACGCGTTCGATGCCTGGTTCAAGAAGGCCAAGGAACATCCCGGCTCGTGGTGGCCGCACTGGCACGAATGGATCGTCGCGCACGACGCCCGCCGCGTTAAGGCGCGCCGCATCGGCGGCGGCAAGTTCAAGCCGATCGAGGATGCCCCGGGCAGCTACGTCAAGGTAAAGGCGTAGCGGCGCCGGGGCCGGCTCAGCCGCCGCGTAGCTTGGCGATCAGTTCCGCGGTCGGGTACGAATCCGCCGGCATCTTGTACTTCAGCTGCATCGCCTTCACCGCCGCGCGCGAGGCGATGCCGATGATCCCGTCGACCTTGCCGACGTCGTAGCCGCGCTTCACCAGCAGCCCCTGCAGCTCCTTGCCTTGTTCCAGCGTCAGGCCGGGCGGCGGGTTGCCCTTGGTCACGGCCGGGGCGCCGGCAAGACGCGTCGCGAAGTAGGCCGCCGTCGTCGAATAGACCAGCGACGAGTTCCACTGCAGGTAGACCTGGAAATTCTGGTAGGCGAGGAAAGCCGGTCCCGTGCGCCCCATCGGCAACAG
>JBBQGL010000089.1:0-16915 GCA_038323025.1 Hyphomicrobiales bacterium
AGCCGGCATCCCAAGCGCTTCCTCGATGTCGAGGAATTGCTGACCCAGGGCATCGATGTCTTTACCGCGGTCAACATCCAGCACATCGAGAGCCTCAACGACGTCGTGGCCCAGATCACGCGCATTCGCGTTCGCGAAACCGTTCCCGACTCGATCATCGATCGGGCGGACGCCATCGAACTGGTGGACCTGACGCCGGACGACCTCATCCAGCGCCTGAAGGAAGGCAAGGTCTACATTCCGAAGCAGGCGGAGCGGGCGCTTGAGCACTACTTCTCGCCGGGAAACCTTACGGCGCTACGCGAGCTGGCGCTGCGGCGGACCGCCGAGCGCGTCGACGAGCAGTTGCTCACCCACATGCAGTCCCACGCGATCGCCGGGCCGTGGGCGGCGGGCGAGCGCATCCTCGTCTGCCTCAGCGAAGATCCGCGCGCCGCCGGGCTGGTGCGCTATGCGAAGCGCCTGGCGGACCGGCTGCATGCGCCATTTACGGCTCTCAGCATCGAGACCCCGCGCACGTTGCGGCTGGCGACCGAAGCGCGCGACCGGATCGCCGCCAATTTGCGCCTTGCCGAGTCGCTTGGCGCGGAGCCCGTCACGATCCCGGGCGGCGCCAGCCGGATTGCCGACGATGTGCTCGCCTTCGCCCGCGCCAACAACGTCACCCAGATCGTTATCGGCAAGTCCATGCGTTCGCGCTGGTTCGAGATCATCAACGGCTCGGTCGTGCACGATCTCGTCCGCCGTTCGGGCAGCATCAGCGTCCACGTCATCGCCGGCGACGCGGTTTCGACCGAACCCGACCGGAGCAAGGCGTCGGGTGGCGGGCAGGAGAAGGGTGAGCGCCCCGACGCCGGTTCCTACCTCGGCGCCGCGCTGGCGATCGCGGCCGCGCTCGGCCTCAGCGAACTGATCAGGCCTTGGCTTGGGGTCGAGAACGTCGATCTGGTGTTCCTCACCGGGATCGTCACCGTCGCCGTACGCTTCGGTCTCTGGCCATCGCTGTTCGCAAGCGTCGCGGCATCGCTCTCCTACAATTTCTTCTTCCTTCCGCCGCTCTATACTTTCACGATCTCCAATCCGAACAACCTCGCCGCGTTCGGCTTCTTTGCGGTGGTGGCGGTGCTCGTTTCCAACGTCGCCGCACGCGTGCGCAGCCAGGCGGTAGGGGCCATCGGACGGGCGCGGACGACCGAGTCGCTCTACCTTTTCAGCCGCAAGCTCGCCGGCGCCGGCACGCTCGACGATGTGCTCTGGGCGACGGCCTACCAGGCGGCCCTGATGCTGAAGGTGCGCGTCGTCCTGCTGCTGCCGGACAACGGGTCGATCGCGGTCAAGGCCGGCTATCCGCCGGAGGATATCCTAGACGAGGCCGATCTCGCCGCGGCCAAGTGGGCTTGGCAAAGCGACAAGGCCGCCGGGCGCGGGTCCGACACGCTGCCCGGCGCCCGGCGGCTGTTCATCCCGATGCGCACTGGCCGCGGCGCCATCGGCGTCGTCGGCATCGACAGCGACAAGCCCGGGCCGATTCTCGCCCCGGACGAACGCCGGCTGCTCGATGCCTTGACCGATCAGGCCGCGCTCGCGATCGAGCGCGTGCGCCTGGTCGAGGACATGGACCGCGCCCAGCGGTCGATCGAGACCGACCGGCTGCGCTCCGCGCTGCTCACCTCCATCTCCCACGACCTGCGCACGCCGCTTGCCGGTGTCCTCGGCGCGGCGGGCACGCTTCGCGACCTCGCCGGCAAGATAACCGACGTCGAGAGGGTGGAATTGCTTACGACCATCATCGAGGAATCGGAGCGGCTCAACCGCTTCATCGCCAATCTCCTCGACATGACCAAGCTCGAGTCGGGCGCGGTCATCCCGAATTCGGCCCCGCATGACATCGGCGAGATCGTCGGCAGCGCCCTGCGGCGCGCGGCGAAAATACTGTCGCACGACCGCGTCGAGGTGGAGATCGCCCCGGGCCTGCCGATGCTGGACCTGGATGCGGTGCTTTTCGAGCAGGTCCTGTTCAACCTTCTCGACAATGCCGCAAAGCACGCGCCTTCCGATTCGACCATTCTCATCCGGAGCTGGCGCGACGGCGCTTCGGTCTGCCTGCAGATCCTCGACGAAGGCCCGGGCATTCAGGCGGTCGATCTCGAGCGCATCTTCGACAAGTTCTATCGCGCCGAGAAGACCGACCAGGTGCGCGCCGGTACCGGCCTCGGGCTGGCGATCTCGCGCGGCTTTATCGAGGCGATGCGGGGGACGATTTCCGCCGGCAACAGGACGGACCGCTCCGGTGCCGTCTTCACCATCCGCATGCCGGTCTCGACCGCCACGCGGCTGGATACCAGCGCATGAACGCAGCCCCTCTCCGGGTGCTCGTGGTCGACGACGAGCCGCCCATCCGCAAGCTCCTGCGCATGGGCCTGAGCACCGAGGGCTATGAGGTTCTGGAGGCGCCGAGCGGCAAGGTGGCGCTCGAACTCCTTGCCGAGAAGCCGGGGCTGGTCATCCTCGATCTCGGGCTGCCCGACATCCAGGGGCTCGATCTTCTGCGGATGATCCGCGCCCGCGACGAGCGCGTTCCCATTGTCGTCCTTTCCAGTCGCGGTGATGAAAAGGCTAAGGTCGAGGCGCTCGACCATGGCGCCGACGACTATTTGACCAAGCCATTCGGGATGGAAGAGCTGCTCGCCCGCATGCGCGCCGCCGTCCGCCACCAGCTCCAGGTGCAGGGGGAGCGCCCGGTCTTCCGGGTCGGCGATCTTTCGGTCGATCTGGTCAGGCGGATCGTGAAGGTGCGCGGGGAGGAAGTGAAGCTTTCGCCGAAGGAATACGACCTCCTTCGCGTCCTCGTGCAGCATGCAGGCAAGGTCCTCACCCACCGGTTCCTGCTCGGCGAACTGTGGGACACGCTCACCGACGCGCAATACCTGCGGGTTTACGTGCGGCAGCTCCGCCAGAAGATCGAAGCCGATCCCGAGCGACCCAGCTACATCCTGACCGAAACCGGCGTTGGCTATCGGCTGCGTGCGCCCGACTAGGTAACCGGCAGATTCCCTCCGTTTCGTGCCCGTTTAGGCGTGTGATGGCCATCACAGCCAAAGCGTGTGTCGGCGCCTATGGTCCACCCGGTCGAACCAAGTGCGCCGCTGCGCGTTGGTTAGACGAGCCGCCGAGACGGCGGAAACCGGGGGAGGACCCTCCAATGGCCACACTTTCGAGAAAACTCACGGTCGCTGCGCTCGGTCTTGGCATTCTCGGGGCGGTTGGCGCATCGATGGCCGTGGCCGACCTCGCGCCTCTCTCCGCCTCGGGTCTGGCGGAAGCGCCGGCCTGGATCGGCGGCCAGCCGGGGAACGACGACACGGCAGGCGTGATCCCGGTCGTTTCCAATGACCTGTTCGTCGCCCGGGATGGCGCGCCCGCCGGCGCCTGCCTCTCCCAGGATGAGGTCCTCAACAACCTCACGCTCGACGTCGCCAAGGACGGCGGAAAGACCTACGTGCTCGGCGACGGCCTGGATCAGGCCTTTTCCAACGCCTGGCGCAGCGGCGCGTCCATCGCCCCGGTGAAGGTTTCGGGTATCGTTGCCCACATCTTCCACGACAAGGGCGGCTCGGAGTGGGCCGCCGACGTCATCGAAATCGGCGCCGATGGTTGCGCCATCAGCCGGACGCTGCTCCCGGGCGACCAGTGGTCGAGCCTTTTGAAGACCGCGATGGGGCCCGAGGTCTAAGCAAGGTTGACAGGCGAGCGGTGTCTCCACTAGGGTCCGCGCGCTTTACGAAGGCGCCGACCCATGAAGATCCGTAATTCCCTCCGCTCGCTCCGCACCCGCCATCGGGCGAACCGCCTGGTCCGGCGGAAGGGCCGCGTCTATATCATCAACAAGACGAACCCGCGCTTCAAGGCCCGCCAGGGCTGATTTCCCGCGGACTTGTTGGGTCGGGCGGCGACTTCCACCCTCGGTAACGGCTGCGTGTTTTGACCGGCTTGTCCGGAGCGCTATCTTTGGTGCATGCGGACTCGCGCGCGGATTCTTGCGGCCTTTCTGGCGCTCTGTGGAGCTTCCTCGGCGTTGGCGGAGGAGACACCGCCAAGTGTTGGTAAGGATATCCCCGACGCCCATGCCGTCGAAAAGCCCAAGGCCCAGCAGCTTGACGAACTGTTCGCGACGCTGAAGTCGGCTGGCAGCGGCGAGGCCGGCCGGACGGCGGAAGGGGAGATCCTCCGCCTCTGGCTGAGCTCAGGCAGCGATACGGTCGATGTCCTGATGACCTGGGCCATCCGGGCCATAGGCGCCAAAGACTACAGCACCGCCCTCGATATCCTCGATCGCATCGTCACGATGAAGCCCGAGTACGTCGAGGGCTGGAACAAGCGGGCGACGGTTTATTTCCTCACCAACGACTATGCCAAATCGATCGCGGATATCGGCCGGACGCTGGCGCTGGAGCCGCGCCATTTCGGCGCCCTCGCCGGCCTCGGCATGATCATGCACGGCCTCGGCGACGACAAGCGGGCGATTGAGGCCTTCAAGGCGGCGCTCGACGTCGATCCCTATCTCGACAACGTCAAAAAGTCGCTCGATGACATCGAGGCGAGCGACGCCGGAAGTCCGATCTGACGGAGCGTTTCGGCGACTAGCCGGGACCTTTTTCCACGCCGGGCACGTAGGTAATCCGGAGCATGTTCGTCGCGCCGGGCGTCCCGAGCGGAACCCCGGCGGTCACGATGATGCGCTGTCCGGGTTCGGCAAAGCCCGCGTCGCGGGAAACCCCACAGGCGTGATCGACCATGTCCTCGAGGGTCTTCGGTTCGTCGCCGGCGACCGAGTGCAGGCCCCAGACCAGCGACAGCCGCCGGGCGGTGGCAAGAACGGGTGACAGCGCGATGATCGGCGTCTGCGGGCGCTCGCGCGCGGCGCGCATCGCGGTCGCGCCCGAGGACGTGTAGCAGCAGATGCAGGCGAGATTCAGGGTTTCGGCGATCTGCCGGACCGCCGCCGAGATGGCATCGGCGCCGGTCGCTTCCGGTTCGGTCCGCTGGGCGTGCATGATGTTCTTGTAGTTCGGATCGCGTTCGACCTCGGTGGCGATGCGATCCATCGTAGACACCGACTCGACCGGGTAGGCGCCGGAAGCCGACTCCGCCGACAGCATGACGGCGTCGGCGCCCTCGAACACCGCCGTGGCCACGTCGGAAACCTCGGCGCGGGTGGGCACCGGCGCCGCGATCATCGACTCGAGCATCTGGGTGGCGACGACCACCGGCTTGCCGGCGCGGCGGGCGGCGCGAGTGATCTGCTTCTGGATGCCGGGCACCCGCTCGAGCGGCATTTCCACGCCGAGGTCGCCGCGCGCCACCATCAGGGCGTCGGCATATTCGATGATCGCCGCCAGGCGCTGGACCGCCTGCGGTTTCTCGATCTTCGCCATGACGCCGGCCTGGCCCTGGGCGAGGCGCTTCACCTCGGCCATGTCCTCCGGCCGCTGCACGAAGGACATGGCGATCCAGTCGACGCCGACGGCAAGCGCCGCTTCGAGATCGGCCCGGTCCTTTTTCGTGAGCGCGCCGAAGTCGATGGTCGTGTCGGGAACGCTTACGCCCTTGCGGTCGGAGAGGCGCGTGCCGAACTCGACCGTCGTCGTTGCCGACGTGGCGGTGCAGGTGTCGACGTGGAGGCGCACCTTGCCGTCGTCGAGGAGGAGACGATGGCCGGGCTCGAGCGCGGCGAAGATTTCGGGGTGGGGCAACTCGACCCGGGTGGCGTCGCCCGGCGCCGGGTTTGAGTCGAGGGTGAACCTGTCGCCCGGCTTCAGCGCGATCTCGCGGCCGGCGAACAGACCGATGCGCAGCTTCGGTCCCTGCAGGTCGACGAGGATTCCGATGGGGCGGTTGGCGTCGGCTTCGATGCTGCGAATGGTCTCGATCAGCGCGCGCATGCGCGGGTGATCGGTGTGGCTCATGTTGATGCGGAAGACATCGGCGCCGGCTTCGAACAGCCGTCGAATCGCTGCCTTGTCGGAAGATGCGGGACCGAGGGTTGCGAGGATCTTGACCTTGCGCGATCGCCGCATCACCCGCTGGTTCCCCCTTCGCCTGGTTCGGTCAATTGCACGGTCCAGCTCTTCTGCTGGCCGGTGTCGACTTCGAAGAAGCCGGTCCGCTCATACCCGCGCGCGACGCAATCCTCAATGCCCTTGATCGTAAACATCTTGTCGCGCGTGCACATCGCCGCCTTGCCGCCCCAGGTTCCGCCCTTGTCGTAGTCGACGGCATAGAAATAGAAGAACCGCGAAACCAGCGGGCCCGGCATCAGGGTTTCGCAGGTGTTGGCCGCCACGTTCCACCAGCCTTCGGTAACCCATTCGCCGCCGAGCTTATAGCCGACGGCAGTGCCAACGCGACTGGCCGTCTTGTTGCACAACCGGAGGCCGCTGGCACCCGGTTCCGTCGACAGCGAACCGGTGACCCCGGCCGGGGCCCTGCCGGCGCCGAGGCGGGTTTCGGTGTTTCCCGTATCGCGTGGAAAGAAAAAGATCACAACGGCGACCACGACCGCCAGAAGGGCGATGCTGCCGGCGACGACCGCTTTGCGGTACCACGATTTCACGGTGATCGATGGCATCGGTCGGGAAGAAATCCAGGCCGGTTCACACTAGTTGATCGCGATCTTATGGCGCGCCGTGTTTCGCGGTGTCAACGCGAACATCGGCAGAATCCTTGCGCCGCCACCATGGTCATTTTCCGCCAAATTCCCGAGAATCGCCGGCCGGGTTTGCGAAACGAACACGGCGGCATCAAGGCCGGCGGGCGGAGGCGCGGCGCGGCCGCGCAACGATGATACCGACAATGATGAAAGCCCCGCCCGCCGCCTGAAGCAGGGTGACCTTCTCGTCAAAGATGAGCCAGGCAAAGATCGCCGCGGCGACCGCCTCGATGAAGATGACCAGCGAGGAGAAGGCCGCCGGCAAATGTCCGAGCGCGTACGTGAGAAATCCCTGGCCGCCGGTGTGGCTGATCAGGGCAAGCGCAGCGATCGCCGCGACTCCCGCCAGGTCGGGCGGCAACAGGCGTCCCTCGGCGACGACGGCGACCGCCAGAAGAATGACGGCCGTGATCAGCGACGAGAGGAAGATGATCCGCCCCGGCCCCGACGCGCGGCGGGCACTGCGCACGGCGAGGAAGTAGGCGCCGAAGAAGAACGAGGTGGCGACGCCATAGAGATCGCCGTCGATGTGCTCCGGCGCCAGCCGCGCACTGGTGCCGATCAGCAGCGCGGCGCCTGCGATGCACACGGCGAGCCCGGCCATGGACTCGCGGCCGACTTTCTCGCCGATGAACAGGCCCGAGCCGAGCACCACCCAAACGGGCGCCATGGTGGCGAGGAAGGTGGCGTTGGCGATCGTCGTGTGCAGGATCGCCAGATGCCAGAACAGAAGGTCGGCGGAGAACAGGAGACCGGACGCAACGATCGCCCGGTCGAGCCGGAAGGCAGCCGACGGCGGCGCCCCGGCCATGCGGGCCTCGACCGCCGCCCAGGCCCAGAGCACGGGCAGCGCCGCCCCGACGCGCCAGAACGCGCTCGCGAACGGGCCAACCTCGGCCTCGCGCACGAACACCGGCGAGATGCCCATGGCAAGCGCGCCGAGGACCAGCGCCGCAAACGGCACGACGAAAGGGACGGTCGCGCGCGGTTCGATCCCGGACGCGGGAAGGATTTCGGCCATCGGCGACATTTCGCTTCACGAAGGAGACCGGTGTTCTATGGCACCGGCCCGGCGGCGTCACTATCATTGTCCGATGGACGCCACCGTTGCCGCATCAGGCCCCGAGGAAGCCCCTTACGAACTGGTCGAAGGGGATCCCGCCTGCGGCCTCCTGCTGCTTTGCGATCACGCCAGCAACCGGCTGCCGGCAGCCTATGGCGACCTCGGGCTGCAGCTCTCGGAATTCGAGCGCCACATCGCCTATGATATCGGGGCGGCGGCGCTGACGCGTGCGCTGGCGCGGCGGCTCGGCGCTCCGGCGATCCTTTCCTCCTTCTCGCGCCTCCTCATCGACATCAACCGCGGCGAAGACGACCCGACGCTCATCATGCAGCTCTCGGACGGGGCGGTGGTTCCGGGCAACCGCGGGGCTGGCGAGGCTGAGCGGCTCCGTCGCATCGAGGCCTATCACGCGCCGTACCATCGCGCCGTGGCAGCCGCGATCGATCGGGCGATGGCGAGCGGCAGCGTGCCCGCTCTGGTCCCCATCCACAGCTTCACGCCGGTCTGGCGCGGCGAGCCGCGGCGCTGGCAGGTGGGCGTGCTGTGGGACATCGATCCGCGTCTGGCGGTGCCGCTGATCGAGGCGCTGGCCGCCGACGGCACGCTGGTCGTCGGCGACAACGAGCCCTATCAGGGCGCGCTGTTTGGCGACACGCTCTATCAGCACGGCACCGGGCGCGGACTCGCCCATGCACTGATCGAAGTGCGTCAGGACCTGATCGCCGATGCGGCCGGCGTCGAGGCATGGGCAGAGCGGCTCGGCAGCATACTCGCCGAGCTTAACCAGCGGGCCGAATTGCACGAGGTGCGGTCGTACGGCTCGCTCGCCGATCCCGCCGCATCGCGGGCTTGACGATCGCACCGAGTCGGGGCAAGCAGCCGGGCCCGCTTTTCCGGGCCAAGGGAGACGAGAGACAATGGCCGAAGTCCAGGGCATCGCCGGCGAGCAACTGAAGTCCATCGTCGAGCGCATTGAGCGTCTCGAGGAGGAGAAGAAGGCACTCGCCGACGACATCAAGGAAGTCTACGCCGAGGCCAAGGCCAACGGATTCGATACCAAGGTGCTGCGCACCGTGGTGCGCCTGCGCAAGCAGGACCACGCCGAGCGCCAGGAGCAGGAAGCGCTGCTCGACCTTTACCTGCACGCACTCGGAATGGCGGCCGGCACCTGATCAGGATTGCTCTGGCGGAGAGAAGAATCCGCGGTCGGCTCGACCGCGGCGCGCCCTAGCGCGAGGCGACCGTCGAGTCGCGCGTCAGATCGACCACCGCGGGCGGCTGCACGACCGGGCCGCTGAAGTGGTCGGTGCGCAGGTTACCGGTTACCCCGTCGGCGAACCTGGCGGCGTAGGTCACCACCGGCTTGTCGAGAAGCGAGGGAAGCTGGCCGAAGTCGGGCATGGTGAGCAGGGCGTAGCGCTTCTCACGGGTCGACTGGTTGGCCATCCACAGGCGCAGCGCCTGGGTGTCGAGGGCCGTCAGAGTCAGCTCGGCCGGCGGCATGCGGCCGTAAAGGGCTTCGCTGTCTGCCCCGGCGGCCACGGCAGGCGGGGCGACATGGGAGCGCGGATTGACCTGCGGCACCGGGATGCTGCTCACCGCCTTCACCGGACGCGGACGCTCGGCCTGGGCGGGTTCGACGGCGGCGTAGGCAAGCACGGCCGGCGCATCGAAGACCGGCTCGCCGGTCTTGCGCAGCACGGCGGTGGTCATCGCCTCGGCGCGCAGGGGACGGGAGATATCGATCGTGGCGACCACCGCGGTCGGCCGGATCGGGAGGGAAGCGGGGGTCGCCAGGCGGCCGGAATGGTCGCGGGCGGCCATGGCTGCGGCGAGGGCGCTCGGCACCGGCGTCGAGACGTCAGAGGCGGCATCGAAATCCACGTCGCGGAGTTCGGCAGGCGCTGCCGGTGCGGCCTTCGCCGATGGGGCGCCGGCGTCGAGCCCGAAGACGCGGTCGAAGAAAGAAAGGGCGTGGTTGGCGGGCGGTGCCGGAGGCCGGGGGATATCCGATCCGGCCTCAACCATGGCAACCACTACCGGCGGAGCCTGGACCGGACGCTGCGCAATCCGCGGCATCGGAACTTCGTGGATCAGGCCCGGGTCGCCCGCTGCCGCCGCGGCCTTGACCGCGTGGGAGGTGACATCGCTCGCGTTCTCGGCGTCGTCGACCTCGTCCGCGCTGGAGGCGAGCATGATCTGCGAACCGTCCTTGCGGGCCTTGTAGGCGGCAAGCGCTTCGGCATAGCCGGGCAGGGGGCCGCCATCGGCGGGAAGGTAAAGCGTGCGGCCGCGCGGGAAAACGCGGACCAGCTGCTCGCGCGTCATGCGCGGCCACATGCGGACGCCGCCGGTGTCCATGTGGACGAACGGCGAGCCGGAGGTCGGATAGTAGCCGACGCCGCCGATCTGCATGCGGAGGCCGATTTCGCGGAGTTTCGCCAGCGGAACGCCGGGAATGTAGAAGTCCATCGCCTTGCCGAGCATGTGCTGGCTGTGCTGGGCGACGGCCTTGGAGCGGCGGCGCAGCATGGCGTTGGTGTCAGGCGAGCGATAGCCGCAGACAATGTTGATTGGGCCCGTGGCGCCCGACGCCTGATAGACCTGCCAGAGCAGGTCGAACAGGTGCGGGTCCATCTGCTTGACCTCGTTCTTCCGCCAATCGCGGACGAGGTAGTTCAGGCGCTGCAGCCCGTCCTTGTCGTAAACGCCGTCGCGCTTGAAGACGACCGTGTCGGTCTGCCCGGTATGGACGTGATAGATCTTCAGGGCCCGAATGCCATCGGTGACTGCATTGCTGTGGCCAAGCGCGAAGGCCGTAAACAGCACGGCGGCCGAAGCAAGGCGCAAATAGGCCGGCCGGCGCGCTTCGCCCGCTGCCCTATTCCCGTTCCCGAAAAGTTTGCCCCGTCCGAACAATATGCTGCGCGCCTACCTTGCCCGTCACAACGATCGGGTTCACCTGAGCGCATATTGAGGCCGTTAGGTTAACGCCTCTTTACCAAACCTGAGCACCAAGGGCTCAGCGGTCTGTCCCGCCTCGGTCTCCGAACTCCCTGGATGGTCGCATTTGCCGAAAGGATGCGCAACCCCGGTTTTGAGGCTACCAGCAGTTGCGCGAAACACCTCAGGAAACGAGGCCGAGGGCCGCCTCCACGCGCTTGTCGTGGCCATAGACATCATTGCGGAACTGGAGATTGCCGTCGGCGTCCACCCAGGCGGTAAAGTAGGTGATGTGGACGTAAACGTGCTCATGCAGATCGACCCTGGTCTCCGGACCCCCGATCAATTTCTTGAGCCGAGCCGAATTCCAGTCCTCGTCGGTGAGCAGCGCGTCGGCGAAGCCCCAGGGATTCATGACGCGCATGCAGCCATGGCTCGCGGCCCGATAATCGTTGTTGAACAAACCCTTGGACGGAGTGTCGTGCAGGTAGACCGAGTATTTGTTGGGGAACATGAACTTGACGACGCCGAGGGCATTGCGCTCGCCAGGCGGCTGGCGGAACTGGACGTCGTTGGGGCCGACGCTGGCCCAGTTGACCGTGCGCGGGTCGACGGCGCGGAAGCGGCCGCCGACCTTGGCGAAGATGTCAAATCCTTTCGGGTAACCGCCGCCGCGCAGCGCCGGCAGGTATTCCTTGGCGATGATCGATGAGGGGACGCTCCAGGACGGATTGACGATGACATACTGGATCTCGTCCGAGAAGATCGGCGTCTGGAGGTCGACCTTGCCGACAACAATCCGAGTCGAATGAATGATTTCGCCGTCCTTGTGCACATCGAGCGTGAAGTCCGGAATGTTCACCCGGACGTAGTAACGGCCGAGATAGCGCGGCATCCAGCGCCAGCGCTCCATGTTGGCCAGAATCGTCGCGATGCGGTCGTTGTTGCCCTTGTTGATCGTGGCAATCGTGCCCTTGCCGATGACGCCATCGGCCTTGATCTTGTTTTCCTGCTGGAAGGTCTTCACCGCGGCGACCACCGTGTCGTCATAGACCTCGGGAGCGTCGGTCGCCGGCGGCAGGTCAAAGCGGGTACGCAGCAGGGGGACCCGCGCGTCGGTCATGCCCGGCTTCAGGTTGGCGCCGTCGGGGATGCGGACCTGCTCCTCGGTCGCGGCCTTCTTGCGCAATTCGGCAAGCGCATCACGGAGTTGGGCGAATTCCTTCTGGGGCGGGTTAAACGCCGCCAGCGTCGCAACCGGATCGTCGGCCAGCGCGATGCTGCGAAGGGCGCCATAGGGATCGGGAAGGTGCTGCTCGTAGCCGATGTTGGGGCTGACCGACGAAGGCACCAGCCGGCCGGCGTAGGCCTGGCGGGCATACGCCACCAGTGACTGGCTCAGCATCACGTCGGCGCTGGCGAGTTCGGCCAGCGGGGCCGGAGCCGACTGGCCGAGGTTGGTCGCCGGGACCGGATAGGCCTGCGGGTCGAGGCCGTCGGCGTCGGCGGAGGCCAGCCGCGCAATCAACGCCCGGGCCTTGTCGTTGATGGTACCGTTGCTGGTCCACAGCGGCGCGTAATCGTGCTCGGCGTAGAAGGCAGCGATCCCGGCCGCATCCCGCTGGTTGGCGCTCTTGTCCTTGAGAAGGCTCGCCACCGCCGCCCGCAGCGACGCGGTGGTGGGGTCGATGAGCTGGTCCGACGCGTAGGGCAGGGCCGGAGCGATCGAGGCGACTTTGCCCGGCAGCGCCGGGGTCACCGGGGCGGGCGCCGCCGCATTGGCATGGGCGGCGGCAATGACCGCCGCAGCAACGAGAATTCCGAAAGTGGCGCGGGGGTACATGATCGCCTCTACGATGTTCGATGGCCGCCAAGCGTGGCGGCCAACTGAGACCAACCCGCCGTACATTTCAACGGCTAAACCCTCGTTCAAGATGATTTTACGCGGGTGTGACTTTCCACCCGCCTATTCGGCGGCAATCCCTTCGGCCATATCGCTGAGGCCAAGCTCCTTGAGCTTGCGGTAGAGGGTCGATCGGCCGATGCCGAGCTTCCTCGCGACCAGCGTCATTCTGCCGCCGTAGCGCTCGAGCGCCAGCCGGATCATTGCCGCTTCCACTTCGGCGAGTGGACGGACATCGCCTTCGGCGGTCAAGGCGGCCACACCGTCGGCCGCGAGGACATCCCCGGAAGGCGCGGGATCGAGGCTGATTGGCGCGAGTTCACCCGCCAGTGGCGGCGATTCGTGCGCGGCAGCCAACCTCGGTTCGCCGCCGACATGCGCTGCAATTTGCGGAAACTCGTCGGGGGTCAGCATTGCTCCGTCCGCGAGCACGACGGCGCGGAATACCGCGTTCTCGAGCTGCCGGATGTTTCCCGGCCAGTCGTAGCTCAAGAGAAGCTGCAGCGCGGGCGCCGTCACCCCGCGGATGAACGACTTTCCCTCTTCCGCCGCGAAGCGCGCCGTGAAATGGCGGACCAGTTCGGTGATGTCCTCGCGGCGCTCGCGCAGCGGCGGGATGCGGATCGGGAAGACGTTCAGGCGGTAGTAGAGATCCTCACGGAAGCTGCCCGCCTTGACCATGTCGGTGAGGCTGCGATTGGTCGCGGAGATCAGCCGGAAGTCGACGCGGATCGGCCGGCGTGCGCCGACCGGGTCGATTTCGCCGTCCTGCAACGCGCGCAGAAGCTTGACCTGGACCTCGGGCGGCAGTTCGCCGACCTCGTCGAGGAAGAGGGTTCCGCCGTCGGCCTCGCGGAATCGGCCGACATGCTTTTCGGCAGCGCCCGTGAACGCGCCTTTCTCGTGGCCGAACAGGATGCTCTCGACCAGGTTGTCGGGAATGGCGCCGCAATTCACGGTGACGAACGGCTTCCACCGGCGGTCGCCGGCGCCCTGGATGGCGCGGGCGATCAATTCCTTGCCGACGCCCGATTCGCCTTCGATGAGAATCGGGATCTGCGAGGCGGCGGCGCGTTCGCCCAGGCGGATCACCTGCTCCATCGCCGCGCTCTTCGTGATGATATCGCGGAAGGTGAGGGTACCCGCGACCGTGCGCTTCATGCGCGCGATCTCGCCTTCGAGGGCGCCGAGCTTGAGCGCGTTCTCGATCGAGACCTGAAGGCGTTCCGGCGAGATCGGCTTGACGACGAAATCGACCGCGCCGGCGCGCATCGCGCTGACGACGACGTCGATGCCGCCGTGGGCGGTCTGCACGATCACCGGAACCGAGCGATCCTCGGCGCGCAGACGCGCCAGCACGGCCATGCCGTCGACCTGGGGCATCACGAGGTCGAGGATCACCAGCGCGATGGAATCGCCGTCGGGCGCCGACAGCCTGGCAAGCGCTTCCTCGCCGCCGGTGACCACCACCGCCGTGTAGCCGAAACGCTCGACGGCGTTGGTCAGCAGCCGCCGCTGGATCGGATCGTCATCGACGATAAGGATGGAGGTGGACATTTCAGGCCGGATCATCGTGTCCCGCAGTTAACGCCCGCCTAACCGTTTTTCGGGCCGCCGCCGATTCGACGCTGCCCTGGAAAGGATGGGTTCCATTCGGCGCGCCGACGCCGCTATATGCAGTCGAGCTTCGCCGACTGCGATCCCTGTTCCTGAAAGACAAAGATGATCCTCGATCCTCGAATCGCCCGCGCCACCGCCGCCGCAACCGCTGCCGCCCCGAAGTCCTTCGGCGAAATGCCGGAATGGAACCTCGACGACCTCTACACGGGCATGGATGCGCCGGCCCTGCAGTCGGACCTTGCCAGGGCGGAGAGCGACTCGGTTGCCTTCGAGACGCAGTTCAAGGGCAAGCTCGTGGCGATGGCGACCATGCCGGACGCGGGCAGGCAGCTCGCGGCGGCGGTAGTCGCCTACGAGAAGCTAGAAGAGCTGCTCGGCCGGATCATCTCCTACGCGGGCCTGCTCCACGCCGGCGACACCAGCGATCCGGTGCGCTCGAAGTTCTACGGGGACGTCCAGGAGAAGATCACCAACGCCAGTTCCCACCTGCTTTTCTTCGCGCTCGAGCTCAATCGTATCGACGACGGCGTGATCGAGGCCGCCATGGCCGACCCGGCGCTCGGTCACTACCGGCCGTGGCTGGAGGAAGTGCGCGCCGACAAGCCGTACCAGCTCGAAGACCGCGTCGAGCAGCTCTTCCACGAAAAATCGGTGACCGGCCGCGGCGCCTGGAACCGGCTGTTCGACGAGACGATGACCAGCCTCCGGTTCACGGTCGACGGAAAGGAGCTGGCGATCGAGCCGACGCTCAATCTCCTCCAGGATGCCGACGAGGCGAAGCGGCATGCCGCGGCGGATGCGCTGGCAGCCACCTTCAAGGCGAACCTCCGGCTGTTCACGCTCATCACCAACACGCTCGCCAAGGACAAGGAGATTTCCGACCGCTGGCGCGGCTTCAAGGACGTCGCCGCCGCACGTCACCTGTCCAACCGGGTCGAGCCGGAAGTGGTGGATGCGCTGGTCAAGGCCGTGCGCGATGCCTACCCGCGCCTGTCGCACCGCTACTATGCGCTGAAGGCGCGCTGGTTCGGCCGGGAGACCCTGAACCACTGGGACCGCAACGCGCCGCTGCCCGACGTTCCCACGCGCACGATCCGGTTTGAGGAAGCGCGGACGACGGTGCTAGACGCGTACGGTTATTTCTCGCCCGAGATGGCGGACATCGCGCGCCAGTTCTTCGACAAGCGCTGGATCGATGCCCCGGTGAGGCCGGGCAAGGCGCCGGGCGCCTTCGCCCATCCGACGGTGCCGAGCGCGCACCCGTACGTCCTCCTCAACTTCCAGGGCAAGGTCCGCGACGTGATGACGCTCGCCCATGAGCTTGGTCATGGGGTCCATCAGGTGCTCGCCGCGCCGCAGGGCGCGCTCATGGCGCCGACGCCGCTGACCCTCGCCGAAACCGCCAGCGTCTTCGGCGAAATGCTCACGTTCCGGGCGCTCCTCGCCGACGCCAAGGGGGTGGAGCGGAAGACCATGCTCGCCGCCAAGGTCGAGGACATGCTGAACACCGTCGTCCGCCAGATCGCGTTTTACACATTCGAGCGGAAGCTCCATACGGAGCGCCGGCAGGGTGAACTGACGGCGGAGCGGATAGGTGAGATCTGGCTCGAGGTTCAGGCGGAGAGCCTGGGGCCGGCGATCAGGCTCGGGCCGGGATACGAGGTGTTCTGGACCTACATCCCGCATTTCGTCCATTCGCCGTTCTACGTCTATGCCTATGCCTTCGGCGATTGCCTGGTGAACTCGCTCTATGCGGTCTACGAGGAGGCGGCGTCGGGTTTCCAGGAGAAATATTTCGCGCTGCTGAAGGCCGGCGGCACCCGCCACCACAAGGAATTGCTTGCGCCGTTCGGCCTCGACGCCAGCGACCCCGCCTTCTGGCAAAAGGGCGTCGGGGTCATCGAGAAGATGATCGCCGAGCTGGAAGGGTTGGAGGGCGGCTGAGGCAGCCTTGCCACACTTTTCGGCAAGTTTCGGCACCGCCCTGTTTTGGCTTGGGAATCGATGCGGCGCGCGGCAGGATACGCGGGGCTTTTCCTTTAGCGAAGCAGGGCAGGGGTGGGGACAATGAAGCTTCGGATTCTCTCGCTGGTCGTGGGCGCGATGGTTCTCCTCGGTGCCGCCGGCAGTGCCAGTGCGGCCGGAATGTTCGGGACGCAGGAGGACATCCACAAGCTCCAGGACGTCGAGGTCACCGGGCAGAACGGCGAGAAGCTCTACCTCGGCTACAAGACCTCGACGCTTTATGTCTTCGCGGGCGTTTACGTCAGCGACGACGGATACGTCTTCGGCGTCCGCGACAAGAGCGACACCTATATCTCTACCACTCCGGAAGAGATTGCGAAGTTCCAGGGTGAAGGCCTGCTGCCCAACCCGCTGCCGAAATATTCGATCGGCATCGTCGATCTGCTGCTCGGTTATTCCCTGTGGATCATCCTCGCCGTTCTGGCGGTCGTCTATGGCGTCGGCTGGCTGAGGAAGCGGGGCAAGCAGGCGGAACCGCCGGCCCCTTCGCCGACGGTGACCTCTCCCACGACCTAGTGGATCGCCCCATTCAGAGGATTCCCTGACTGGGCGAAGCAGTTCATGCTGCCGGCATGAGAGCAGGGATCGTCGTCGACGTAACTTCTGAGGATCGCCGCCGACTGGAGGCCATCGTCAGTGATCGCAACCGCCC
>JBBQGL010000090.1:0-16811 GCA_038323025.1 Hyphomicrobiales bacterium
CGGTCAAGGTCGGCGACGTCACCGATATCTGGACCTTCGCGCGTGACGTGTCGTCGCGCGATCCCAACTGGAAGCTGGTCGCCACCGAATCGGTCGAGTGAGGCCGTGCGACCGCCGCGGCAATGACCGACGGGGACGCCCCGCCGCGCGCTTTGCTGGCGCCTCTCGCTTACGCTTCGCTTGCCGGCTGGGCCGCGGACGATCATCGGGCGGCACTTACCGCGTTTCGCCGCGGGGCGGCGGTCCTTGCCGAGCATCCTCCGAAAGCGCGGGAAATCGCCGTTGATACGGGCGCGCTGGCGCGGCGGCTCCGTGAAGCGGAGGCGCTCCCCCATGACATTCCGGCGGACGCCGCACGGGCCTTCTTCGAGGAGGCCTTCGAGCCGCAGGAAATCCTCCCTGCCGGCAGCGGTTTCTTCACCGGCTATTACGAGCCGATCGTCGCAGGCTCGCGCATCCCCACCGAACGGTTCCGGACCCCGCTCTACCGGCCTCCGGACGATCTTTTGGAGATCGATCCCGACCGTCCGCCCCCCGGCCTGCCGCCCGGATTCCGCTTTGCCCGGAAAACCCCGGCGGGGCTGACCGAGCATCCCGATCGCGCGGCGATCATGGACGGATTTCTGGCCGGCCGCGGCCTTGAGCTCGTCTGGCTCGCTGATCCCGTCGATGCCTTCTTCGTCCACATCCAGGGCGCCGCGCGAGTACGGCTGACCGACGGCTCTACCCTCCGCGTCACCTATGCGGCCAAGACCGGGCATCCGTATACGGCCATCGGCAAGGTGCTGGTCGAAAGGGGCGCACTGACGCTGGCGAGCGCGACGATGGCGGGCATCCGCGGCTGGCTGGCGGCGCACCCGGCGGACGCGGCGGCCGTCATGGCGAGTAACCGCTCGTTCATCTTCTTCCGCGAGGCGCCGGCGGCCGGCGCCGACGACGGCCCGGTCGCCGCGGCAAAGGTCGCGCTGACCGCCGGGCGCAGCCTTGCGGTCGACCGCCTCCTCCATAGCTTCCACCTGCCGGTCTGGATCGAGACGACCCTTCCGGACGGGAAGCCCTGGCGCCGGCTGATGGTGGCGCAGGACACCGGCTCGGCGATCATCGGGCCGGGGCGGGGCGATATCTTCTTCGGTTCCGGCGACGAGACCGGCGCAGTCGCCGGCGCCATGCGCGCTGCCGGGCGCTTCATCGTCCTCGTGCCGCGGCCGTAGGTGTCCCCGTGGCCCGGAAGCGAACCCTCTCCGACGATGAGCGCCAGCTCTGGGAAATGGTCGCCCAAACGGCCAGGGAGTTGAAGGCGAAGCCGCCAAAGCCCGAGCCGGCCTCCCCGCCGCCTCCGCCGCCGGGACCAATGCCGCCCAAACCCAGCCCGAAGGCCAAAACGCCGCCCCCGCCACCGAGCGCGGTCCCCGCGCCGACGCGCCCGCCTTCGCCACCGGCGCCGTCCCTTCTCGACCGGCGAACGCGAAGCCGCCTGTCGCGGGGAATTCTGCCGGTCGACGCCCGGCTCGACCTGCACGGCCTCACCCAGAGCGCGGCCCATCTCCGTCTGCTGAGGTTTCTTGCGGAGGCCCAGGCCGGCGGTGCCAAACTCGTGCTGGTGATTACGGGAAAGGGCAAGGCCGACGACAATCCGCGGCCGGAGGAGCGCGGCGTGCTTCGCCGGGCGGTGCCGGCCTGGCTGCATTCGGCCGAATTCCGCCCGCTGGTCGCCGGCTTCGAGGAAGCCGGCCGCCGGCACGGCGGCACCGGCGCGCTCTATGTCAGCCTCAGGCGAAAGCGTTCCTAGAGGAGGAGCTTCCGCAGGTCGGCTTCCTTGTCGTTGATCAGCCAGCCGTAGAAATTCACCTGCGGCGGCAACGGCGGCTTGCCCGCCTTGACGCGCTCGGCGTTGCTGGCGCCGAGCTCGCGGGCCCGGGTCGCGGCGTCGCCGAGGTTGTAGAGCGTCGCGGTCAGGCCGGGGTTCTTGGAAATGTCGAAGCCGGCGTAGCGCTTGTACATGTCGATCGACGCCCTGATGACGGCGGCCACGTAGGCGATCGACTGGTCCGGGTTCATGATCTGCTCGTAAACGCCGGCGGCGTTGTCGATGCTGATCTGCGGAAATCCGCTCTTCTGATGCACCGTATCGGCAACCATGAGCGCGGCGACCGGGCTCAGCTGTCCGATGCCGAAAGTCTGGCCGGCGAACATCGGCTTGAAGAACACGCGGTGCAGGCGGTCGCGCGGATAGAAGTGGCCGTCGACGAATTTGCCGAAGAAGGACCGGTTCCAGACGGTCTCGCGGCAATCCCAGACCTCATAGGTGGTCGGCATCTTGTCGCAAACGGCGAATTGCGGCTTGGAGAAGAGCTTTTGCGCCGTCTGGCCGTTGTAGGAGAACTCCATCGACTTGTTGTCGGCGTAGAGCAGCGCCTTGACGTAGTACTCCTGCAGCGTGTCGTAGGTGTCGATGTTGTAGGTGTGCTCGCCGACGATGGCGCCGACGATGTGGATCGGGTCGATGCCGTAGATCGCCGCCTGCTTCTTGATGTTGGCCATCAGGGCCTTGTCGTTCTGCAGCAGGCTGTAAACGTTCTTGTATTTCTTCGAAAATGAATTGCCCTGCGATGAGGTCAGGAACTTGGAGCCCCAGTAGATCGTCGGCTGCGTGCTCGAGGTGTTGCCGGGCGGGACGACGATGACCTTCGCGGTCGCGGCGGGTTTGGTCGTCGCCGCCACGAGCGGGCCGGATACCAGCGCGACACTCAACGCGGCGGCGGCAAAAAGGGAGGACCGGAGAAAGCGCATGACGGACCACTCTGCTGGAGTCAGCCGCCGGCGATACGGCTGTCGCCGCGGCGGAGACGATGTCCGGCCAAATTCGGGCGGATCAATGACAAACTGATGCCGGGCCCCTCGCGGAGACCCGGCATCGCCAGCATAGCAGCGCCTTCCGGGGGAGCGAAAGCGCGAATCCGCGCCTTCGCGATGCCCGGAAGGTCAGAGAATGAAGCGCGAGAGGTCGGTATTGCGGGAAAGATCGCCGATGTGGCTCTCGACATAGGCGGCGTCGATCACCATTCGTTGACCGGCCTGATCGGGCGCGGTGAAGCTGATTTCGTCAAGAACCCGCTCCATCACGGTCTGCAGGCGCCGGGCGCCGATGTTCTCGACGCTCGAATTGACCGCTACCGCGATCGAGGCGATCGCGGCAATGGCGTCGGGGGTGACCTCGAGGGTGAGGCCTTCCGTCGCCATCAAGGCCACGTACTGCTTGATCAGGCTCGCCTCCGTGTCGGTGAGGATACGGATGAAATCGTCGCGGGTCAGCGGATGCAGTTCGACCCGGATGGGCAGACGACCCTGCAATTCGGGCAACAGGTCGGACGGCTTGGCGACGTGGAAGGCGCCCGAGGCGATGAACAGGATGTGATCCGTCTTCACCGGCCCGTGCTTGGTGGCGATGGTGGTGCCCTCGATCAGCGGCAAGAGGTCGCGCTGTACGCCCTCGCGGCTGACGTCGGCGCCATAGCGCCCCTCGCGGGCGCAGATCTTGTCGATTTCGTCGAGGAAGACGATGCCGTCGTTCTCGACCGAGGAAATGGCCTCCTGGATGAGCTCCTCGTTATCGAGGAGCTTGTCGGATTCCTCGGCGATCAGCAGGTCGTGCGAATCCTTGACCGTGACCTTGCGGGTCTTGGTCTTGTTGCCGAAGGCCTTGCCGAGCATGTCCGAGATGTTCATGACGCCGACGCTGGCGCCGGGCATGCCGGGAACCTCGAAGGACGGCATGCCGCCGCCGCTGTCCTTGACCTCGATCTCGATCTCCTTGTCGTCGAGCTCGCCGGCGCGCAGCCGCTTGCGGAAACTGTCGCGCGTGGTCGGGCTCGCCGACTTGCCGACCAGCGCATCGAGCGCGCGCTCCTCGGCGGCGAGCTCGGCCTTGGCCTCGACTTCCTTCCGCTTCTTCTCGCGCACCAGCCCGATGCCGACCTCGAGCAGGTCGCGGACGATCGAATCGACGTCGCGGCCGACGTAGCCGACCTCGGTGAACTTGGTCGCCTCGATCTTCAGGAACGGCGCGCCGGCGAGTTTCGCCAGGCGCCGCGAGATCTCGGTCTTGCCGATGCCGGTCGGGCCGATCATCAGGATGTTCTTGGGCAGCACCTCCTCGCGCATGCTTCCGGTCAACTGCTGGCGCCGCCAGCGGTTGCGCAACGCAATGGCGACCGCGCGCTTGGCATCGGCCTGGCCGATGATGAAGCGGTCGAGTTCGGAGACGATCTCCCTCGGCAGGAAGGTGGTCGCCGTGGTGCCGTCCGGCTCAGAGGTCTGCAACGAGGCTCTCAAGGGTGACGTTGTCATTGGTGTACACACATATGTCTGCGGCGATGGCCATGGCTTTGCGGGCGATCGCCTCGGCATCAAGGTCGGTATCGATGAGGGCGCGCGCGGCGGCGAGCGCGTAGTTGCCGCCGGAGCCGATGCCCATGACGCCGTACTCGGGCTCGAGCACGTCGCCGGTGCCGGTGAGCACCAGGCTGGTCGACTTGTCGGCAACCAGCATCATGGCCTCGAGGCGGCGGAGATAGCGATCGGTGCGCCAGTCCTTGGCGAGCTCGACCGCGGCGCGGGTAAGCTGGGCGGGATATTGCTCCAGCTTGGCTTCCAGGCGCTCGAAAAGCGTGAAGGCATCGGCGGTGGCGCCGGCGAAGCCGGCGATGACGCCGCCCTTGCCGAGGGGGCGAACCTTCCTGGCGTTGTGCTTGATGACGGTCTGACCGACGGAAACCTGGCCGTCGCCGGCAATCACGACCTTGCCGCCCTTCCGCACGGTGATGATTGTCGTCCCGTGCCAGGGCTCGTACGCGGAACTTGTCATGCATCTTCCTTTCCGGCAGGCCGATGCGGTCGAAAAGCCCCGCGCCGGCCCCCACTTTCACCGGCGACCCTGAGGGGCCGGCGACCGCTATGTAGGAGTTGCATTGCCGGACTTCAAACGGCGGGGTGTGACCAACCCGGGCGTCCATTTTTGCGCTGCTCTCCGGCCGTGGGTATCATGGCGGCCGACAGCCCATGAATCATACCCAGAATCTCTCGGCCGGCATCGGGATCGACCAGATCGTGATCGTCGGTTGCGGCACCGTCGGGATTGCCTTGACGGCGGCCTTCCTGACCAGGGGTTTTCAGGTATTGGGCATCGACAGCGACCCGGAGCGCCTCGCGGCGCTGTCCCGGGGAGCCGCCGGCGAAGAGATAGCCCTCACCGATGCCCTGCAGAAGGCGATCGTCGAAGGGCGAGTTGAGTTCGGGCAAACGCTTCACTCCAGCAGCGGACGCCGCGCCTATGTCATCGCGGTGCCGACGCCGGTCGACGCTGCCTCCGCACCGGTGACCTCGAACGTCGATGAGGCGTTTGCCGCTATCGCTGACAGCGCGCGGGCGAGCGAGCTTGTCGTAGTTCGCTCGACGGTGCCCATCGGCACGACCCGGCGGCTGGGCGCCTCGGCGCCTGGGCTGCGGGTCGCCTCATGCCCCGACCGCTGTGCGGGCGGCGCCAGCCTCGCCGAACAGTTTTCCGTCCCGCACATCATCGGCGGCCTCGATCCATTCGCGGCCGCGCTGGCCTCAGCCCTGTTCTCGCGTCTCGGAGAGGTGGTCACGTTGGGTTCGCCCGAAGCGGCGGAGGCGGCAAAGCTCTTCTGCAACGTCCAGCGCGACACGCTATTCGCGATCGCCAACCAGTTCGCGCTGATCGCCGAGTCACTCGGCCTCGATTTCGACGAGATCCGGACCGCCGCCGGCCACGCTTATCCGCGTTTCCTTGCAACGCGAGCCCGGCCTGTCGGCGGTCCATGCCTGCCAAAGGATGTCCATATCCTCGCGGCAATTCCCGGCGGACGGGCACTGGCCGGCCTTAGCCTCGCTGGGCGCGAACTGAACCATTCGCTGCTGGACCTGATCATGGAAAATATCCTGGCCCACTTGTCGCGGATGGAGAGCAAAGGACCGGCGACAGTCGCGATCCTCGGCCTCGGCTTCAAGGCCGGCACGACCGACCGCCGCGGCAGTTTCGGACTGGCGCTTGGCGAGCGCCTGCAGTCCAGGCGGCCGGATATCCTGATCCGGACTTTCGAGCCGGCCGATGTGGATGACTACCGGTCGTCGGTCCGATCGACGGTGGCCGGGACCGCGGTCGCGGTGCTGGCCAACGATCACCCGGCATTTGCCGCCGTACCGCTGACGGCGTTGGCCGACGAACTCAAGGCAGGTGGAATGATTTACGATCTGTGCGGTACTACCGGCCCCGCTCCGCTGCGGTTGCCTCGGGGGGTCGTCGTCCGGGTATTTGGTCGGGGCTCACACGGTCTGACCTAGCCGAAGGCTCTTCAGCGCAAATCCGAGGTGGCGGGTGTCCGGCGACAGTCCGAGCTCGGCGGGAGATGCGGGCTTTGCAAAAGCGAAATCGAGGCGAAGCGCGCCATTCCCGGCGACGCCGGTCGGAATGAGCACGCTCCTGATGGTTTCGACAGATTCTTGGCGGAACTCCCAGGAGCATATCGCGGCGCCATTCGCTGCTACCGCAACGCTCAGCTGTCTGTGCCGGTCGGTGAGAAAGGGCAAAACGTCGGCTTCCACCTTGATCGGGCCGTTGATCGGGCCGGCGAGATTGAACACGAGCGTCGCTTGATCGCCATCCGACCAGACGCCAAAGCCCTTTTCGGTTTGACTCCAGCCCGAATGAAGGAACGACCGGGAACCGAGGTAGGTGGTGAAATCGATCGTGTCGTTCACTGCTGAATCAACCTGCATCAACGGGGGCGGCACATCAGCCAGTTCGAGCATGCGAGCCAGGCTCGCTGCGCAGCTATGCCTGGACCGCGCCAGCGGCGCGCGGTGGCGGGCCGCTTCCTCGAGCTCACTCCAATCGGCCAATGCTTTTTCGATGGCGACCGAGATGTCTTTGACGGTCGGAGTCGCAAAGCCCACGCCGGATGCCAGTCCGCCTGCGATCTGATGTGCCATCCACGAATCGGCCGGCACCACGACCACAGCGCCGAATGCGGCTGCCTCACAAAAGACCCCGGAGGTGACGAATCGGTACCGCGACGAGTACGGCATCACCACCATGTCGGCGCTCGCGACCATCGCGAGATAGTCCTCGGGAGTTTGCTCTGACAGAACCACGCGGACCCTGTCTGCTGGCAACCGAGCGTAGTGCGCGTCGTCCATCTGGCGTTGGCCGTAGAGACAAGACTTAAGGATCAATCTGACTTCGGAGTTGCCGGCAAGAACCGCTTCCGCGACCTCGCATGCCAACCGCTCCATAGGCCCGGCCGCCGGTACGTGGATGTAGATCGTTCGCCCACCGGCGGGGTTGGCCGGGCGTGGGGGACGCGCCGGCACCGGGCCGTAGTACTTGTGCAAAGGCATGAGGAAAACACGCCGCCTGCAGAGCCGTGTCAGGCTGCCGAGTTCCCTCTCGTTGTTGACGGTGTAGAAGACGCGTTCCTGTCCGGCTGCCCGCGCCAGTCTGTCGGCAATAAGGCGCTGGACAGCGGCCTCTTTGCAAAAGTCTCCATTGTCAGCGTTCCTGAATTCTCCGCCGAGGAACCGGATGAAAACAGCCGGGCGGCTTTGCGGAGGCAGCGAATTGATGCGGTCGGCAAGATCGTAAAGGGCCATCGGAAGGCCGTAGGTAAAGAGGACGATGTCCTCGCCGGATAGCCCTCCCTGCAAGATGTGTTGCCACGCCGCCTCAAGCGAGGTCGATGAGAACGGGAGTCGTTCGAGCAATTGCTCGGCGGGAATTTCCTCGATCAGATCGTAGGGAAGCAGGCGCTCAACCGGGAGGTGCTCGGTGACTGCCGGCACCGCTTTGGTCATGGCGTAGACCGTTGGCGCCATGCCTAAAGCCAGTGCCGCCCGGTAGAGGCCGAGCGCTTCGTTCAGATGATGGCCGGCGACGTAATGGAGGCGAAAGCCAAGCACAATCAACCTTCTCTGGCGCATCGCATCTCCCGTCGGCCATCTGTTCGGCTCGACCGTAGCAGGGCCGCCGGCGGCCTGGCACCCCCGAATCTGGCCTTCCGCCGCCTCGCCTGTTACAAGCGCCCGCAACAGGGCAAGTCCATGCGTAACGCCACCGTCCAGCGCAAGACCAAGGAGACCGACATCTCGGTCAGCGTCGACCTCGACGGCTCCGGCCGTGCCGAGATCGCGACCGGTATCGGTTTCCTCGACCACATGCTCGAGCAGGTGGCCCGCCACGGCCTTATCGATCTCAGAATCGCTGCCAAGGGCGACCTGCACATCGACCAGCACCACACCACGGAAGACGTCGGCATCGTGCTCGGCCAGGCGCTGCGCCAGGCGCTCGGCGAGGCGCGCGGCATCACGCGCTATGCCGACGTGCATCTCCCGATGGACGAGGCGCTGACGCGCTGCGCCATCGACGTCTCCGGGCGACCGTATCTCGTCTGGAAAGTGACCTTTACCCGCTCGCGCATCGGCGACTTCGACACCGAGCTGTTCCGCGAATTCTTCCAGGCCTTCGCCACCAATGCCGGCATCACGCTCCACATCGAATCGCTCTATGGCCGCAACAACCACCACATCGCCGAGACGTGCTTCAAGGCGGTGGCGCGGGCACTGCGCGCCGCGGTCGCAATCGACCCGCGCCAGGAAGGCCGCGTGCCTTCCACCAAAGGAAGCCTCTAACCATGAGCGAGGCAGGCCATGACCCTCTACACGGTACTCGCACCGGCAGCGCCGGCTGACGCGACGCCCGATCCGCTCCGGGTCACGTTCGTCAAGGAAGGCTTCTGCTGGCCCGCGCTGTTCGTGCCGGTGATCTGGCTGATCTTCCGCCGGATGTGGCTTGTCCTCGCGTTGTACGTAGCGGTCTTCGTCGCGCTGCAGGCGGCGTCCGTCGCGATCGGCGGGGCGATTCCGGCCGTTCTCTTCGTTCTTCTCAGCCTCCTCTTTGCCATCGAGGGCAACGGGCTGCGCCGGTTCACCCTGGAAGGCGCCGGCTATCGCCTGATCGACCTGGCCGAGGGGCGCCGCCTGTGGGAGGCGGAGACGCGTTTCTTCTTCAGCCACCCGATCGTGACGGCACCGGCGGCGGCGCCGACCGAGCTGGCGGCGCCCGCCTGGAAGCCGACCGAACAGGCCGAAGTGGTGGGCCTCTTCCCGACGCCGGGGGGCTAGCGGTGACCATAGCCCTCATCGACTACGGCGCCGGCAATATCCGTTCGGCGACCAAGGCCTTCGAGCACGTCATCGCCGCGACCGGCGCCGGCGAACGGATCATGGTCACCTCGGATCCCGACGTGGTCGCCCGGGCCGATCGGGTAGTGCTGCCCGGCGACGGCGCCTTCGCCGACTGCCGGCGCAACCTCGACGCGGTCGACGGCATGGTGGAAGCCATCGACGAGACGATCGACCGGCGCGGCCGCCCGTTCTTCGGCATTTGCGTGGGGATGCAACTGCTCGCCACGCGCGGGCTCGAGCACGGCATAACGCGCGGGCTCGACCGGGTCGCCGGCGAGGTGCGCGCCGTGGAGCCGAACGACCCGGCCCTCAAGGTGCCGCACATGGGCTGGAACACGATGGAGAGGCACAAGGCACACCCGCTCCTCGCCGGGATCGAACTCGGCGAGGTCGGCTGGCACGCGTATTTCCTGCACGGGTTTCACCTGGTGCCGGATCGCGCCGAAGACGTGCTCGCCATCGCCGACTACGGCGGACCGGTCACGGCGATGGTGGCGCGCGACACGCTTGCCGGGACGCAATTCCACCCGGAAAAGAGCCAGCGCCTCGGCCTCGCGCTGATCGCCAATTTCCTGAAGTGGAAGCCGTGAGCGGGTCCTTCCTCGTCGAGTCAAGCCAATGATTCTCTTTCCCGCCATAGACCTGAAGGACGGCGAGTGCGTGCGCCTGGTGAAGGGCGACATGGCGCATGCCACCGTGTTCAGCCACGACCCTGCTGCGCAGGCCTGGGCCTTCGCGGCGCAAGGCTTCGAGTGGCTGCACGTGGTCGACCTCAACGGCGCCTTCGCCGGGCGCTCCGAGAACACAGCGGCGGTCGAAGGTATCCTCGCGGCAACCGAACTGCCGGTGCAGCTCTGCGGCGGCATCCGCGACATGGCGGCGATCGAGAGCTGGCTGACCAGGGGCGTGACCCGGGTGATCCTCGGGACGGCGGCGGTCAACGATCCCGGCCTCGTCCGCGACGCGGCGCGAAACTTTCCGCGCCAGGTCGCCGTCGGCATCGACGCCCGCGGCGGCAAGGTGGCGGTGCGCGGATGGGCGGAGATGACGGAGATGGATGCGACGATGCTCGCGCGCCGCTTCGAGGACGCCGGCGTCGCCGCGATCATCTACACCGACATCGACCGCGACGGCGTGCTGGCGGGGCTCAATTTTCCCGCGACCGTGGCCCTCGCCCGGGTAGTCTCGATACCCGTCATTGCGTCCGGCGGCCTCGCCTCGCTCGCCGATGTCGAGCGTCTCTGCCTGCCGGAGAACGCGCTTCTCGGCGGCGCCATCGCGGGCCGTGCGCTCTATGACGGGCGGCTCGATGCCGCCGCGGCGCTGAAGCTCGTCCGCGCGACGCGGGAGGCGGCATGACCCTCAAGGTCCGCGTCATCCCCTGCCTCGACGTCAAGGACGGCCGCGTGGTGAAGGGGATCCGCTTCCTCGACCTCACCGATGCCGGCGACCCGGTCGAGTCGGCGCGCGCCTATGACGCCGCCGGAGCCGACGAGCTTTGCTTCCTCGACATCACGGCCAGCCACGAGAACCGTGGCACGATCCTCGACGTCGTCGCGCGCACGGCGGAGGTCTGCTTCATGCCGGTGACCGTCGGCGGCGGCGTGCGCAGCGTCGAGGATGTGCGCGCGCTGATGCTGGCCGGCGCCGACAAGGTTTCGATCAACACCGCCGCGGTGAACGACCGCAGCATCGTCGCCGCGGCATCGGAGAAGTTCGGCGCCCAGGCGATCGTCGTCGCCATCGACGCGCGCGAGCGGCGCGATTCCACCGGCAAGGGCCGCGGATCGTGGGAAGTCTTCACCCACGGCGGACGGAAGGCGACCGGCATCGACGCTGTCGAATATGCGGTCGAGGTTGCCCGGCTCGGCGCCGGGGAAATCCTGCTCACCTCCATGGATCGCGACGGCACTCGCCACGGATTCGACCTCAGCCTGACGCGCGCGATCGCCGACGCCGTGCCGGTCCCGGTGATCGCCTCGGGTGGCGTCGGCCGCCTCGAACATCTCGTCGAGGGCGTGAAGGACGGGCACGCCTCGGCCGTGCTCGCCGCATCGATCTTCCACTTCGGCGAATTCTCGATCGGCCAGGCGAAGGCGCAGATGGCCGAGGCCGGCATCCCCGTGCGGACCAACGGGTAGGCCGGTGAACCAGGATATCGGCCCCCAGGATATCGGCCAATGACCGACTTTTCTCTTTCCGACCTAGCCGCGATCGTCGCCGAACGGGCCCGCTCCGGCGATCCGGGGTCGTACACGGCCAAGCTGATCGGCGCGGGCGTGAAGCGCTGCGCGAAGAAATTCGGCGAGGAGGCGGTGGAGGCGGCGCGGGCGGCGGTCGGGGAAGACGACGCCGCGCTGATCGGCGAGAGTGCGGACGTTCTTTACCACCTTCTGGTCATGCTCGAGGCGCGCGGCATCAAACTCGATGCCGTCATGGCCGAGCTGAAGCAGCGCACGGCGCAGAGCGGCCTTGCCGAGAAGGCGTCGCGGAAGAGCAAGATCTGAAATGGACCAGCCGGTGCCCGCTTCGGTTTCGCCGCATCGCGTATTCTCGCGCGAGGCGTGGGCGGCGCTGCGCGCCGACACGCCGCTAACGCTGACCGACGAGGACCTGTCGCGCCTGCGCAGCCTCAACGACCCGATCTCGCTCGACGACGTGCGGGAAATCTACCTGCCGCTGTCGCGCCTCCTCAGCCTGCATGCCGCCGCCGCCCAGGGACTCTACGACGCGACGCGGAAATTCCTCGGCGACAAGGACGGCGTCACGCCCTTCATCATCGGCGTCGCCGGCTCGGTCGCGGTCGGCAAGTCGACCACGGCCCGGGTGCTGAAGGCGCTGCTGAGCCGCTGGCGGAACACGCCCAAGGTCGACCTCATCGCCACCGACGGCTTCCTGCTTCCCAACGCCGTCCTCAAGCGCGAGGGGCTGATGGAGCGGAAGGGCTTCCCGGAAAGCTACGACCTCCCGGCGCTGCTGGCCTTCCTGACCGAGATCAAATCGGGCCGGCGCAACGCCACCGCGCCGGTCTACTCCCACCTCACCTACGATATCGTCCCCGGAGAAACGGTGCTGATCGACCGGCCGGACATCCTCATCGTCGAGGGGCTGAACGTCCTGCAGACCTCGCGCCTGCCGCGCGACGGGCGGGCGGTGCCGTTCGTCTCCGATTTCTTCGACTTCTCGGTCTACATCGACGCCGAGGACCGGGTCATCCGCCGCTGGTACGTCGAGCGCTTCCTCAGGCTGCGCGAAACCGCGTTCCAGGACCCGGCCTCCTATTTCCATCGCTACGCGGCGATCGGCGAAAACGAGGCCATCGCCGTCGCCGACCGGCTGTGGAACCGGATCAACCTCGTGAATCTGCGCGAAAACATCCTGCCGACGCGGCCGCGCGCGGACCTGATCCTCCGGAAAGGCGAAACCCACAGGGTTGAAGAAGTGGCGCTGAGGCGCATCTAAACCCGGAAACCGGCCGATCCGGCCGCGAAAGCTTGATTTTTGGCCTGCGAGCCCTGATATGCGGGGCACCCAATTTGAACTGGACGGAACGATCCAATGGCCGACGAAACAGCCGCGCCCGCGCCCGCCGCCGCGAGCCCCGATGCCGCCGCAGCTCCCGCCGACGACGGGCGCCTCGCCGCGGTGACGAGCGAGCTTGCCGACGCCAAGGACAGGCTGCTGCGCTCGCTTGCCGAGATGGAAAACCTGCGCCGGCGCACGGAGCGCGATGTCGCCGACGCGCGCCAATACGCCGCCGCGAATTTCGCGCGCGACATGCTGACGGTGGCGGACAACCTCCGCCGGGCAATCGCGGCAGTGCCGCCGGAAGCTCGCAGCGCCGATCCGGCGCTGTCGAACCTCATGGACGGCGTCGAGGCGACGGAGCGCAGCCTCGAGCAGTCGCTGACCAAGCACGGCATCCGCCAGATCGAGCCGAAGGGCCAGAAATTCGACCCGAAGCTGCACCAGGCGATCTACGAGGTTCCGAGCGCGGAACTGGCGCCGGGCATGGTCGCGGAAGTGGTGCAGGCCGGCTACACGATCGGCGAGCGCGTCCTCCGCCCGGCGATGGTGGCGGTATCGAAGCCGGCGCCGAAGACCGAGCCGAAGGCCGCCAACGACGACGCGCCGCCGACCGGCCCTTCCGAGCGCGAGCCCGCCGAGAGCTAGGCCCGTCTCACGCCGCCGCGTGGCGCGTGGCGTCAGCCCCGTAGAAATTGATGTAGCGCGTGCTGATCCGCTCGTTGGGGAGCACGAGGAAAACGTCGGTGGTGCCGAACTGGTAGTCGACCACGGCATCCTCGCAGACATAGGCCCCCAGGCGGAGATAGCCCTTGATGAGGGGCGGCAGGCCTTTCAGCGCCTTCAGCTCACTTGCCGCCTTCGCCGTGCCGAGCGAGACGCCGCGGCCGGGCAACGCCCTTACCCGCCACTCCGCCGGCGCGGGGGCGGCCTCGCGCAGGAACCCGAGGAGGGGCGCCAGCTTCCGCGTGTCGGTGCCCTCCAGCGAAGCGCAGCCGATCATCACGTCGATGTTGTGATGGCGGACATATGACCAGATTCCATGCCAGAGCAGCTCGACCGTGCGTTTCGTGCGGTAGGGCGGCAGCACGCACGAGCGGCCAAGTTCGAGGAACGAGCGTTCCGGATGACGGGCGACCAGCCGGTCGACCTCGAACTCGCCGGCCGAATAGAAACCGCGGCGGTTCTCGGCAATTTCCTGGCGGAGCAGCCGGTACGTGCCGACGATTTCGGGCGCGCCGCCGTGCTCGCCATGATCGAGGACGAGGAGGTGGTCGCACATCTTGTCGAAGGGATCGCGGTCCCGCCCCGAAACGAGGGCGCGCACGTTGGCGACCGCCGACATCTCCTCGTAGAAGACGCGATAGCGGAGGCGCTGGGCGCGTTTGACCTCCTCGCCCGAGCGCGCCAGGCGCACCTCAAGGTTGCCCAAACGGCCAAGCGACGCCGCAAAGGGGTCAAACCGCTTCCGATACCGCCGCATACCCTCGACGAAACGCTGTTGCATCAGGGGTAGATAGGCCATCTTCCCTCCCCCGCAAGCCAGTCAGCCTGCCCCTAGCATCGCCTGAGCGCCGCCGAAGGGCAAGATACCCGCCGCGGCACCATCCCCTCGCGGACTATACCCCGAATCACCCGCGCCGGTAACGGGCAGCGAAGCACAGATCGCCGACATTTGGGTGACGCGCCTCAGGCAGCGGCCAGTTCCCCGAGAAGGTGGCGGAGCCGGTCGGGCGTAATCGGCTTGTCGAGGACCGCGTCGATGCCGGCGGCCCGGGCGGCGGCGCGCGTCTCGGCGAGGACATCGGCGGTCAGCGCCAGGATGGTCGTCCGCGGCAGGCCGCGCGCGACTTCATCCGCGCGGATGGCGCGGGCGGCGGCAAGCCCGTCGAGGACCGGCATGTGGAGATCCATGAAGATCAGCGCGAAGCGGCCGCTGCCCTCGGCCGCCGCCGTCACCGCGGCGGCGCCGTCGCGTACCTCGGTGACCGTGTGGCCAAGCTGCTCGAGGACGGCGCGAAGGAGAAGCGCGTTGATCTCGTTGTCCTCGGCGAGAAGAATCTCCAGTCCCCTGGCGGCGCGGCGGGCGGGGGGCGGCGGCAGCGGGCGCGCGTCGGTCGGATCGACGCGGAAGCTGCCGCGGGTCGCGGCGATGTCGAGGACGATCTTCTTCAGGGAAGCGCGGCGCACGGGGCGAACCAGGTAGGCATCGAAACCGGCGTGGCGGAGCGCCTCTACCTCGGTGCGTCCGCCCGGCTCGATCAGGATCGCGGCCGGGACAGGCGAGCCGGCGGCGGCGCGGATATTGCCGAGGACCGCCGCGATATCCACCGCGATTCGCCGGTCGATCAGCGCGGCGTGATAGGGCAGGAGCGCCGCTGCGGCCGCGCCGACCAGGGCGGCCGCCTCGTTGACGCTGGCGACGACGCGGACCTCAGCACCCTCGTTTGCGAGAGAGCGGCCGAGGACGCCCGGCTCGGCGCCGTCGACGGCGAGGACGAGAACGCGACGACCCGAGAGATCGCGCGCGACCGGCCGCGCCGGCTCGACCACGCCAAGATCGAGGGTGAAGGCAAAGACCGAGCCGCCTCCGGCGCGCGCGGCCAGGCTGATGTCGCCGCCCATGCGGCGTACGATCCGCCGCGATATGGCGAGACCGAGGCCGGTGCCGCCGTGGCGGCGGGTCAGCGCCGAATCGGCCTGCTCGAACTCGCCGAAGATTCGCTCGACGTCCTCGGGGGCGACGCCGGGGCCGCTGTCGAGGACGGAAAAGACGATCTGCGCCCTGCCCTCGCGCGTTGCCGCGAGCGCGGCGCGGACGGTGACGCCGCCGGCTTCGGTGAATTTCACGCCGTTGCCGGCGAGGTTGAGAAGAACCTGGCGGAGACGGGTGGCATCGACGGTGACGCGCGCCGGCAAAGCCGGGTCGACATCGGCGGCAATATCGATGCCCCTGCCGTGGGCGCGGGCGGCGAGCAGCTCGACGATTTCCTGGAGGAGCGCGTCGATATCGGCGGGTTCCGGCCGGAGGTCGAGGTGACCGGCTTCGATCTTGGAGAAATCGAGGATGTCGTCGACCAGCGCCAAAAGCGCCTCGCCGGACGAGTGAACCCCGCGCGCATAGGTTTCCTGGTCGGGGGTCAGCGGGGTTTCGAGGAGCAGGTCGGTGAGCCCGAGGATGCCGTTCAGCGGCGTGCGGAACTCATGGCTGACGGTGGCAAGGAAGCGCGACTTCGACAGGCTCGCCGCTTCCGCCTTCTCGCGCGCCTCGATCAGGTTGCGGTAACGCTCCTCGCTTTCGCGGATCTCCCAGGCCTTGTCGGCGAGCGCCTCGAGGCTGCGCGACAGGCGGCGGTTCTCCTCCTCGTTTCGCTCGAGCTTGGCGGCAAGGCTCATGTGGTTGGCACGCGCAGTGCCCCAGAAGGCAAGCGCACCGAGGGCGACGGCCACCGGCGCGGCGAAGGGCAGAAGCGCGGGAATTGCGTAGGCGACGACCAGCGCGCCAAGCGCGACCAATCCGGCGAGAACCGCGGCGGCGGCGGCGAGCAGGCGGGTGCGCGCGCGCTCGCGGCCGGAGGCGACGAGTTCGCGCTCCGCCTCCGGCCCGGCACGCGCCGGCACAGGCGGCGCCCGTCTTTCAACCGCGCGAAGGGTCATGGCCCGAATCCGCTGGCGCCCCGGCGGCGCGCCAGGATGCGCGGCCGGAGACTGTCAGATCGGGCTTTCCAAATGCTTGACGGCGGCGCCGAAACTCAGGCGGCTGCGGCGAGCCTGTCGCCCACCGCGCGATAGCTGAGGGCCTCGGCGAGGTGAATGCGGCCGACGCCATCGGCGCCGTCGAGATCGGCGAGGGTCCGCGCCACCTTGAGGACGCGATGATAGCCGCGGGCCGAAAGACGCATGGATTCGGCGGCCTGGCGGAGCAAGCTCACGGCCGCGGGATCGGGCGCGGCGACCTTCTCGATCATCGCCGGGGCGCATTGCGCGTTGGTGGAAATCCCGGCGGCGCCGAGGGCGGCAAAGCGCTC
>JBBQGL010000091.1:0-16705 GCA_038323025.1 Hyphomicrobiales bacterium
CGCCAAAGACTTCGAGCGCTATGCGCGCACCACCGTCGCCTTCGTCCGCCTCGCCATGATCCGCATCATGCTCAGGCGGCTCGCCGCAAACCCTTCGGCATGAATCCAAACTTCCCGGATCGGCTCTAATCGGGCGCGGAGCTCGTCGGGGAGACGACGCGGACGGCCAGTGGCCGTCACTGCGACGATGGTGAGCTTCGCCTCCACCAGGACCTCGAGCCCGCGCCGGATGCTCTGATTGACGAAGAGGCGCACGCCCTTGCTCGGAAGCGGGCGGGTATGCACCTCGAGGATGTCGTCGATCCGCGCCGGTTTGAGGAAATCGACCGCCATGTGGCGGACGGCAAACGCCAGCGGCTCGCCATGGAGGCCTGCGTCCAGTTCGTGATGGCTGACCCCCAGGCAGCGTATGAAGTCCGACCGGCCGCGTTCCATGAATCGGATGTAGCTGCCGTGATAGACGAAGCCTGTGAAGTCGGTGTCCTCGAAATAGACCCGCACCGGCAGCACATGGCCCCCGGGCACAAGACGGCCGGCGAGGTCGGGCCAGGGCGCTCGCTCGTTCACGTGTCCTCGATCTCGCTGCCGAAAAGCGGGATCTGGGCGGCGTCGCGGGGAGGGTCGAGGCCAAGATGCCGGAAGGCCTGGGGCGTCAGCATGCGGCCGCGCGGCGTGCGCTGGACGAAGCCCTGCTGCAGGAGGAACGGTTCGACGATTTCCTCGATGGCGTCGCGCGGTTCCGAGAGCGCCGCAGCGATGGTCTCGATACCGACCGGTCCGCCGCTGAAGCTTTTCGCGATCAGTTCCAGATAGCGCCGGTCGAGGGAGTCGAAGCCGAGGCTGTCGACCTCGAGGCGGCGAAGAGCCTTGTCGGCCTCGCTCGCGTCGATCGCGGCGACCTTGTCGACGACGGCGAAATCGCGCACGCGGCGGAGCAGCCGCGTGGCGATGCGCGGCGTGCCGCGCGAGCGGCGGGCAATCTCGGTGCTGCCGTCGGGGGTCAGTTCGACGCCGAGGATGCGGGCGCCGCGGCGCACGATGTACTCGAGTTCCTCCACGGAATAGAAATTCAGGCGCACCGGAATGCCGAAGCGGTCGCGGAGCGGCGTGGTCAGGAGCCCGATGCGGGTGGTGGCGCCGACCAGGGTGAAGGGAGCCAGCTCGATCTTCACCGAGCGCGCCGCCGGACCCTCGCCGATGATCAGGTCGAGCTGGAAGTCCTCCAGTGCCGGATAGAGGTTTTCCTCCACCGCTGGAGAAAGGCGGTGGATCTCGTCGATGAAGAGCACGTCGCGCTCCTCGAGGTTGGTGAGGAGGGCGGCAAGATCGCCGGCGCGCGCGATCACCGGGCCGGAGGTGGCCCGAAAATTGACCCCGAGCTCGCGCGCCACGATCTGGGCGAGGGTGGTTTTGCCGAGGCCCGGCGGCCCGACGAAGAGGACGTGGTCGAGGGGTTCCTTGCGGCCGCGCGCCGCCTCGATGAACACCTTCAGGTTGGCACAGGCCTGCGCCTGGCCGACGAACTCGGAGAGGAGCTGCGGGCGAAGCGACGCGTCGGGGGCGTCGTCGCCGCGCGGCTCCGGAGCGACCAGGCGCGGGTCGCTCATCCCGGGCTCCGCATCCGGCGGGTCAGCCGCCAGCAGACCGCGCTCGCTACGACACTGGCGCCGACAATGATCAGGCCGAAGATGTTCAGACCGAAGAAGAGCCCCCAAATTCCACCGGCGACGAGACCTATGAGACAGGCCTCCACGAAGCGGGTGGCTCGGAAATAGTCGCGCGCCGCGACCGCAACTCCGGCGATCAGCGCCGGCACGATGCCGACCGGATAAGCCGCCCGCGCCATGTCGGGGATCATTTCGCGCAGCGCGGTACCGGGTTCGCGGGAGGTGGCGGCCATGTACAGGATGGCGGCGACGGCGCCGATAGCAGGCCCGGCGGCCGCGAAAACCGCGATGGTAGCTACAGCCAGGTTCAGGCGGCGCGAACCCGACGACCCGCCAGTTCCAGTCGCATCCGCCGGGCTCACCGCGCCAACTCCTTCAGGCCGAGACGGATGAGCTGCTCGGTGGTCGCCTTGTCGCCGGCGGAGCGCTGTGCCGAGGCGATGGCGGCGCTCGCCTGGAGCTGGGCATAGCCGAGATTGACGAGGGCGGACACGGCATCGGCAACCGGCTGCGGCGCGCGGCGCTCGGCGAGGTCGGCTTGTAGATGGACCACGGCCGGGTCGGCACTGGAGAAGGCGGGCGCCTTGTCGCGGAGCTCGGTCACCATGCGCTCGGCGACCTTCTTGCCGACGCCGGGGGCGCGCGACAGCGTCGCCTTGTCCTGGAGCGCAATGGCCGAGGCGAGATCGCCGGGCTTCAGCGTGCCGAGGACAGCCAGGGCCACCTTGGCGCCGACGCCCTGCACGGTCTGCAGCAGGCGGAACCATTCGCGCTCGAGGTCGGAGGTGAACCCATAGAGCCGGATCATGTCCTCGCGCACGTAGGTCTCGATCGACAGGGTGCCGGCTTCGCCCGGCCGCGGCAGCGCCTGTAGCGTGCGCGTCGAGCAGAACACCTGGTAGCCGACGCCGCCGACATCGACGATCACCCAGTCGTCGCCGTAGGAATCGATGACGCCGCGGAGCTTGCCGATCATGGGGCGAAATTCTCGGGCGTGAGCACTTCGACGGTCGGGAAATAGCTGCGGAACCCACGAGGGTCGCGGGTCAGCAGGCCATAGCCACGAATGGCGGCGTGTGCGCCGATGAAGAAGTCGGGCAGGGGTGAATCGCGCTGCCCGCCGCGGCGGCGATAGGCGAGAAACGCCTTGCCTGCGAGAAACGCCGCCTCCCAGGGAATCTCCTCCCGCCGAAACACGCCCGTCAGTCGCTCGTCGATATCCTCGATACGCGCGTAGGGCATCGAGACCTCCGCGAAGATAATCGCGTTGATGACCAGTTCATGGGTGCGGCTGGCCCGCACGATCGCCACCTGCGAGCGATCGGCCCACGGCGAATCTCCCGTGGCGACGTCGATCAGCACATTCGAATCTACGAGGATCGCGGTCATTCGCCCCGGGTCAACGCCATGATTTCTTCGGTCGTCATGCGGATCGTGGCGCTGCCGCGCAATCTGCCCAGCGCCTCGGCCACCTCGTCCTCCCGCTTCGTGCGGCGATGCCCGTTCATCTTCTTCGGGCGGATGTGGACGCCGTGCTCGTCGGAAACGATCTCGACATCCGTTCCGGGCAGGAGGCCGCGCTCCCGCCGGATAGCACCGGGGATCGTTACCTGGCCCTTGTCGGTAATGCGCATGCCGCGAAACTCCAGTCTTACCTTCAAAGGTAAGAAATAGAACGTTTTGGCAACATTGGCAAGATCAGGCAACGATTCTGCGAGAGATCGACTGCCGGTGATGCGCATGACAAATGGCGACCGCGAGGGCATCGGCGGAATCGTCGCCGTCGAATTCGGCGCGCGGCAGGAGCACCCGCACCATCGCCCGAATCTGAACCTTTTCGGCGTGGCCGGCGCCGACCACGGTCTTCTTCACCGCATTGGGGGCGTATTCGGCGACGGTGAGGCCGGCCTGGGCAGGGACCAGCATGGCGATGCCGCGCGCCTGGCCGAGCTTGAGGGTGGCGACGGCGTCCCGGTTGACGAAGGTCTGCTCGACCGCCGCCTCGTCGGGCTTGTAGGCGGCGAGGACGGCCGTGAGCCCGGTATGCAGGGCGAGCAGGCGGGTGGCGAGTTCACCGTCCAGGGGCGCACGGATCGTGCCGGCGGCGACGAAGGTGAGGGCGTTGCCGGTCATGGCCACGACGCCCCAGCCGGTGCGGCGGAGGCCGGGATCGACGCCGAGGATGCGAATCGTCGTTGACATGGTGCCGTCAGACTTACCGCCGAAACGTCGCACCGCGAAACCGCCGGTCGCGATTGACTCCGCCGGGATCGCGGCGTATCTGCTGCGGCGGGCCACCCCTCCCCACCGAGGGGCACCTATCTGAGAGGATAGAGCGATGACCAATCCCGCCGTTCCCGGCACGAAGCCGGCCAATCCCAATTTCTCCTCCGGTCCCTGCGCCAAGCGCCCCGGCTGGTCGCTGCAGGCCTTGAAGGGCGCCGCCCTCGGGCGGTCGCACCGCGCCAAGATCGGCAAGGAAAAGCTGAAAGCCTCCATCGACCTCACCCGCGAGGTGCTGCAGGTTCCCGCCGACTACCGGATCGGCGTCGTCCCCGCCTCCGACACCGGCGCCGTGGAGATGGCGATGTGGTCGCTGCTTGGCGGCCGCGGCGTCGATGTGCTCGCCTGGGAGAGTTTCGGCCTCGGCTGGGTGACCGACGCGGTCAAGCAACTGAAGCTGAAGGACGTGCGCAGCATCATCGCCGACTACGGCAAGCTGCCCGATCTCGGCCAGGTCGATTTCAGCCGCGACGTCATCTTCACCTGGAACGGCACGACGTCGGGCGTCCGTGTCCCCAATGGCGACTGGATCGCCGCCGACCGCGAGGGGCTGACGATCTGCGACGCCACCTCGGCGGCCTTCGCGCAGGATCTGCCCTTCGACAAGCTCGATGTCGTCACCTTCTCGTGGCAGAAGGCGCTCGGCGGCGAAGCCGCGCATGGCATGATCGTGCTCAGCCCGCGCGCGGTGGCGCGGCTGGAAAGCTACTCGCCGCCGTGGCCCATGCCGAAGATTTTCCGCATGACCAAGGGCGGCAAGCTGATCGACGGCATCTTCGTCGGCGAGACCATCAACACGCCCTCGATGCTCTGCGTCGAGGACTACCTCGATGCGCTCAACTGGGCGAAGTCGGTGGGTGGGCTGAAGGGCCTGATGGGCCGCGCCGATGCCAACTTCAAGGTGCTCGCCGACTGGGCGGCGAGGACGCCGTGGATCGATTTCTTCGCCGTCGATCCGGCGACCCGCTCCAACACCTCGGTCTGCCTGAAGATCGTCGATCCGGCCATTGCCGGCCTCGATCTGGCGGCGCACGAGGCGTTCGTCCGCGCCATTGCCTCCCGCCTCGACAAGGAAGGCGTTGCCCACGACATCGCCTTCCATCGCGATGCGCCGCCGCACTTCCGCATCTGGGCCGGCGCGACCATCGAAGCCGCCGACCTTGCGGTTCTTACGCAATGGCTGGAATGGGGCTTCGCGCTCGAGAAAGCGTCGCTGAAAAAGGCCGCCTAGCGGGCCCCACGCGTCGTCCCGGGCGCGGCGCAGCACGCAGTGATGCGCCGCAGACCCGGGACCTGGCGATTCACCACCCATTCGACGTTCCGGCTCCTGGCTTCGCTTCGGCCGCAACGACAAACACCCTGAGGATCCAAAATGACCGCCCCCCGCGTTCTCGTCTCCGACAAGCTGTCCAAGACCGCCGTGCAGATCTTCAAGGATCGCGGGATTGCGGTCGACTACCTCCCCGACCTCGGCAAGGACAAGGAGAAGCTCCTCCAGGCCATCGGCGACTACGATGGCCTCGCCATCCGCTCGGCCACCAAGGTCAGCGAAAAGGTGATCGCGGCGGCGAAGAAGCTCCGCGTCATCGGCCGCGCCGGGATCGGCGTCGACAATGTCGACGTTCCGGCGGCGACGACGCGCGGCATCGTCGTCATGAACACGCCGTTCGGCAATTCGATCACGACCGCCGAACATGCCATCGCGCTTCTGTTTGCGGTCGCCCGCCAGCTTCCCGCCGCCGACGCCTCTACCCAGGCCGGCAAGTGGGAGAAGAACCGCTTCATGGGGGTGGAAATCACCGCCAAGACGCTCGGCATCATCGGGTGCGGCAATATCGGCTCGATCGTCGCCGACCGCGCCCTCGGCCTGAAGATGAAGGTGATCGCGTACGACCCGTTCCTCTCCGGGGAGCGGGCCATGCAGCTCGGCGTCGACAAGGTCGAACTCGACGAACTCTTCCGCCGCGCCGACTTCATCACGCTGCACACCCCGCTTACCGACAAGACGCGCAACGTCATCGACGCTGCTTCGATCGCGAAGATGAAGGACGGCGTGCGCATCATCAACTGTGCGCGCGGCGGGCTGGTCGACGAGGACGCACTGGCCGCGGCGATAAAATCGGGCAAGGTCGCCGGCGCCGGGGTCGACGTGTTCGTCACCGAGCCGGCGGAGGCGAGTCCGCTCTTCGGCCTCCCCAATGTCGTGTGCACTCCCCACCTCGGCGCCGCCACGACCGAGGCGCAGGAGAACGTGGCGCTGCAGATCGCCGAGCAGATGGCCGACTACCTGATCGACGGTGCGGTATCCAACGCGCTCAACATGCCGTCGATCTCGGCGGAAGAGGCGCCGCGGCTGACGCCGTTCGTGCGGCTCGCCGACCTGATCGGCTCCTTCGCCGGGCAGCTTACCGACACGATGATCAAGGGCATCGCGATCGAGTATGCCGGCGATGTCGCCGAAATGAACACGCGCGCGTTGACCTCGGCGCTGGTCGCCGGGCTGCTTCGCCCCGTGCTCGCCGAGGTCAACATGGTCAATGGCCCGGTGCTGGCGCGCGAGCGCGGCATCGCGGTGGACGAAGTGCGCCAGTCGAAGCGCGGCGCCTACGAGACTTACGTCCGCCTCACCGTGCGCACCGAGCAAATGGAACGTTCGCTCGCCGGCACGGTGTTCTCGGACGGCCGGCCGCGCATCATCCAGATCAAGGGCATCGACATGGAGGCCGGTTTCGCGCCGCACATGCTCTACGTCACCAATCGCGACAAGCCAGGGTTCATCGGCCGGCTCGGCACGCTGCTCGGCAACGAGAGGGTCAACATCGCCAATTTCAATCTCGGGCGCTCGGCGCCGGGCGAGGACGCCATTTCGCTGATCGAGGTCGACGAACCGATCAGCGACGCCGTCCTCGGCCGGGTGCGGGCGCTGGAAGGCGTGGTTCAGGCCCGCCGGCTCGATTTTTGAGCCCGTTCTCCTTGCCACGACATAGCCACGAGGCTTCGGTTAAGCTCGCCGCGCGAATCGGCCGCCGTTCCTCGCGGCCGTCCATCCGGGGATAAGCGCGCAATAATGGCGAATGTGGTTGTCGTCGGATCGCAGTGGGGGGACGAGGGCAAGGGCAAGATCGTCGATTGGCTTTCCGAGCGCGCCGACATCGTCGTCCGCTTCCAGGGCGGCCATAACGCCGGCCACACCCTGGTCATCGACGGCATCACCTACAAGCTGAGCCTGTTGCCGTCGGGCGTGCTGCGGCCGGGGAAGCTCTCGGTCATCGGCAACGGCGTGGTCATCGACCCGTGGGCCTTCGTTGCGGAGGTCGAGCGGCTGAAGGCCCAGGGCGTGACGGTCACCCCCGACAGCCTGGTCATCGCCGAGAATGCCGCGCTCATCCTGCCTCTGCATCGCGAGCTCGACGTCGCCCGCGAGACCTCCAATGCCATCCAGGCGCTCGGCACCACCAAGCGCGGCATCGGCCCGGCCTACGAGGACAAGGTCGGCCGCCGCGCCATCCGCGTGGTCGATCTCGCCGATCCGGCAACGCTGCCGATGAAGATCGACCGCCTGCTCGCCCACCACAACGCGCTGCGCCGGGGTGTCGGCGCCAACGAGATCGATCCCGGCGAGGTGCTCGCCTCGCTCCGCGAGATCGCGCCCAAGATCCTGCCCTTCGCGGGACCGGCGTGGAGCCGGCTCGACGAGGCGCGGCGGGTCGGCAAGCGCATCCTCTTCGAAGGCGCCCAGGCCGTGCTCCTCGACATCGACCACGGCACTTATCCGTACGTGACCTCGTCGAACACCGTCGCCGGGCAGGCGGCGGCCGGGTCCGGCCTCGGGCCGGGCGCGCTCGGTTTCGTCCTCGGCATCACCAAGGCGTACACGACCCGGGTAGGCGAGGGGCCCTTCCCGACGGAACAGAAGGGCGAGGTCGGGGATTTCCTAGGAACGCGCGGCAATGAATTCGGCACGGTGACCGGGCGAAAGCGGCGGTGCGGATGGTTCGATGCGGTGCTGGTGAGGCAAACCGTGCGGATTTCCGGCATCAACGGCATCGCGCTGACAAAACTCGACGTGCTCGACGGCCTCGAATCGATCAATCTGTGCGTGGGCTACCGGCTGGACGGGAAAGAGCTCGATCATTTGCCCGCAATTGCGGGAGATCAAGCCAGAGTCGAGCCGATCTATGAGACTATGGAAGGATGGCAGGACTCGACGCGAGGGGCGCGAACGTGGAATGATCTGCCGGCACAGGCGGTTAAGTACGTCCGCCACGTCGAGGAACTGATCGGGGCGCCGGTGGCGCTCCTGTCGACGAGCCCCGAACGCGACGATACGATTCTCGTGCATGATCCTTTCCAGGGCTAGGCTGATGGGCGACAGGAGATCCCTCGAAAGAGCGGGAAAATGGCCGAATATTACTCAGTCCTGAAGAAAGCGATCGGCAGCCTCGACAGCAACGCCGCCGATGCGCGCCGCACCGTGTACGACAAGGCGCGCAACGCTTTGATCGGACAGTTGAAGGCCGTGGATCCGCCGCTGACGACGGCGGAGATCTCGCGCCAGCGGCTTGAGCTGGAAGAGGCGATCCGCAAGGTCGAGCGGGAGGCGGCATCGGGGGGCGGCGCGCCCGTGGCGCGTCCGCCCAATCCTCCGCCGGCGATTCCGCGGGCCGAGCCGGCCCCGGCGCCAGCGCCCATTCCGGTTCCGGCCGAGGCCATCCCGGAAGGCCCGTCGCCGCAGGACGTTTTCCGGCGCGCCATCCAGGAAGCGGAGCAGCGCGGCAGTCTCGCCGGCGGCTCAAGCGACCGGGCACCCGCGCAATACCGCGCCGATGCCTCCTATCCGGGCGCCGCCGCCGACCTGCGCCTTCCCCGCGCCGACCGGCCGCCCGCCTTACCGCCGGAACGCGAGACGCTTCCCGTCATCCGCCAAGCCGAGCCGGAATACCGTCCGCAGGCCGAGTATCGCCCGCAGACCAATTACGACGAGCCGCCGCGGCAGGCGCAGCCCGAGCCGCGCCTCGCCCCGGAATACGGACAGGATTGGGACCAGCAGCGGCGCGACCCGCCGCCATCACCCCGGCAAAGCTCGGCGCCCTTTGTCGACAGCCGCGACCGTCCGCCTGCATTCAGCCGCAAGCGCAAGCGCGGTTATCTCGAAGAAGACGATCGCGCCCTCTATGAGCGCGCCGCGACCGCGCGGAAATCGCGTCTGCCCTCGGTCCTGCTCCTTGTCCTGATCGTCGCGGTCGTTGGCGGCCTCGCTGCTCTCGGCTGGTCCAATCGCGAGAAGATCGTTGACCTCATGCAGTCGTTCGGCGTCGGCAAAGCGACGACCACCGCGGCGAAACCGGTAACCACGCCGCCGGCTCCCGTCGCAGCCGACTCGAACAAGACACCGGATCGCCTGCCCGACGCCGAGACGCCGGCGCCGCCGGCCTCCGATGTCCGGGTGGTCGGCCCGACGCCGCCCGATGCCTCTGCCGACACGACTGCGCCAGCGCCCGCACCTGCACCGGTACCCGCTCCGGCCCCGGCCGACGATGCGTCGGCGGCGCCGGCGGTTCCCGCCGTCGCACCGGTCGATGCACCGGCGACGGGCGATGCTTTGGTTGCCCAAAAGGCTATCCTCTACGAGGAGCCCCTCGATGCGGCCTCCGCTCCCACCGGCGTGACCGCCATCAATGCCGCGGTGACCTGGCGCTTCATCGAGAGCGGAGCGAACGGGCCGGAGATTGAGGCGAGCCTGCAGGTTCCCGAGCGCGGCATGAAAGTCCGCCTGTCGATCCACAAGAACTCCGACAAGTCGCTGCCGGCCAGTCACCTGATCGAGGTCATCGTCGACGTGCCCGCCGATTTCCCGGGCAAGGGCATCAAGAGCGTGCCGCGCGTCGTGTTGAAGCCGACGGAGGAAGCCCGCGGGCAGCCGCTGGTCGGTGCGCCGGCCAAGGTCACCAACGGCTTCTTCTGGATCGCGCTTTCCGCCGCCGATCAGGACATCACGTCCAACCTTGCGCTCCTCAAGGATCGCAACTGGATCGACCTGCCGTTCGTCTATGAGTCCGGGCAGCGCGCCATCCTGACGTTCGAGAAGGGCACGCCCGGCGAACGGGTCTTCGAGAAGGCGATGGCTGCCTGGACCGCCGGGTAGCGGTCCGTCGACGACGGCCGGGCGAGCGATGAATCCGCTTGCCCTGACCGGCGGTGCCTGCGATGTTCGAACTGTTCCGAGGGGAGCTCGCCGGCTGGCGAGCTGAGATGGTTTCCGACCGAACCCTTCGAACCTGATCCGGGTTATGCCGGCGAAGGGACGGGACTGAATGATCCTCCTGCGTGCGTTTTTCGTTGCCGTCGGTCTTGTCCTTCTGTGGCAGGCGGTGGTGTGGATCTTCGCGCCGCCGCCCTATCTGCTGCCGACGCCGCTGGCGGTTGCCGCCGTGCTGGCGGAGCGGCCCGGCCTCTGGCGCGTCGATGCGGTGACCACGCTGGTCGAGACCGTCATCGGTCTCGCTACCGGCACTGCGCTCGGCATCGCGCTGGCGCTGTTCATGAGCTTCCTGCCGGTGACGCGCCGCTTCGTCATGCCGGTGATGGTGGTGAGTCAGGCCTTTCCGGTCTTCGCCATTGCGCCCCTTCTGGTGCTGTGGCTCGGCTTCGGGGTCACCTCGAAGATCGTCATGGCGACGGTGGCGATCTTTTTCCCGGTGGGGTCCGCTTTCCACGATGGGCTGGCGCGCACCGACGCGGGGCTCCTCGACCTTGGCCGTCTCTACGGCGCCAACCGGACGGAGGAGCTCTTTGTGCTTCGCGTGCCGGCCGCCTTGCCGTCGCTGGTCACCGGCGTCCGCGTCGCCGCCGTCTATGCCCCGATCGCCGCGCTCTTCGGCGAGTGGGTCGGGTCATCCTCCGGCCTCGGCTACGCCATGCTCCATGCCAACGGCCGCGGCGAGATCGACGTGGTCTTCGCGGCTCTCTTCCTGCTGGCGGCGATGGCGGTCCTCACCCGCGCCGCGGTCGACCTGCTCACCCGCAATCTCACGCCCTGGCTGCCGGAGACGTCCCGATGAAACCGCGTTCCCGCTTCGACCGGATCGCCATGGCGCGTGCGCGATGGGTCCTCGTCTGCGTAGTGGTGGCGCTGGCCGCAGCGGTCGTATTCGCGAGGCCCGCGCCGGCCGCCGACAAGCTCACCGTCCTGCTCGACTGGTTCGTCAACCCGGACCACGCGCCGCTGGTCGTCGCCAGGGAAGCGGGGTTCTTTCAAAAGCACGGTCTCGATGTCGACCTGATCGCACCCGCCGACGCCAGCTCGCCGCCGCGCCTGGTCGCGGCCGGCAAGGCCGATATCGGGGTCACCTACCAGCCTGACCTTCTCCTGCAGGTGAAGGAAGGCCTGCCGCTCGTCCGCTTCGGCACGCTGATCGGAATGCCTCTCAACTGCCTGATCGTGCTTGCCGACAGCCCGATCAGGAAGATCGCGGACCTGAAGGGCCGCAAGATCGGGTATTCGATCCCCGGCTTCCAGGAGGCGTACCTCGCCGCGATGCTCGCCTCCGCCGGACTGACGCCATCCGACGTCACCCTCATCAACCTCAACTTCAATCTCGTCTCGGCCTTGCGGGCAGGGCAGGTCGATGCGGTCGTCGGCGGGTTCCGCAACTTCGAGCCGATCGAACTGGCGCTCGGCAATCAGCCGGCCCGGCTATTCCTGCCGGAGGACTATGGGGTTCCGCCCTATGACGAACTGATCTATGTCACCGCGCGGGCGATGAAGGACGATCCGCGTCTGCCGCGATTTCTGGCGGCGGTAAAGGAGGCGACCGCCTATATCGCGGCCAACCCCGCTCCGGCGCTCGCCCTCTTCCTGAAGAACCACAAGGATATCGACGACGAACTCGACCGGCGGTCGTTTGCCGATACCTGGCCGCGCTTTGCCACGGACCCGGCCGCGCTCGACGCCGCCCGCTACGACCGGTTCGCCGCTTTCATGAAACAGCGCGGCCTGATCGATGCGGTGCCTGCCCTCGACACCTACGCCACCGGAATCAAATAGCCGGCTGCGACATCCAGGCCCTTGATCCGGCATCGAAATCGACTAAGTGTGCCAGCGTCGGGCAGAGCTCCGACGAACAGACCCCGGTGATCAATCCCATGCCCAGCGACAGTCATAGTCGACAGTGCCGGCTTAGCGCGGCGGCCGCGGGCGCCTGATCCCTTCGATCGGCTCACCAGCGACCCGCCGAATTGCGGCCGGTCGAAAGGTGGTGAGCCATGAACTCCCAGATCCGTATCCTCGCCCAGCAGCTCCTCCACGGGGGCCTTGGACCCTTGCCCGAGCGCGACCGCCGCGTCCTCGCGCGGATGGCCCGGCGTCTGCAAACGCGCAACGTCAACCAGGTGTTCGATGAGCGCCTGACCGTCAGCGAACGCGTGGCGGATCACGTCGCGCGGATCGGAGGGTCCTGGACCTTCATCATCGGCTTCGGCCTGTTCCTTCTGGGCTGGGCCTTGGTCAATGGCGTGCTCCTCGCCCGCCACTCCATCGATCCTTACCCGTTCATCTTCCTCAACCTGCTGCTCTCCATGCTCGCTGCGGTGCAGGCGCCGGTGATAATGATGAGCCAGAACCGGAAGGCCTCGAAGGACCGGCTGGCGGCCGCGCTCGATTACGAGGTCAACGTCAAGGCCGAGCTTGCTGTCGCCGAATTGCACGCCAAGATGGACAGGTTGGAGGGCCGCCTCGAACATCTCCTTGAACCTGGCGCAATCACCGCCGGCAGGGTTCATGCTGGTGCTGTCCCCGCCGAGACGGCCTAGCTATGGGAGGTATTGATGAGGCGATGGATTTATCCCTTGCTCGTTCTCGGGTGCGGCTTCGCGCAACCGGCTCTCGCCTACGACAGCAGCTGGTTCAGGTCCGACACCTGGAGCGGCGAGTATCCAAACGGGTTCACGATGCTCGCGGACAAGTCGATAGCCATCCGCGCGGAGCCTGATCCCGCCGCCCCGAGCAATGTCACCTGCGATCTCAAGAAGAACGCGACCTACCATCCGTGGAACGAGTCGCGCTCGCGGTCAGACGAACTCAAGTTCGTCTCGTTCAGCAAGATCGCGCCCTACGAGATGACCAAAGCCTACACCGCCGCTGTCACGCGCGAGTCCGACCAGGCCGAGGTCCGCCTGAAGCTGAAGAAGGGTGCCAGGTGGAACTACCTTGTCTACGGCGCCGAAGGCAGCTTCCTCATGGAATATGGCGGCGTCCGCTATTTTGCGGACCAGGATCTCGCCGAAAAGGCGCGTTCCCTCGATCCCTCGGCCGATGAGGTGAAGCCGGACGAGTGGCTGGGCCTCGTCTGCGCCAACGGGAGCAAGGGCTGGCTGCTTATGCGCGAGATTCCGGAAGGGAGCGGCTTCGGCAGCCCCAACATCAAGGAATACGGTGCGGCGGAAGACGCGCCATGAGGGTCGGCCCCAAACTCAGCCCGGTCCTCGTCCGGCCGGGGCAAACGAACGGCGGGCGAGATCGGTGCGGGGAAAGTGATTAGCCCGCAATAGCGGCGGGCTCCCGCGGCTTCTCCAGCTCGCGGGCGCCCTTCTTCACCGCCTTTTGCACCTTCTCGAAGGCGCGCACCTCGATCTGGCGCACGCGTCCGCGGCTGACGCCGAACTAGGTCGACAGATCCTCGAGCGTGATCGGATCCTCGGCAAGACGGCGCGCCTCGAAGATGCGCCGCTCGCGGTCGTTGAGGACATCCATGGCGTCCTTCAGCAACTGGCGGCGGTTGTCGGCCTCTTCATTTTCGGCGAGGCGCGCCTCCTGGGTCGGCGAGTCGTCGACCAGCCAGTCCTGCCACTCGCCGCCGCCGTCGTTGTCGGCGCGCAGCGGCGCATTCAGCGACGTATCGCCGCCGAGACGGCGGTTCATGGAGACCACGTCTTCCTCGGGCACGCCGAGCTTCCGTGAAATCTCCTTGACCTGCTCGGGACGGAGATCGCCTTCCTCCAGCGCCTGGATCTGTCCCTTGACCTTGCGCAGGTTGAAGAACAGCCGCTTCTGGTTGGCGGTAGTCCCCATCTTCACCAGCGACCACGAGCGCAGGATGTATTCCTGGATCGCCGCCTTGATCCACCACATGGCATAGGTGGCGAGACGGAAGCCCTTCTCGGGCTCGAACCGCTTCACCGCCTGCATCAGGCCGACATTGCCTTCCGAGATGACCTCGCCGATCGGCAGGCCATAGCCGCGATAGCCCATGGCAATCTTGGCGACGAGACGAAGGTGGCTCGTCACCAGACGATGGGCGGCATCGCGGTCGCCATGCTCCTTGTAGCTCTTGGCGAGCATGTACTCCTCGTCGGGAGCGAGCATGGGAAACTTGCGGATTTCATTGAGATAGCGACCGAGGCCGGCTTCACCGGCGGCAATCGCGGGCAGACTCGCACGGGCCATAAAACAGCGCCCCTTTCCAACGTTCCCCGACCCCCGGACGATTCCAGCGGGTCCGGTGCGCCACGTCCACGACAGGACCGCGGGCAGGTGGGTATATAGGTACGAATCCAAGCAGAAACATGCCCGTTTCCGGCAAAATGGATTACGCTGACTTCACAAGGTCTTGACCGGCGGCCTTAGCCAAACTTCTCCGCCAGAACCAGGGCTGAGGCGCGGTTAAAGGCGGCTCCGATCCGGCGCCAAAACGTCAGATCGCGGCCAGCGCCGCCATCACCTCAGCCATATCCCCTGGCGGCGGCCGCTGGAAGCGCATTTCCTCGCCGGTCACAGGGTGCTCGAAGCCGAGCAGGTATGCGTGAAGCGCCTGGCGCGGGAAGGCCGCAACCAACCCGCGGGCGGGTTGGGGTAGCAGGGTCACCTTGGTGAGGAACCCGGCCCCATAGGCCCGGTCGCCGATGACCGGGTGGCCGATCTCGGCAAGATGAACGCGAATCTGGTGCGTCCGCCCGGTTTCCAGTCGGCACTCGATCAGCGTCGCAATCGGCTTTGGCCCTTGGCCGTAGCGCTCGAGCACCCGGTAGTGGGTGATCGCGACCCGCCCGCCCGTCTTCGTCACCGCCATCTTCTCGCGGTTGCTCGATGAGCGCGTCAGCGAAGCCTCGATCGTTCCCTCGGCGCGCTCGGGCATGCCCCAGGCGAGTGCCAGGTAGGCGCGCTCCAACGGCCCGGTGCGGCCATGGTCGGCGAACTGGGCGGCAAGGCCCTGGTGCGCCCGATCCGACTTGGCGATCACCATCAGGCCGGTGGTGTCCTTGTCGAGGCGGTGAACGATGCCGGGACGCGCGACGCCGCCGATCCCGGAGAGCTCGGTGCCGCAATGGGCGATGAGCGCGTTCACCAGCGTTCCGCTGCGATTGCCGGCGGCGGGATGGACGACCAGCGCGGCGGGCTTGTCGATGACGATGAGGTCGGTGTCCTCGTAGACGATGTCGAGGGCGATCGCTTCCCCTTCGGGCTCCGCCGGTTCGACCGGCGGGAGGACGACCACCAGCCAGCTGCCCGGCCGGATTGTGTGCCTCGCCTCGGCGACGGTGACGCCGTCGATGCTGACGTGGCCGGCGAGGATTAGCGCCTTGGCGCGCGAGCGGCTGATGCCGGGGAGGGCGCCGCCGCCGAGGAAGGCGTCGAGGCGGCCTGCGGCTGCCTCGGGCAAAGTCAGCGATACGGTGCGGTCAGTCGGGTCGATTTTGGCCATCCGGGTTTGGCGGAACAAAATGGGGGCTTTCGACGGCAAACGCCAGCACATGCGGTGAGACGGCGCGTCTCGTCGTTGTCGCGAGGGGTGTCCGCGTCTGTTAAGGTCCGTCCGCTGGCTGTTTCAAGCCGGCCGAAGAGTGTCTCCGCCTCATGTCCGAAGCCTTGGCCAGTGAAGAAAAGCCGCTCGATCCGGCGGTCGAACGCGTGCAGAAGCGGCTCCGCCGCCTGATCCTGATCGCCGGCCTCACCCTCGGCGTCGGGATGTTCGCGGTCTTCGGCGCGATTCTCTACAAACTCACGGCGGCGGACGGCTCGTCGGCTCCGGCGAGCGATGTCCCGCGCATTGCCAGCACAACGATTCCGGCGGGGGCGCGGCTGGTCTCATCCACGGTCGACGGCAGCCGCATTGTCCTCGTCTATGAGCGCGATGGCGGGACGACGATCATCGAAGTCGATGCGCGCACGCTCGTGGTTGTCGGGCGGCTGGAACTGAAGCGCGAATAGCGGACTCAGTTCACGGCTTCATCGGCACGCTTGAACGGATAGCGCGGGCGCGGCGGCACGGGAGCCGCGTTTACGACAATGCGGTTCTCGAAGATCGCCGGCGCAGACAAGGCCGCGAAGATCGCGTCGCGCGCCGCCGGTTCAGCCGGCGGTTCTTCGGAGATGCGCCGAGCCAGGAACATGGGCAGGGTGGGGTAGGTCTTCATCATTGGTCCTCCGCAGGTTCGAGGACCTCGCCGAAGCCCGTTCACCGCGTATTACCAACTTCAACAGAGGGGGATGGTTCCTTTGGGGCGCGATCGCGATCAATTGTGTCGGGAGGCCGGCAGAGTGAGGGCCTCGCGCCGCCGAAGGACCTGCAAATCGCCCGCTGCGTTCGCGGTCTCGCCAAGGGCGGGAGCACCGGGAGACCGCTGCGGTGAACCTTGTATTTCGCCATGACAACGGTACCATCGCGGCCGCTCGAAAGGGACTCGGCCCGCGGAGATTACAATAGTATAATCTCTCGATGAATCGCGTGAGCTGACCGGCTTCAAAGAGTCAGCCAAGC
>JBBQGL010000092.1:0-16683 GCA_038323025.1 Hyphomicrobiales bacterium
GTCAGCGATGGCTTTGTCGAAATCGGCTATCGCCGCATCGGTGGACAAGAAGATTGGTCCGCTCGTGGCGGCGCTTCCCCAATGTCGCGCGGCGAGCAGCGCCCGGAGGACCTGTCAGAGGTCGCATAGGGACGCGGGCCCAAGCTCACCCATCCCGGTTCTCGTAGCTGAAATAGCCGAAATCCGCCGGCAGCGCCGCGCCGCTGGTGTCGAAGGCGAGCATGCCCAGGAAGGCACCGGTGAAGGAGCCGTGCTCGCCGCGGCCCCCCTCGTCCGAGATCACGCTGGCGTCGAGCACGGGGCCGACTGCCTTCCACTCCGAGCCAACTCGATAGAAGAACTGCAGCTTCGCGCCGTCGATCTCGGCCGCCAATCCCACCGATCCGTCGCCGGGCAGCGGGATCGCCTCGGCCAGCGGGAAAGTCAGCCTCGCGTCCGGCCAGTCGCCGGGGCAGGACATGATGGTGAGGATCCGCCCAAGCCGCTCGTGGAAGCTGACGGCGAGGAAGTGGAACTTGTGGCGGTTGTAGTAATGGGTGAGGCCGGCCGCCTGCTGGAAGGTGACGGGGCTGAACGCCACCTCCGTCTCGACGCGCAAGGAAAAATGCTGCTGGCGCCGCGCCACCAGCGCCTGCTCGAACCAGCTGCCGACGGACTCGCGCGCAAACAGGCGAAGCACACCCGGCTTGGCGGTCAGCGAGAAGATACGCTCGGGCTCAGGAGTGCGCAGCCATTGGAAGTCGAGCGGCAAGTCTTTGCCGGAAAAACCATAGCGGATCGATCGCGGTTTCTCCTGCTTCACCGCGCCTTTCGGCGCCTCGACCTCGACCGATGGCACCGGCCCGCCGTCGGCAAGGTAGAGCCAGCCGTCGTTGCGCCAAACGCATTTCTGGATCGCGGTCTCGCGCCCAAGCGGCGAGCGGCGCGTGCCCGGCAGCGGCCGCGACATCAGGTGCGTGTGGTAGAAGTCGCCATCCGGCGTCTCGACGATCTGGCCGTGGCCGGCGCGCTGCAGCACCGCCTCCGGCGCATCCTTCGAGGTGATCGGATGCACCTGCGGGTGAATCTCATACGGCCCGTCGATGGTGCGCGAGCGCGCCATGGTGACGGCGTGGCCGTAGCCGGTGCCACCCTCGGCGGTGGTCAGGTAGTACCAGCCGCCGCGCTTGTACAGATGCGGCGCCTCGACCAGGCCATGCGAACTGCCGCGAAAGATGTTCTTCACGGGACCGACCAGCTTCCTCGCCTTCGGGTCCCATGCCTGCAGCAGGATGCCCGCAAAGGACGGGTGTTTCGGGCTGCCGCCGACGCCCTGCGAAATATGGTTCCACAGCATGTTGACGAACCATTTGCGACCATCACCGTCGTGGAACAGCGAGGGGTCGAAGCCGCTCGAGTTGACGTAGACCGGGTCGGACCACGGCCCTTCAATCGAAGGAGCGGTGACGATGTAGTTGTGGGCGTCCTTGAAGTTGCCGTCGAGCCGCTTGACGTCGGTGTAGACCAGCCAGAACAGCCCGTCGGCATGGGACAGGCACGGCGCCCAGACACCGCAGGAATCCGGATTGCCGCGCATGTCGAGCTGCGCCGCGCGGTCAAGCGGCCGGGTCGCCAGCCTCCAGTTCACCAGGTCGGTCGAGTGGTGGACCTGCACACCCGGATACCACTCGAAGGTCGACGTCGCGATGTAATAATCCGGGCCTACCCGGCAGATCGACGGATCGGCGTTGAAGCCCGGCAGGATCGGGTTGACGATTTTTGTCATCTCTGGCTCGTTTTCGGGCCGCGCTTGCTGCGAAGTCTAAAGCGATGGTTGGTCGCCTGGTCCACAAGAATTACCGTCCGGCGTTCGGCGGAAATGACCTGATCCCTTGGGATGACCCTCGGTATCGGCAAGTTCCTGGGGATCTCAAGGCCAATCGCGTTCAGGCCCAAGGCGACTGCGGCCACCCTCAGTTCCCATTCGCTTGGAAAAAGACAGCGGGTGCGCAAACGAAACCGGTCCGCCGCGGGTTAGCCAGCAGTACTTGATTGGCCCCGGGACCTAAAGCCCCCTTCGCGCGTTCATCGAGGGACATCTCCTCACCAAAGGTTCCGTCGTGCGATCAATTCTCTATGGAACTGCCGCGAGCCTGTGGCTCGCTCTTTCACCGACGAGCGGCCAGGCTGCGAGTTCTTTTGACGGGAACTGGATGGTGCATGCGCAGGCAGCCCCGGGAGGGTGCACCGACGACTACGGGATGGCCATCCGTGTCTCCGCTGGGCGAGTGACCTATCGCGGTCTGCTGGCCGCGTTTGCCACCGGCAAAGTAAGCGCGAATGGACGCCTGTTGCTGCAGATCGGCGAGGCAAAGGCGACGGGCCAACTTACCGCCTCCCACGGCAATGGAACCTGGGCTTCGCCAAAATGCAAGGGAGAGTGGACCGCAGCCCGAAACTAGGGAGGCATTTGGGTACCCTGGCGCCTTACAGGATCATCGTCGGTGTTTCAGATCGCCGCGATCGCTTTCTCGAGAGCTTGCCGGGCCTGGCCGCGTGTCCAAAACCCGAGGGTAATTGTGTAACCCCCCATCCGTGCGCCATGTAGAGCGCGGGCACGTGTCCTCGGAACCGCTTTTCATGAGCCACGGTGGGCACGATCACGAGCACGCGCACGCAGAACATGGCCACGCGCCGGCAAGCTTCGGGAAAGCGTTCGCGATCGGGATCGGCCTGAACGTCGCATTCGTAATTGTCGAAGTCCTGTTCGGGATCGTCAGCAACTCGGTCGCCCTGCTCGCCGATGCGGGCCACAACGTCTCCGACGTTCTTGGCCTGGTGGTCGCCTGGGTGGCGTCGGAGCTGGCGAAAAGAGCCCCATCGGCACGCTACACCTATGGCCTGCGCGGCTCGTCCATCCTCGCGGCGCTGTTCAATTCGATGTTTCTGCTGGTTGCGGTCGGTGCGATCGGCTGGGAAGCGCTGCAGCGCACCTATCATCCGGAACCCGTTCAGGGCGGCACCGTGGTCGTCGTTGCGGCCGTTGGCATATTCGTGAACGGCATCACGGCGTGGCTGTTTGCCTCCGGCCGCAAATCCGATCTCAACATCCGCGGGGCGTATCTGCACATGGCGGCGGACGCCGGCGTTTCGGCGGGAGTGGTGATAGCCGGGCTGGTCATCATCTACTCGGGCTGGCAATGGCTCGACCCTGCCATCAGCCTTGTCATCGTTGCCGTGATCCTCGCGGGCACGTGGTCCCTCCTGCGCGACACGGTCGCCATGGCGCTGAGCGCCGTGCCACCGGGCATCGACCCCTCGGCGGTCCGCGATCAGCTGCGCTCGATGCCGGGCGTGACGGGCCTGCACGATCTGCACATCTGGCCGATGAGCACCACCGAGACCGCGTTGACAGTCCACCTTGTCATGCCCGGCGGGCATCCCGGTGACCGCTTCCTGATGGAAGCCGCAGCGGAGTTGCGCGAGCATTTTCGCATCGGTCACGCCACGCTGCAGATCGAGGTGAGCGAAGACACGGAGTGCGCTCTCGCCCCGGATGAAGTGGTCTGAAGGACCGCAGCGCAGGGTGAAACCTGAGGTCCGCCGATAGAATCGACGGCTGACAGGGCGGCAACTCTTCTATCGCGTGTCCGGTGCGCTCTTCGGCTTCCACGCGCGCGCGAGCCTCTGCGCTTCGCCGATCTGTTTGACGGTCATCTTTCCCGCGATGATGTCGCGGTTCCGGACGGCTTCCTTCATGCCTTGCGCGGCCGCCAACGAAAAATACAGGTGCGCCTGGATGTAGTCCTTCGGCACGCCCTGGCCTTTGGCATACATGAAACCGAGATTGTACTGGCCCTCAGGATCGCCGCCTTCGGCGGCAAGGCGGAACCACCGGACCGCCTCGGCGTAGTCCTGCGCCACACCCTGGCCCTGGGCGTATCTGAAGCCGAGGCCGATCTGCCCGGCCGCAACACCCTGATCCGCGGCAAGCCGGAACAGCCTGATCGCCTCGGCGAAGTCCTGCGCTACCCCCTGGCCCCTCGCATACATCACACCGAGGTTGGCCTGACCGTGGGCATCGCCCTGGTCGGCGGCGAGCCTGAACCATCTGACCGCCTCAGGATAGTCCTGGGGCACGCCCTCGCCCTTGGAGTACAGGAAGCCGACATTGCTCTGGGCAGAAGGGAGACCCTTGTCGGCGGCGAGCCGGTACCATTTCATTGCCAGAGCGTAGTCTTGCGGGACGCCCTGGCCATTGTCGTACATGAGGCCAAGCCGGTTCTCGGCAAGCACATCGCCCTGCTCGGCAAGCGGCCGGATCAGCTTCAGCGCCGTCGCGAAGTCGCCGCGCTGATAGGCCGCCTCCCCATCCTCGTAAGGTCCGGCGATCGCCGCGCCGGTCATCACGATGCCGGCGATGAACCCGACCAAAGCACGCTTCAGCATGACGAAGTTCTCCAGCCTCCTTTGAACAAGGATCGGCAATCGATGCATTGACGCGGGTCAAATCGGGAGTTCGCCGACCGCCAGGGACAGCGCGACCTCAGTTCAGAGGGGAGCATCCGGCAGCAGCGTCGGTGGGGAGTCGCCTCCCCGCGCCGTCGCGGGCGCCGACGCGCAATCCCGCTGGAGCGGGGCCGGCGGACTCGCGGAGCCGGACCGCCGCCTTACTTGAGCGTCGCGATATAGGCGAGGAGGTCCTGGATATCCTGGCGGGTGAGGTTCAAGGTCGGCATGGGTGGGTGGGGATTGGCTATGAAGGCGGCCAGAATATCGACGTCGCCCGGCAGGCGCTGCGCGATCGACGAGAACGTCGGCACGTCGGCATTGGCGTGGGTTTGCCCGGACGAAACCAGATGACACGCTGAACACCACGTCTCGGCAATGGCCCGGCCGTGAGGCACCCCAACCTGTTCTGCAGCATTGCCGGTTGCCACCAGGGCCGACGCCAGCAACGAGCCGGCTGTCGCAATGACGAGGGTGTATCTCATGCTCAAACTCCGCGTTATCGGGATCTGATCGGGAACGGGTGGGCAAGCGCCGTCGTCACCGCAGCCTCGCACCATCTTGCGCCCTCCCTTGTGGATTAGCGACAGTCAGCTCAACCAAAGACCGGCAGGCCGGGGCCTGCATCTTAGCGCCAAAGCCTCGGGATCAGCCCGGGCACCCGCGATCGATAGATACGGTAGTCGTCGCCGAAGGTGGCTACGAGGTCCCTCTCCTCGAGGCGGGTGCCGACGACAATGTAGAGCGTGAGGCCTGCGGCAAAAATGAGGTGCCCGAGCGTCATCTGCGGCGTCGCCCAGAAGGCGAGGATGAGGCCCACCTGGATCGGATGGCGCACGCGCTCGTAGAGCCAGTGGCGCTGGAAGGGCTTGATCGCGTAGTCCTCGCCCTTGAACCAGGCCCATGCCTGGCGCATGCCGAGGAGCTGCAGATGGTCGATCAGCAGGCTGCCGGCGAAGGAGAGGCTCCAGCCGGCCGCGAACACGAACCATATCGCGGCACGCGCCCAGCTTGCTTCGACCGTCCAGATGGCGATCGGAACCGGCTGCCAGGCGAGGACCAGGAGGGCAAGCGCGGCGTTGGCGAAATGCACATAGGTGGCGCGCTCGAGCGGCGCCGGCAGAAAGCGGATGCTGACCTCCTTGATGGCCGTTCGCGCCATTCCCGAATGCTGCAGGGCGAAGATCGCGATCAGGCCGAGATCGATTGCGATCGCCGCCGCCGGCGCAGTCGCGGGCGCGCCATCGATGGCCGGGTATTCCACCCAATCCAGGAGAAAGAGGATCACCGCGGCGAAGATCAGGTGGGTGAGGATGAAACCGGCGGCGGCATAGGCGAGCCCGATCGTCCGCTTGCCGCCATCGGAATCCTGGCTACGACCGCTCACCGCCCCTCCCGCAACCGTCCGCGCGGGCCCCGGGCTCATTGCCGAGCCGAAGCGATCCCACCCGCCACCTCGATCAAGGCTATTCTTTTCCGGCTATTTGACCAAGGCTATATCTGGGGCGGATAGCTCCCGGCTTGTTTTCCCTCCCCTGAAAGGATGTCTCATGGCGACCGTTCAAGGCGTTGCCGCTCGCCCGGTTCTGACCGGGCGCGCCCGCACGATCGCCCTCTGGGTGATCCTGCTCGCCTTCTTCATGGACATTCTCGACACGACGATCGTCAACGTCGCCATCCCGTCCATCCAGGCAAACCTCGGCGCCAGCTATTCCTCGATCCAGTGGATCGTGGCGGGCTATTCGCTCACCTTCGCCCTGTTCCTCATCACCGGCGGCCGCCTTGGCGACATCTACGGCTACCGCACCCTGTTCATCCTCGGCATGGCGGGATTCACCGTCGCCTCGCTTCTTTCCGGCCTCGCCTCCACCACCGCCATGCTGATCGCCTCGCGCCTGCTGCAGGGCTTCATGGCGGCGATGATGGTGCCGCAGATCCTCGCGACCATCCAGGTAATGTTCCCGACAACGCAGGAGCGCCAGGGCGTCTCCGCCTTCTACGGCGCGCTTGCCGGCATCGCCACGGTGTTCGGACCCATCGCCGGCGCGCTGCTTATCAACGGCAACCTCTGGGGCCTCGGCTGGCGCGCGATCTTCCTGATCAACCTGCCGGTCGGCGTCGCCGCCATCGTGCTTGGCTGGATCTTCCTGCCGAGGGCAAAATCGGCGCACCCGCTGAAGCTCGACTTCCTCGGCGTCGCGCTGATCCTCGTTGCCATGCTGATGCTGATGTATCCGCTCATCCAGGGGCGCGAACTCGACTGGCCGGATTGGACGTTCGTCTCCATGGCGGCATCGACCCTTGTCTTCGCGCTGTTCGGCTGGAGTCAGGTCGCCAAGAACCGCCGCGACGGCTCGCCGCTGGTCGTGCCGCGCCTGTTCCGGACGCGCTCGTTCGTGGCCGGCACCTTTGTCATCGGCGCCTTCTTCGCGATCGTTACCGGCTTCTTCCTGAGCCTGACCCTGTTTTTGCAGATCGGGCTTGGCTACGGCGTGCTGAAGGCCGGTCTGACCAGCATCCCGTTCTCGCTCGGCGTCAGCGTGGCTGCCGGCTCGTCGGGGCCGGTGCTGGTTCCCCGCTTTGGCCGCAACATCATCACCGCCGGGCCGCTGGTGATGGCCTTTGGCTTCGCCCTCTTCATCTGGACGATCGGCTATTTCGGCGGCGGAGTGACCCCGTGGCAGCTGATCCCGGCGCAGCTCATCGCCGGCATCGGCATGGGCTTCGTCGTAGCGCCCGTCTATCCCTTCATCCTTGCCGAGGTGCCGCTTGAGGACGCCGGCTCGGCATCGGGGGTCATCAGCGCCGTCAGCCAGATCGGCGGCGCCGTCGGCGTCGCCCTCATTGGCGTTATCTTCTTCGGCGCGATCGGCAGCAATTCGCTGGCCAGCGTCGACAGTGTGCGCCCAGCCCTCCTCGCCGATCTCGGTTCGGCGGGAGTACCCGCCTTCGCCCAGGGACCGATCGTCGATTCCTTCACGACGTGCTTCCATGACCGCTCGATCGGCAAGGATTTCGCGGCGGTTCCGGAGAGCTGCAAGGCAACCGGGAAGAGCCTGACCGACCTGGCGACGACGCAGCCCGCGCTGGCCAGGGCGGTCGGCGACGTCATCGCGAAGCACGCCTCAACCGCCAATCAGGTCAACTTCACCGCGGCCCTGACGCGCGCGCTCACCTGGATGATCGTGGCGATGCTGGTCGTCTGCCTCGCGAGTTTCCTGCTTCCGCGGCGGCCGCGCGAGGGAGCGGAACTGGGCGGTATTTGAACCGCGAAGCGACTGACTCGACTTGAGCCTCAGTCGTGAACGATGACGTCGATGAGGCCCGCGTGCACCTTCAGGGTACCGTTGTATTCGATCAACCCCTGGCGGCGGAACTTGTTGAGGAAGTGGTTTATGCGCGACCGGGTCGTCCCCACGCGCGCGGCGAGCACCTGTTGCGTGACCATCGGGACCGAATGCAGGCCGCCATCCTGGTTGAAGTGGGTCAGGATGAGAAGAATCCGCGCCAGCCGTTTCTCGCTGGAATTGAACAGCTGGTCGACGAGGTCTGCCTCGACCTGGATATTGCGCGTGACCAGGAACGCGGTGAATTTCTCCGAAAAATCCTGCCGCTCGTGGAGCAGCCGTTTCATCGTCGCCTTGTCGATCTTGACGACGCCAGACGCTGCCGTCGCCACCGCCGAGGCGAGGCGCCGCGGCTCGCTGGTGAGGCATCCCTCGCCGAAGAAATCGCCTGGCCCGAACAGGGCAACCACGCCATTCTTCCCCTGGGGCGAGGCGGCGGTGACCTGGATCTTGCCGCTCTCGATGTAAAAGACCGCGTCAGCCGCGTCGCCTTGCGCGAACACGACTTCCGACGCGGCCAGCTTGATGCCGGAGAGTGCGCCACCGACAGCAAAAGCCACCTCCTGCGATAGCCGCCGTGAGGCTGTCCTTGCTGGTTTGCGCGCCTTGTGCATCTCGGACCTTTCAAGCCAGAGAACGCACATTCAATATCGGCCGGAAACATCGGCTTGTCTGTCCCGTTAAGCACTCGCGGAGGCGGCCCCGGAACGCCCTCGGCGCCTGCCTAGATGGCTTGCCCCACGAGGGCCCCGACCCCCGCCGTTACCGCCATCGCGAACGCGCCCCAGAAAGCCACCCGCAGCGTCGGCCTCAGGACCCCGGCGCCTCCGATCTTCGCTCCCACCACGCCAAGCAGTGCCAGGAACAGCAGCGACGCGCCGGCGACGCTTGCGACAATCAGACTGCCGGGCGCGAGGAGGAGGGCAACGATGGGCAGGGCGGCACCCACGGCGAACGATGCCGCCGAGGCGAGGGCTGCCTGGATCGGCCGCGGCGTGGTGGCGTCCGATATCCCGAGTTCATCGCGGGCGTGGGCGCCGAGCGCATCCTTCGCCATCAGTTGCTCGGCTACCTGGAGGGCGAGCTTCGGCTCAATTCCCCGGCGCGTGTAGATCAGCGCCAGTTCGTTGGTCTCGAACTCGGGATCGTCGGCCAATTCCCGCTGCTCGCGCGCCAGATCGGCCGATTCCGTGTCGGATTGCGAGCTTACCGACACGTATTCGCCGGCCGCCATCGACATCGCTCCGGCGATCAGGCCGGCTACGCCCGCGGTTACCACGGCGCCAAGCGAGCCCGCCGCGGAGGCGACGCCGATGATCAGGCTGGCGGTGGAAATGATGCCGTCGTTGGCGCCAAGCACCGCTGCGCGCAGCCAGCCGGTGCGCCCGACGTGGTGTCTTTCCGGAGGACGGGCCATGGTCGATTCCTGCGATCGGAGGATGGGGACGCTGGCGATCCGCGGGCGGGTCCTTGCCGGCCCGGGACGGGTATGCCGCTCATGCTGACCGGGTTATGCACGGAGACTCCTGTCTTCGCGCAACCGTCAATCCGCGCCGGCTTCCGCACGCGCGACCTGGTCGTGCGCCTCGGCGGTGATCCGGAACGAGCGCAGGCGGGCCTGATGGTCGAAGATCTGCGCGGTCACCATCAGTTCGTCGGCGCCCGTGCGGGCGATGAAATCGGCGAGGCCGCGCGCGACCGTCGCCCGCGAACCCACCACCGAGCAGGAGAGCGCCTGGGCGAGAATCGCCCTGCCGTTCGGCCCCAGTCGCTCCTCCATGTCGTCGAGCGGCGGCGGCAGGAGCCCGGGCTTGCCGCTGCGGATGTTGACGAATGCCTGTTGCAGCGACGTGAACAGCCGCTTCGCCTCGCCGTCGCTCTCGGCGGCAATGACGTTGATGCCGAGCATGACATACGTCTTGGCGAGACGGGCCGACGGCCGGAACTGGGCCCGGTAGACGGCGACCGCATTGTCCAGTTCCGCCGGCGCGAAATGCGAGGCGAACGCATAGGGGAGGCCGAGGGCCGCCGCCAGTTGCGCGCCGTATAGACTGGAGCCGAGAATCCACACCGGCACGTCGAGTCCCGCCCCGGGCACGGCGCGGATTCGCTGGTTGGGTTCGGCCGGCTCGAAATAGGCCATGAGTTCGAGCACATCCTGCGGGAAATCGTCGACGGTTGCGTCGAGGTTGCGACGCAGCGCCCGCATGGTCAGCTGGTCGGTGCCCGGCGCGCGCCCGAGACCGAGGTCGATGCGCCCGGGATGGAGGGCCGCGAGCGTGCCGAACTGCTCGGCCACCATCAGCGGCGCATGGTTGGGCAGCATGATGCCGCCGGCGCCGACACGGATGGTCGAGGTGCCCGCCGCGACGTGCTCGATGACGACTGCCGTGGCGGCGCTGGCCACCCCCGGCAGATTGTGATGCTCGGCGAGCCAGAACCGCTTGTACCCCCATGCTTCCGCATGACGGGCAAGGTCGAGCGAATTGCGCAGCGCCTGGCCCGCATCGCTGCCTTCGGTGACCGGCGCGAGATCGAGAACGGAGAGGGGAATCATCCAACCAACATGGGGTCTCGCTCCCGCCTTGGCGAGTCCCTGGCCCCACGCGGATGTCACCCGTGCCGATGGAATGCGCGTGCGGCTAGGAGGGCTGGCCCAGGCGGGCTCGCTCGCGGCGGCGGCGCGACGCCCGCTCGGCACGCCGCGCGCGGAACGACGGAGCCCGCCCGGCGGTAGGCGCCGGGATCTTCTGCGACAGCTGGGCCGCGAGCTTGGCTTGCAGGTCCGCCCACGTGGTGGCGACCGCGACCCCGTGGGCGCGGAGCGATTCCGCGTCATTGAGACCCCACGCGACCCCGATCATCGGGATGCCGACGCGGCGGCACATGTCGGCGTCGCGAACCTCGTCGCTCACATAGACCACCGCCGCCCGATCGAGGTGGCCTTCCCTGAGGATGCGACGGATGGGGCGGGACTTGCCGATCATGATCGAGCCGATGCGAACGAAATCGATGGCGTCCTTCAACTCGCCGAGCACCCGGCGAATGACCGCTTCGGTATTGGTGGAAACGATGCCGATGCGATAGCCCGCCGCATGCAGCGAGGCGACGAGTTCCGCGGCGCCGGGAAAGAGGCGCACGCCCGCCACCCGGGTGGCGAAGGATCGTCTCGCCTTGCGGATGAGCCGGCGGATCTTGATCGACTTCCAGAGCGGAATACCCAGCCGGCGCGAGAGGAACTCGCGCGCCCCCATCCGGCCGAGCACGAGCTTCTCGGTACTGGCGATCGGGCGGAAGCCGAATTCGTCGGCGAGAGAATTGAGACTCTCGCGCATGCTGTCCTCGGTGTCGGCGAGCGTCCCGTCGAAATCGAAAAGGATCGTGCCGGGGCTGATGGTCATCTCGATCCGCTTGTCCTTCGCCGGCCGTCGCGGCGCGATCAAAGGAACGCTACAGGTCCTGATTCTGCGGCAGCATCACGAGATCGCGGATGGTGACGTTGGCCGGCCGCGTCAGCATGAACAGGCAGGCCTCCGCGACGTCTTCCGAGCGCAGGCCCTTGTGCGCGGCCACGTCCCGTTCGATCGCCGCCGGATCGTTGTAGCCCCAGAGTTCGTTCAGCACCATTCCCGGCGCCAGCGAGCCGAGGCGTATGTTGTGCGGCGCCACCTGCCGGCGGACGCCGTGGACGAAGGACTGCACCGCATGCTTGGTCGCGCTGTAGACCGGCTCCCAGTGAATCGCCTGGTGCCCCGAGATCGAGCTGGTCACGACGATATCGCCGCCCCGCCGGGCGATCATGTGGGGCAGCACCGCCCGGATGGCGCGGAAGACGCTGCTGACGTTGATGGCGATCATTTCCTCCCAGGCAGCGGGGTCGCCCTCGGCCGCCGGGCCCGGTACATAGATTCCGGCATTGGCCAGAAACACATCGAGATGGCCGAAATGGGCGATGGCGCGCTCCACCATCCGGTCGACATCCGCCGGCACGGTAAGGTCGGTGGGGACGATCAGCGGCTTCCCGCCGATCTCGTCGGCGAGGGCCTGCAGCTTGTCCGTGTTGCGCGCCGCCAGCGCGAGCTGCGCTCCTTCCGCCGCAAGGCGTCGCGCCATGGCCCTGCCGATGCCGGAGCTGGCGCCGGTCACCAGGATGGTCCTGCCCTTGACCGGCTGTGTCATGATATTTTCCTCCGCATCAACAGGTTGGGCATGTTCATCGGCCCCTCGTCGTCTCGCGCTGTAACCTCGGGGCGATAGGCGTTGTCGCAGATTGTTAGCACGGCCGTGGGATGTTTTTCAGCCGGTCATCCGGGGCATAGTCGGGGGAAGCCAGTCCAGAAGCCATGATAGCGACGAACGATCAATCCGGGTTCACGGCAATCTCCCCCTTAAACGATACCCAGCCCGATATCCCGCGCGAAACCGAACTGGCGGAAGCTCGCGCGCGCCTGCGCGAGGCGGAGGAAGCCCTGGCAGCGGCCAAAGTCGCCCTCGACGCGGCCAATCAGCTGACCCACGAATGGTGGGTCAACGCGGATCGCGCTATCCGCGAGGTGGCCGCGCTGCGTTCGACCTGGTCCTGGCGATTGACCTCACCGTTCCGCATCTTCACCCGCCTGGCGCGGTCGATCAGAAAGCGCTACCGCCGATGGCGCGGCCTGCCACCGCTGCCGGGCCGCCCCGCCGCCGGCAGGCAGCATCGGGACGCGCCCGCCTCGGGTGAACGGCTGCGGTTCTTTGCGCGCCAGCGTCGATCGTTCGACAAGCGGTATCGCCGGCTGCGCGGTCTACCTCCACCGCCGGCTCCGGTACGCAAGGCGGCTTTTGCAACCCTGGCACCGGCATCGCCCGCCGAACTCACCCACCCCGCCCAGCTCATTCTCCGCCGCCTCAACCAGCGCCGCGAATTCAACGCGCGCCGCGCGCCGCCGGATCGTCATCGTCCCTGATGAAGCTCCTCCTCGACCTGCAGGCCATACAGGGAGCGAGCGGCGTTCGCGGCATCGGCCGCTATTCCTTTGAATTCGCCAGGGCGATTGCCCGCAACGCCGGTGACCACGAGGTCTGGCTGGGTTTCGGCGATCAGCTCCCCATACCGTGGGAGAAAGTCGCCGACATCCGCAGCGCCAGCATCCCCGCCGACCACGTCGTCGCCTTTGCCTTGCCGGGTCCGATCGCGGAAGCGGAACCGGCCAATCACCCCCGGGCGCGCGTTTCCGAATGGGTTCGCGAGGCCCACATCGCCAGCCTCAGGCCCGATGTCGTCCACATCGGCAGTCTGTTCGAGGGCCTCGGGGAAAACATTGCCGGCTCGATCGATGTCTTCGAACCCGGTCCGCCTGCCGCGCTCACGCTCTATGACCTTATTCCGCTGGCTCGCCGCGAGGCCTATTTCGTCAGCGAGGGTTTCAGCAACTGGTACCTGAGGAAACTGGACTCGCTGCGCCGCGCGACGCGCCTTCTCGCCATCTCCAGATCGGCGAAGCGCGAAGCGATTGCACTGGCCGGTTTTCCCGAAGAGCGCATTGCCGTGACCTATCCGGGGCTGGACCCGTTTTTTTGCCCGATTCCGGTCTCCGTCGGCATACGGGACGACCTGAACGGCAAGTACGGAGTCACCGGGCCATTCGTCCTCTATGCCGGCGGCGTCGACCCGCGGAAGAACATCGAGGGCATGATCGAAGGTTTCGCGGCGCTGCCCGCCACGATCCGGGAGTCCCACCAACTGGTCATCGTCTGCGCCATCCGCCACGATGACCGGAAACGATTGCTGATGCTCGCGGAGCAGAACGGCATCCGCCAGTCCCGCATCGTCTTCACCGGGTTCGCGCCGGAGGTTGACCTCAGGTGCCTCTACAACGCTTGCGCCATTTTCGTGTTTCCTTCCCTGCACGAGGGCTTTGGCCTGCCCATCCTCGAGGCCATGGCCTGCGGCGCCCCCGCCATCGCCTCCGACTCGAGCAGCATGCCCGAGGTGATCGGCAGGCCGGATGCTCTGTTCGATCCGACCAGGCCCGCCGCGATCGCGGCGAAGATACAGCAGGTCCTCGATGACCCTGGATTTGCGCAATCGCTGCGGGAAAGCGGCGCGGTCCAGGCGGCGCGCTTTAACTGGGACGACAGTGCCCGCACGGCCTGGCAGGTCTTCGCCGAAATGCATGCCGAGGCGACCGCAGCACCAAGGACATCCCTCGTTGCCTCGCCCGGAGTGCGAAAGCCGAAACTCGCCTGGTTCTCGCCGCTCCAGCCCCAGCGCTCGGGCATTTCCGATTACAGCGCCGAACTCCTTCCCGAGCTCGCCGCCTACTATGAGATCGAGGTCATCGTCGATCAGAAGGCGGTCGCCGACCCGTGGATCGCCGGCAATCTGAAAATCCGGGACCTTGCCTGGTTCGCCGAGAACGCCGACGGCTTCGACGAGGTTCTCTACAACGTCGGCAACAGCGAATTTCACACGCACATGTTCGGCCTGATGGAGCGCTGGCCGGGCGTGGTCATCCTGCACGACTTCTTCCTCAGCGACCTGTTCCGGGTTCTCGGACACAAGCTGGACCCCCAGGAATGGTTTCGCCCCCTGTATGACTCACACGGGATCTCGGCCTTGCGCCGCTTCCCCGACTTGCGGGCGAGCGAACAGGCCAAGGCAGCCTTCCCATGCAGCCTCGCTGTGTTCGAGCACTCGACCGGCGTGATCACCCATTCCCGTCACGCGATCGATCTGGCCCGGTCGCAATTCGGCGACGCGGCCGCCTCCCACATGCGCGTGGTGCCCTTTCCCCGCCACGCGGCCGACCGCGAGCGGCGAGGCGAAGCCCGCCGGGCGCTTGGGCTGGGCGACAACGAAACACTGGTTTGCTCGTTCGGGATGCTGGTCCATTTCAAGCTCAATCATCGCCTCATCGAGGCCTGGCGCGCGGCGGGGCTTCATCTGCGCCGCGACTGCCGTCTGGTCTTCGTCGGCGAGCTTACTTCCGGCCCCTACGCCGACGCCTTGCGCAGGCAGATCGATGCGTTGCCCGGGGCCCACCCGATCGAAATTGTCGGCTTCGCCGACAGCGCCCTCTATCAGCGCTACCTCGCCGCTGCCGACATCGCGGTCCAGTTGCGCTCCGCCAGCCGCGGCGAGACGTCCGCCGCCGCCCTCGATTGCCTTGCCCACGAGGTGGCCCTCATCGTCAACCGCCACGGGGCGCTGAAGGAGATCCCGGACGACTGCGCGGCGAAAATCCCGGATGACTTCTCCGACCGGGATCTGTCGGTCGCCCTGCGCTCGCTCTGCGACGATGCCGTCCGGCGCAGGGACCTTGCCACCAACGGCGCTGCCTACCTGCGCGAACGGCACGAGCCGGCGAGCGTGGCCCGGCAGATCCACGAGGCAATCCAATCGTTCGAGCGGGACGGGGAATCGGCGCGACTGCGGCGGCTGGTTTCAAGGGTAGCCGCCGCGGATTGCCTGGCAAAGGCCGACCTCATCACGATTTCCGAGGCGATGGCCGCCAATCAGCCCTCGCTGCACGCCCGCGAGATGCTGATCGACGTATCGGAACTGGCCAAGACCGATGCGAAATCGGGGATCCAGCGCGTCGTCCGCAATCTCATCGACCAGATGACCCGGTCCGGCCGCTTCCGGCCCGAACTCGTCACCGTCGGTCAGCGCATCACCTATGCCCGCGAGTTCGCGGCGCGCCACTTCGCCCTTCCCGCTTTCGGCCGCTTCGACGAGCCGGTCAATGCCCGGCCGGGCGACATCTTTCTCGGCCTCGACCTGAATCCCCCGATATCGGCGACCGTTCTCGAGTTGCTGCGCCAGCGGAACGCCAGGATCTTCTTCGTCGTCTACGATCTCCTGCCGGTAACCCACCCGCAGTTCTTTCCCGGAATGTCCGTCGTCTTCCCGAAGTGGCTGGACGCGATCGCGCGCCACGCCGACGGCCTCATCTGCATTTCGCGGGCGGTGGCCGACGAACTTCACGCCTGGCTCTGTCAGCACAACCCGGAGCGCTTCGTGCCGCTCGGCATTGGCGTCTTCCCGCTTGGCTCGCAGCTTGACGGCGAGGCGCCGAGCGATCGGCTGCCGCCCAGGCAGGCCGCCCTTCTGGTCGCGGCAACCGCGCGGCCAGCCGTGCTGATGGTCGGGACCATCGAGCCCCGGAAAGCGCATCGGCAGGCGCTGGAAGCCTTCGAGCTGCTGTGGGACCGCGGCTCCGATCATAATCTCGTGATCGCCGGCAAGGTCGGCTGGTCGATGCAGGGCCTCGTCGAGCGCATCCGCGCCCACCCGGAATTCGGCAGGCGGCTGTTCTGGTTCGACGGCGCCAGCGACGCGGAACTCTCGGTGCTCTATCGCTCGGCCAAGGTCCTGCTTGCCGCCTCGGTGGGCGAAGGCTTCGGTCTGCCGCTGGTCGAAGCGGGCCAGCACGGGCTGCCCCTCCTTGTCCGCGATATTCCGGTTTTCCGGGAGGTGGCCGGCGATCATGCCGCCTTCTTCTCCGGCGAGCATCCGGAGGATCTGGCGGCCGCCATCGACGGCTGGTTTGCGGCCGGCGACAAACCGCAGCCGTCGAGTTCGGGCATCGCGGCGGTCACCTGGGCGGAGAGCGCGGAGCGGCTGTTGTCGGTGATCGAGGCCGGCGACTGGTACCGCACATGGACCCCGAGGCGCCCGGGACCGGCCTGACATGCCGCACAAAAAAAGAGCCTCGTCTGGGGCGAGGCTCTTTTTCACGCACGGCTTCTACTTAAAAGGCGACCGCCATCAACACTGGCGTAGCCACCCTCGGGTGCCCTTGGTCGGGGCGGACGGCGAAGCACCCGGCCCGCGCAAGATTCCCTGCCTGTGCACTTTAGT
>JBBQGL010000093.1:0-16624 GCA_038323025.1 Hyphomicrobiales bacterium
TTGTCGATTTCGCGGGCGAGCTGATCGACCATCGCGGTGACGCCCTTCAGCGAGCGGGCGCGGCGCTCGTCGCGCGCGCCACGGTCGGCGACGGTGCCGAGGTTGCCCTCGATCTCGTCGATGCGGTCCTTCAGGCCCGAAATGGCGGCGCGCGAATTCTGGTCCATGGCGCGAATGCGCTCGGTCAGCTTGGCGACCGCTCCGGTGACGGCGCTCAGCTCATCGTCGCTGTCGGCCTCGTCATCGACATCGGAAGGACTCGGGATGGTAGCCTCTTCGGCAACACGCTGGGCGATTGCCTGATTGAGCCATTCGTTGAGGGAGAGACCGGCCTGGCGGGCGGCTTCGATTGCCGCGTCCTGGGCCTTGTCATCGAGATTCTGTACGCTCCAAGCCTTGCCGGATTTCATTTTGCCCGCACCCCGATGCCGCGACGCGTTGGCCCTTGGCAAAACCGCCCGCACGAACCCTTTTCGGGCCGTGTCGGGAGGGAATCGCTGCCCGCCCGGCATGGGATGACAGTTCAGTCATCATGGTAAACAAGAGGTTAACAACCGGGCCGCCCGGCAAAACTCCGCTAACAGGAATGAAGATTTCGTTGCCTTTTGCGAGGTTCGGACCCCACCTCGCCACGGAGCGGGTCCCTCAGGAGCCAAGACGGACATGCCGAGCTACAAGGCGCCGGTCGATAACGTCCTGTTCCTGTTGAACGACGTTCTGGGCTACCCGCGCCACGCCAACCTTCCCGGCTTTGCCGAGGCGATGCCCGACGTGGTCGCGGCAATTCTCTCGGAGGCGGCACGGCTCAGCGAGGATGTTCTTGCCCCGCTCAACCGGACCGGCGACATCGAGGGATGCGTGCGCCACGCGGACGGCAGCGTCACCACACCCTCCGGTTTCAAGGACGCTTACCGGCAATTCGTCGCGGCCGGCTGGAACGGCCTTTCCGCCGATCCGGCATACGGCGGCCAGGGCCTGCCGCACGTGCTCGCCGCCGCGGTCAACGAATTCATCGCTTCCGCCAATATGGCCTTCGGCATGTATCCCGGGCTTACCCAGGGCGCGATCGCCGCGATCACCCTGCACGGCAGTGACGAGCAGAAGCGGGTGTACCTGCCGAAGCTGATCGCCGGCACCTGGACCGGCACCATGAACCTGACCGAGCCGCAGGCGGGCACCGACCTCGGCCTAATCAGGACCCGCGCGACGCAGCAGGCGGACGGCAGCTACGCGATCACCGGTTCGAAGATCTTCATCTCCAGCGGCGAGCACGATCTTGCCGAGAACATCATTCACCTGGTCCTCGCCCGCATCGATGGCGCGCCGGAAGGTACCAAGGGCATCTCGCTTTTCGTCGTGCCGAAGTTCCTGCCGAGAGCCGATGGCGGTGCGGGCCCGCGCAACGCGGTCGCCTGCGGCGCCATCGAAAGGAAGATGGGTATCCACGGCAACGCCACCTGCGTCATGAATTTCGACGGCGCCACCGGCTGGCTGGTCGGCGGGCGCGACAAGGGGTTGCGCGCCATGTTCACGATGATGAACGAGGCCCGGCTGGGGGTCGGCATACAGGGCCTCGCCCTTTCCGAGGTCGCCTGCCAGAACGCAGTCGCCTACGCCCGCGACCGGCGCCAGGGTCGCGCGCTCTCGGGCGCTGCCGATCCCTCCGCCTCCGCCGATCCGATCCTGGTCCACCCCGATATCCGGCGCGCGCTCATCGGGATCAAGGGCTTCAACATCGCCGCCCGCGCGCTGGTCCTTTCGACAGCGCTCGCCGCCGACATCGCCCTCCGCTCTCCGGACGCGGCCGAGCGCGAGGCGGCCGACGACCGGCTTGGCCTGATGACCCCGGTGGTGAAGGGGGTGCTCACCGACCGTGGCTTCGACAACACGGTTGCGGCGCAGCAGGTCTTCGGCGGCCACGGGTACATCGCCGACAACGGTATGGAGCAGTTCGTCCGCGATGCCCGCATCGCCATGCTCTACGAGGGGGCCAACGGCATCCAGGCGCTCGACCTCGTCGGCCGGAAGCTCGCGAGGGACGGCGGCCGCGCCGTCACCGCCTTCTTCAAGGAGGTAGCGGATTTCATAGCCGCGCATGGCGACGCCTCCGTCGCGCCTTTCATGAAACCGCTCGAGAAGGGCCTCGCCGACCTCCAGGCCGCGACCTTCTGGTTCGTCGGCAACGCGCTTTCCCGGCCGGATAATGCCGGCGCCGGCGCGACCGACTACATGCACCTCTTCGGGCTGGTCGCCCTCGGTTACATGTGGGCGAGGATCGCGGTGGCTGCCGGCGGGAAGGCCGCAGGCGGCGATGCCATGGCGGAGACGCTGAAGGCCGACCTTATCGCCGGTCGCGCCTTCATGGAGCGGGCAATGCCGGAAACCGCGCTCCGCCTCGCCCGCATCACCGCCGGCGCCGACACCCTAATGGCCATGCCGGCGGAGGGGTTCTGAGCGTCATCGCCGCGCAGTTTTCATGCCCTCAAATCGACGCCAGATAGGCTAGTGTGGACGGGAGCGGGCGATCAGCCCGCTTCGAGGAACGACCATGCCCGAAGCCTTCATCTACGATCATGTGCGCACACCGCGCGGACGCGGCAAGAAAGACGGCGCCCTCCACGAAGTCGCGACCGTGCCGCTCGCCGCCCATGCGCTCCGCGCCATCCGTGACCGCAACGACCTCGATGCGAGCCTCGTCGATGACGTGATCCTCGGCTGCGTCGATCCGGTCGGCGAGGCCGGCGGCGATGTCGCACGTTCCGCCGTATTCACCGCCGGCTATCCAGACAGCGTGCCCGGCATGCAGATAAACCGCTATTGCGCGTCCGGGCTCGACGCGGTCAACCTCGCTCACTCCGCCATCACCGCCGGCCAGCACGACCTGATCGTCGCCGGCGGGGTCGAATCGATGAGTCGGGTCGGCATCGGCGCCGCCGGCAACGCCTGGGCGCTCGACCCGCAGGTGTCGCTGCCCGGCTGGTTCATGCCCCAGGGCATATCGGCCGACCTGATCGCCACCAAATACGGCTTCACGCGCACCGACGTCGACGCCTACGCGGTCGAGAGCCAGAAGCGCGCGGCGCATGCCTGGGCGGAAGGCTATTTCGCGAGGTCAGTGGTACCTGTGAAAGACCTGAACGGCATCACCATTCTCGACCGCGACGAGCATATGCGGCCCGGCACCGACATGCAGAAGCTCGCCGCGCTCTCCCCATCCTTTGCGATGATGGGCGAGCTCGGCGGCTTCGACGCCGTCGCCGTCGACTCGCACCCGGAAGTCGAGGCGATCGAGCACGTTCACCACGCCGGCAACTCCTCCGGCATCGTCGACGGCGCCGCCGCCGTCCTGATCGGCTCGAAGAAAGCGGGGAGAAAAGCCGGGCTGACCCCGCGAGCACGCATCCGCGCCTATGCCAATGTCGGCTCCGATCCGGCGTTGCACCTGACCGGACCCGTGGACGTCACCGAGAAGCTGTTCGCGAGGTCGGGCATGTCCTTCGTGGATATCGACCTGATCGAGATCAACGAAGCCTTCGCCGCGGTGGTGTTGCGCTACGTCCAGGCCTTCGGCCTCGACCCGGCAAAGGTCAACGTCAATGGCGGCGCTATCGCGATGGGGCATCCGCTTGGCGCCACCGGCGCCATGATCCTCGGCACCGTCATCGACGAACTGGAACGGCGCGACCTGGCTACGGCTTTGGTGACGCTCTGCATCGGTGCCGGCATGGGCACCGCCACCATCGTCGAACGGGTGTGATCGTGGCCTTACGACCCCGCACGCGCATCCGCGTCGGCTGGCCATCCGACGGTCGGGAGTTCCTCGATTGCCGGGCGCGCAAACAGAAAGCCCTGGAAGAGGGTGATGCCCGCCGCCTTGAGCAGGATCAGCTCCGCCTCGGTTTCGACGCCCTCGGCAATGACAGCGAAGTTGAGTGCGCGCGACATGCCCATTATGCCGGCAACGATCGCTTGCCGGCGGGCGTCGGTGTCGATCCCGCGGATCAGCTGCAGGTCGAGCTTGATCAGGTCGGGTGCGAATGCGGCGAGCAGGCCGAGGCCGGAATAGCCGCTACCGAAGTCGTCGAGGGCCGTGGCGAATCCAAGCCGCCGGTATTCGGCGATGATCCGCTTGATGTGCGACGGATCGGCCGTGCGTTCGTCCTCGGTAAACTCGAACATGATCCGGTCGAGCGGCATGCCGACGCGCTCGGCGGCGGCGAGCGATGCACGGATGCAGGCCGCGGGCTCGTAAACCGCGTTGGGTATGAAGTTGATCGACAGCTTGATGTGTTCGCCACGCGGGAAGAGACGCCCGGCAAGCTCGATCGCCTTCTTCCGGCACGCCTGGTCGAACGTGTAACGGTTGCCATCGTCGACCTGCGACAGAATCGAGAAGGCCGACTGGCCTTCGGTCCCGCGAACCAGAGCCTCGTAGCCCCAGACCCGGTTGTGGGCCGCGTCGACGATCGGCTGGAATGCCATGGTGAACGCAAACGGAGGCTCGACGCCGTCCCGGCAGCCTTCGCACGATACGCGTTTGCCCAATACTGCACCCTTGAATTGAGGGACTCGGCCGCCACCATCGCGGCCGGGCATTGAGAATCGATGAATCGGGCCTGGGAGCGTACATGATGGATTTTCGGAACTTCCGCCTCGACATCGACAGCGAGGGCATCGCGACGGTCACCTGGGACATGCCCGGGTGCTCCATGAACCTTTTCGACGCCCGCGCCATCGACGAGATCGACACGATCGTCGGGGAGATCGCGGGCAACCCGGCCATCAAGGGCGCGATCATCACCTCGGCAAAGGCCGCGTTTTCCGGCGGGGCCGACCTGTCCATGCTCTCGGCCCTGCTCGCCACGTTCGACGCGGCGGCCGCAGGGGCCGAGCGCGAAGCGGCGATGAAGCGCCTCTTCGACGAATCGAGCCGCATGAGCCGCATCTTCCGGCGAGTGGAGACGTGCGGAAAGCCGGTGGTCGCGGCGCTGAACGGCACGGCGGTGGGCGGCGCCTTTGAGCTGGCGCTGGCCTGCCACGCCCGCTTCGTCGCCGACGACCCCTCGATCAAGCTCGGGCTGCCCGAGGTCAAGGTCGGGCTCATCCCCGGCGCGGGCGGTACCCAGCGCATCCCGCGCCTCGCCAATCCGCAGGACGCGCTGCAGATGCTTTTGCGCGGCGAGCAGCTCAATCCCGCACGCGCCCTCGCGCTTAATCTCGTCGATGCCGTCGTGCCGGCGGGCGAGCTGATGGCCGCTGCCCGGCGCTGGCTGCAGGAGAAGCCGCGGAAGGTGCAGCCGTGGGACGAGGACGGATTCCGCCTCCCCGGCGGCAAAATATGGTCGCCGCAGGGCGGCAACGTCTGGGCGCCGGCGGGAGCGCTTCTCCGGCGCGAGACCCACGACAACTACCCCGCGGCACGCGCCATCCTGTCCGCTGCCTTCGAGGGCCTGCAGGTACCGATGGACGTCGGGCTGAGGATCGAGTCGCGCTACTTCGCCCATATCCTCGCCACGAAGGAAGCGGCGGCGATGATCCGCTCGCTGTTCATCTCGCTGCAGGAGCTGAACAAGCTGGCGCGCCGCCCGGCCGCCGAGCCGGTCCATCCCATCCGGAACGTCGCCATCATCGGCGCCGGCTTCATGGGTGCCGGCATCGCCGAGGTGAGCGCCCGCGCCGGCATCGGCGTCGCGCTCATCGATCGCGACCAGGCCAGCGCCGACAAGGGCAAGGCAAATGTCGCCGCGGCATTCGACAGGGACGTGCAGCGCGGGCGGATGAGTGAGGCCGAGCGGGCAGCGCTTCTCGACCGCATCCGGCCCGGCGCCGATTTCGCCGGCCTCGCCTCTGCCGATCTCACGATCGAGGCGGTGTTCGAGGACCGCGCCATCAAGGAAGACGTCATCCGGCGCGCCGCGGCTGTCCTGCCGCAGGACGCCATCTTCGGCTCGAACACCTCAACCCTGCCGATCGCCTCGCTCGCCTCCGCATTCGCCAAACCGGCGAATTTCATCGGCATCCATTTCTTCTCGCCGGTGGCGAAAATGATGCTGGTCGAGGTGATCGTGACAAAGAAGACCGGCGGAGCGGCGCTGGCCCGTGCCCTCGATTTCGTCCGCGCCATCCGCAAGACTCCGATCGTGGTCAACGACAGCCGCGGCTTCTACACCTCGCGCGTCGTCGGCACCTTTATCGAGGAAGGCCATCTCATGCTGACCGAGGGGGTGCCGGCAGCGATGATCGAAAACGTCGCGCGCATGGCGGGCATGCCCGTCGGTCCGCTCGCCCTCAATGACGAAGTCGCGGTCGACCTGTCGCTGAAGATCATGGCGGCTGCCCGGAAGGACCTTGGCGATGGCGCGGTGCCCGAGGCCGAATGGCGGCTGATCGACGAGATGGTCAATCGACACGGCCGGCTTGGTCGCAAGAACCGGAAGGGGTTCTATGACTACCCCGACGAGCCGGGGGCAAAGAAACGCCTCTGGCCGGGGCTTCGCGACCTGTTTCCCCCCGCTTCCGATCCGGATGCGATCGACGTCGGCGAACTGAAGCGCCGCTTTCTCGTCCGCCAGGCGCTGGAGACGGCGCGCTGCTTCGAAGAGGGCGTGCTCACCGACGTGCGCGAGGCCGATGTCGGCTCGATCCTCGGCTTCGGCTTTGCGCCCTTCACCGGGGGCACATTGTCCTTCATCGATTTCATGGGCGCTGCGAAATTCGTGGCGCTCTGCCTCGCCCTGGCAAGGAAGCACGGATCCCGTTTCAAGCCCACCCGCCAGCTCCGCCAGATGGCCAGGAACGGCGAGACTTTCTATGGCCGCTTCGCGCCGGAGCGGAAGCCGCAGGCGGCATGAAGCGGCCGCGCCGCGCCGGCTCCGCTGATTTGTGAACAAAATCCTGTGAGCGGTACTTAAGGGCTGGACAGGATGTCCGGGCGGGGATAAGTCAGGAAGGTATTTATTCCTTGCGGGCACGGCAAGGGAGGGGTCCTCGTGCTGTCCCACGACCGCATCTGGCAGGCGATCGATCGCCTTGCCGAAGTCAACAATCTCAGCACCTCGGGGCTGGCGCGCCGCGCCGGACTCGACCCGACGACTTTCAACCGCTCCAAGCGTTCCGCCACCGACGGCCGCCTGCGCTGGCCCTCGACGGAAAGCATCGCGAAGATCCTCGAGGCGACCGCCACCGAGATCGGCGCCTTCCTCGGCCTCGAGGAGCGGAGTACCCGCGGGGCCTATTCCCAGCTTCGTGCCGTCCCTCTCCTCGGCCTCGCCCAGGCCGGCGCCGGCGGCTTCTTCGACGACGCCGGCTTCCCGGTCGGCCAGGGCTGGGATGAAGTCGAGTTCCCCGGCATCGGCGACAACGTCTTCGCGCTGGAAGTCACCGGCGATTCGATGCTGCCGCTCTACCGCGACGGTGACCGGCTGATCGTCGCCCGCGATGCGCCCGTCCGTCGCGGCGATCGCGTCGTGGTCAAGACCCGCGACGGCGAAGTGATGGCGAAAATCCTGCAGCGCAAGACCACCAAACAGATCGAGCTTGCCTCCTTCAATCCGGCCCATCCCGGCCGCCAGCTTGCGGTCTCCGACGTCGACTGGATGGGACGCGTCATCTGGGCGAGTCAGTGAGCTTTCTTCGGCGCGCCGCCCTCGGCGCGCTGGCAGCCGTGCTGGTTGTCCTCGCTCCCCTGTCGCTGCGTGCAGAAGAGGCGGAAATCGTGCCGCCGCCGAGCCGCGACGTAACCCCGCCTGGCATGACTCCGGGGCCAGAAGGCAGTGGGCCGCTGGTCCGCGAGGCGGTGCCGCCACCGCCGCCCGACCCGCCGCGCTGGCACCGCTTCTTCCTGCCGGTCACCACCGACGCAGCGACCTTCGTCGCCGGCAGCCGCACCATCAAGGTGGCCGGCGTGGTGCCGCCACCGCGAAGCAAGACTTGCACGGAAGCCGACGGCACGATATGGCCGTGCGGCGAAGTGGCCCTCGCCTCGCTCCGGCGCTTCCTCTACGGCCGCGCCATCGAGTGCTGGTTCGGCGCCGCCGACACCGACCCGCTCACCATCGCCTGCCGGGTCGGCAAGACCGACATCGGGCTGTGGCTGGCGAGCCAGGGCTGGGCAGCCTCGGCGGATAGCGCCCCGGACGCCTACCGGAAGGCCGCGGAGAACGCCCGTTGCGCGCGCCTCGGGCTGTGGCGGTTCACGACGCCGACGGGGTGCACGCAGGCCTCGGCCGCGGCCAAGCCCTAGCCGACCAGCTCACCCGCCAGCGCCCGCCGGATCAGCGCGCGGGTCTCGGGGATGCCGTAGATCGCCACAAACGAGCCGAAGCGCGGACCGCGCGGCTGGCCGAGCAGGATCTCGTAGAGCGTGGTGAACCAGGCGCCGGAGACGCCGGGGCCGCCGTCGGGGCCCTGACGCTCTGTGTCCTGAAAGCGCGGGATCTTCCGCGCCACGTCGAGGATCGCATGCTGGATGGCTTCGCCGTCGGCGTCCGCGGGCAGGCCGGCGAGAGTGCGGTCGAGGTTTTCCAGCGCCTCGCGCTCGACATCGTCCGCCGGGCGGAACTTCTTGGTCGGCTCGACGAAGTCCCTGTAATAGGCGACGGCGTAGCCGACCAGTTCGTCGAGCTTCGGATGGCTCTCCGGCGTCACGCCCTTGACGTGCCTGAGGATGAATCCCCAGAGCACGCCGCGCTCGTCGGCGTTGGACGCGCTGGCGAGGTTGAGGAGCATCACGTAGGTGAGCGGCATGTCGATGACCGGCGGGTTGCCGGAATGGATATGCCAAACCGGGTTGCCGAGCTTCTGGTCCTCGCCCTGCCCCGGAAACGCGTCGAGGAAGGCAAAGTACTCGTCCACCGCCTTCGGGATCACGTCGAAGTAGAGCTTCTTCGCCGCCTTGGGGCGCTGGTACATGAAGAGCGCCAGGCTCTCCGGCGAAGCATATTTCAGCCACTCGTCGATGGTGAGGCCGTTCCCCTTCGACTTCGAGATCTTCTGGCCCTTCTCGTCGAGGAAGAGCTCGTAGGTCAGCGTCTCCGGCGGGGCGGCGCCGAGCACCCGGCAGATCTGGGTGGAGAGCTTGACCGAATCGATCAGGTCCTTGCCCGACATCTCGTAGTCGACGCCGAGCGCCGCCCAGCGCATCGCCCAGTCCGCCTTCCACTGGCACTTGACGTGCCCGCCCGTCACCGGGATCTCGGTGAGTTTGTCCGTGTCGGGATCGCGATAGACGATCGTGCCGGCGGCGACGTTGCGCTCGACGATCGGCACCTGCAGGACATGGCCGGTGGTCGGGCTGATCGGCAGGAACGGCGCGTAGGTCTGCTGGCGCTCCTCGCGGAGGCTCGGCAGCATGATGGTCATGACCTCATTGTACTCGGCGAGCATCTTCAGAAGCGTCTTGTCGAAGAGGCCGGCGCGGTAGCTCTCCGTTGCGCTCATGAATTCGTACGAGAACCCGAAGCGGTCGAGGAATTTGCGCAGGCGGGCATTGTTGCCGGAGCCGAAGCTCTCGTATTCGCCGAACGGGTCGGGCACGGAGGTGAGAGGCCGGTTCAGGAACTCTCGCATCATCTCCTTGTTGGGGACGTTGTCGGGGACCTTGCGAAGGCCGTCGAGGTCGTCGGAGAAGCAGATCAGCCGGGTCGGGATGCGATCCCCGGTGAGCAGCCGGAAGGCCGTGCGCACCATCGTCGTGCGGGCGACCTCGCCGAACGTGCCGATGTGGGGCAGGCCGGAAGGCCCGTAGCCGGTCTCGAAAATGATCTCGCGCGGCGCGCCGCCCTGGCGCTCGATGCGGGCGACGATCTTCTGGGCCTCCTCGAACGGCCACGCCTTCCAGCGCAGGGCCGCGGCAAGCCGTTCGGGTGAGAGGTCGAGGGACGGGAGAGGAGCTGGCACGAGGCGATCCGCGTTGGGTGGCAATGCTGTAGGAAGCGCCGGTGGTGCCGTCAACCGCGCTTCGTGGCCGTGTTCCTTTCCGCCTCCCTGGCAATGCTTGCGCCTCCGCCGCCAAGGCAATAGGTTCCGCGGCAATCTGCCAAGGGAATTCCCACCATGAACAAGCCGGCCCATCCGGTCTCGGCGCACGAGGCCCTGATCTACGCCATGGTCACCATGGCCGCCGCCGACCGCACCATGACCGACGAGGAACTGCTCAAGATCGGCGATATCGTGAAGCGGCTGCCGATCTTCGCCGGCTATGACAGCGAGCGCCTGGTGAAGGCGACCGAGGCCTGCGGCGCCTACCTCGATCACGAGGACGGGATCGACGAAATCCTCGACCTCATCGCCACGGTCCTGCCCCCGCGCCTTTACGAGACCGCGTACGCGCTCGCCATCGAGGTGGCCTCCGCCGACCTGCACGTCGAGCAGGAGGAACTGCGCTTACTGCAGATGCTCCGCGACCGGCTCAATCTCGACAAGCTCGCCACCGCCGCGATCGAGCGCAGCGCCCGGGTCCGCTACCGGACGATGTGAGGCTCACTTGGCGGATTAGTTGCGCCGGTGAGAAATGCTGAAAAAGGCTTCGCCTCATCGATTCTGTCTCTGCCCGTGTGCCTGATTCCTTCTCTTGCCCTCAGCGCAGTGACATCAGGTTCGTACACTGCTTGACGACTTAGCGAGACTGTCTAACATCAGGTTTACTTCAGCCAATATAGGCCGCAGGTGTGCCGAGCGACTTGTCCGTTCATTGTTCTGCTGTCAGCCGATCACTCAAGTCGGGGCGGCCAGCGGCCAAAGCGGCTGCGATAATCTTCGCGATCTGCGAATACCTTTTGGTGCCATGCACGTTTGCGGCAGAACCATATAGCGAAGCCGAATGCCGCAATATTCTGTCGCTCGAAGGTTTCTTCTCTAGAGCAGAGGTTGCCTGCCAGTATAAGGAACCGAACAAAACCTTAGAAAACGCGGCCGTCGATTGTTACGCGAACTTCTCCGAACCAGACGTGCCTGAACAACTCCTGGAAGAGGGAAAGGCAACTTTTGACTCCGCAGCTTCCGATAGGGGCTTAGCACTTTTTTGCGCCCAAACAAGAATTAGAAAAGATGACATTGTTGAAACGTACATCAATCCTCCTTCTGCCCCGCTAGGCCTCGACCAAGCACCGACATTTGATAAATTTCCTGCCTTGAACATTTATCGAGGGCCGCTTCATTTGCCAGACTTCAAATCGCGAGATCGAGATTTCAGAGATTACAAGGATAGAATACTGACTGGACTGAAAGCTGGGCCAAATTTCGCTGGAAAGTATTCTTTCATACAATTCGGATGTGGAACCGAATGTACTCTTGTGTACATCGCTGACAATCAAACGGGGCAGGTTTTCTCATTTCCTCGTGGTGGTGATGATAACCTCAATCTTGATTTAGCATTTAGACTCAATAGTCGATTGCTGATAGCTCAATGGAGCGACGCTGAGGGCGTAACGTGTAATCTCGAATATTTTGAGTGGAAGAAGAACGCAGCGCTGCTTCTCACAACGACAGCATTGGTAAACAGGGGGGTCTGCCTAAATCGTCGGGCTTCCGATCCAATCCGCTAAGCTCAGCGCCAAGCGTGGCTTCGCCAGGGGCCCTCGGCTAAAACTAGCCGATCCGCTCGTAGATCGTCCGCCTCAGGGGCAGTTCCCCGCCGATGGCATAGGCCGCGCGGATCGACCGGGCCGCCCGCCCGGCATCGGCGGTGCTTTTCGCATGCACCATCGCCAGCGGCTGCCCAACCTCGATCGCCGCGGCGAGCGGGGCCAGTTGCGTGAAGCCGACCGACGGGTCGATCGGATCGCTCGCCCGCATGCGCCCGCCGCCGAGTTCCACCACGGCGATGCCGATGGCGCGGGTGTCGATGGCGGTGACGAAGCCGGCCTTGTCGGCCTCCACCGGGCTTACGACCGGCGCGGCTGCCAGATATTTTTCCGGGCGCTCGATGAAATCCGCCGGGCCGCCGAGGGCGGCGACCATCGCCGCGAATTTTTCGGCCGCCCTGCCGGAGTCGAGGGCCTCTTCGATCCGGCGCGCCGCGCCTGCCTCATCGGCGAGGCCGCCGAGGACGAGAAGCTCCGCGGCAAGCGCGGTGGTGGCGCGATAGAGGCGGAGGTCAGCGTCCTTACCGGTCAGGAAATTCACCGCGTTCAGCACTTCCACCGCGTTGCCGGCGGCCGACGCCAGCGGTTCGTTCATGTCGGTGATGAGCGCACTGGTCGTGAGACCGGCGCCGTTCGCGACCTCCACCAGGCTCTTCGCCAGGGCGCGGGAATCGTCGAGCGACTGCATGAAGGCGCCGTTGCCGGTCTTCACGTCGAGGACGAGTGCCGACAGACCGGCGGCGAGCTTCTTCGACAGGATCGAGGCGGTGATCAGCGGAACCGATTCCACCGTCGCGGTGACGTCGCGGATGGCATAGAGGCGCCCGTCGGCGGGGGCGAGGTCGGCGGTCTGGCCGATGATGGCGCAGCCGACCTCACGGACCGTGCGGCGAAACCGCGCCACGTCGGGAACCGACACGTAGCCGGGGATCGCGTCGAGCTTGTCGAGGGTGCCGCCGGTGTGGCCGAGGCCGCGTCCGGAAATCATCGGCACGAACGCGCCGCAGGCGGCGACGATCGGCGCCAGCATCAGGGAAACATTGTCGCCGATACCGCCGGTCGAGTGCTTGTCGAGCGCCGGTCCGGGCAGATCGGACCAATCCAGCACGGTGCCCGAATCGCGCATGGCGAGGGTGAGCGCGATCGTCTCGGCGCGCGCCATGCCTTTGAAGAAGATCGCCATCGCGAAGGCCGCGATCTGGCCCTCCGTCACCGAACCGTCGGTGAGGCCTTTCACCATGAAGGCGACCTCGTCGAGGTCGAGGCTTACGCCTTCGCGCTTCCGGCGGATGATTTCCTGCGGCAGCATCTTCAGTGCCAGCGCCGGCCTTCGCCACGGCGGCGGAGGTAGCGGCGGATGACCCGCTCGAGCTTGGCGGCGCCGATCGGCGCGAGCAGCTTGGTCTCGGCATGGGAGAGTTCGGCGCCGGTCATGCCGGCGGCGAAGTTGGTGACGGTCGACACCGCGGCAACCTTCAGGCCGTGGAAGCGCGCGAGGATCACCTCCGGCACGGTCGACATGCCGACCGCATCGGCGCCGAGGATGCGGGCCATGCGGATCTCCGCCGGCGTCTCGAAGGACGGCCCGGAGAACCACATGTAGACGCCGGTGGCGAGCTTCACGCCCTCGTGCTCGGCGGCGCCGAGTATCTCGGCGCGTAGCTCGGAATCGTAGGCTTCGGTCATGCCGACAAAGCGCTCGTCGCTCGCCTCGCCGATCAGCGGGTTGCGACCGGACCAGGCGATATGATCGGTGATCAGCATGATCTCGCCCGGCCCAACTTCCGTGCGGAGCGACCCGGCGGCATTGGTGAGGATGAGCGTGTCGCAGCCAAGCGCGGCAAGTGTGGCGATCGGCGCGCGCATCGCCGCCGCATCGCCGGTCTCGTAGTAGTGCGCCCGCCCGCCGAGGACGATGACGGGGATGCCTTCGAGGGTTCCCGCGATCAGTTCGCTGCGATGCGACGAGACGGTCGACACCGGAAAACCGGGGAGCCGTTCGTAAGGAATGCGGACCGCGTCGCGCACCATGTCGGCCAGCGCTCCCAGCCCCGAACCGAGAACCAGTCCGACTTCATAGAAGAGGTCCCGCCGCGAGCGGACGAGCGAAGCCGCCAGCGCGGCCTTGTCGCTCATGGCGCCTTCTCGTCGAGCGCGAACGCGGCGGGCAGGAGATCGCCGAGGCGGTACGTGCGCCCCTTCCCTTCCGGATCGGCAACGTGGATCGGCGTGTCCGGCCCGGCGAATTCGGCGATGCGCTGGCGGCAACCGCCGCACGGCGTGGTGAGATTGCCGTCTATACGGGACGCGACGACCGCGAGGGCCGCGATACGGCGGCCGGCGGGGCTCGCCGCGGCGCCGATCATGTTGGCGATGGCCGAGGTCTCGCCGCACCAGCCCTCGGGATAGGAGGCATTCTCGACATTGCATCCGGTGTGGACGGTTCCGGCCTCGGTGCGGATCGCGGCACCGACGGGGAACCGGGAATAGGGCGCGTGGGCGCGCTCGCGCACCGCGCCCGCCGCTTCGATCAATTCGCGATCCACCGATTCCCCTTCTGGCTGATCTTCTGGCGATGAAATCTGCCGCACCGCCAATCGTCAAGGCCGGCGCTCCGTGCAAATCTACTGCGGGGCTTATAGGGGTATCGTTTCCCGGCCTCTCGACGATGACAAAAGGAAATGCAAGGCTGGAGACCAGCCGAGGCGGGTACCACGTCCGAAGAGATGCGGGCGCGTGTTACCGGCCAAACGCCACTGCTTTTGATGGATCGCCTTGGATGAGATCCAAGGACACCAGTCCTAGAGATGGAGGGTTACTTGAGAGTGAGAGCCATTACTGCCATTGCCGCATTTGCCGCCGCAGCCGCCTTCGGCAGCGCCGCGCCAGCGTTCGCCTTCAAGGCCTGCGCGGTCACCGATACCGGCGGCGTCGACGACAAGGGCTTCAACCAGAATACCTGGGCCGGCGTCCAGGACGCCGCCAAGAAAGGCGGGTTCGATGCCAAGCTCCTCGAGTCGAAGGCCGAGACCGACTACGTCCCCAACATCAACTCGTTCGTCGGGGAAAAGTGCGACGTGATCGTCACCGTCGGCTTCCTGCTCGGCGACGCGACCAAGGCGGCGGCCGAGGCCAATGCCGGCACCAAGTTCACCATCGTCGACTACGCCTACAATCCGACCATTCCGAACGTTCTTGGTCAGGTCTATGCCACCAACCAGGCGGCGTTCCTCGCCGGTTATCTCGCCGCGGGCGTCAGCAAGACCGGGACCGTCGGCACCTTCGGCGGCATCAATATCGGACCGCCGGTCACCGACTTCATGGACGGCTTCGTCTGGGGCGTGAACTACTACAACAAGCAGAAGGGCAAGTCGATAAAGGTCCTTGGCTGGGATCCGGCGAAGAAGGAAGGACTCTTCACCGGCAACTTCAATTCGCTCGACGACGGCAAGGCCTTTGCCAAGAACCTCAACGACGAAGGCGCGGATGTCGTCATGCCGGTCGCCGGCAAGGTCGGCCAGGGCTCGGCCGCGCTTGCCGCCGAACTCGGCGTCGACAAGCTGAAGATCATCGGCGTCGACACCGACCAGTACCTCACCGACCCGGACCACAAGGGCGTGTTCCTGTCGTCGGTGCTGAAGCAGGTCGGATCGACCACCGCGACCGCGGTGACGGAGGCCTTCGACGGCTCGTTCAAGGGCGGCGTGCTGGTCGGCGACCTGAAGAGCGGCGGCGTCGGGATCGCGCCGGCCCACGACCTCGCTTCGTCGGTTCCGGCGGACCTCCAGGCCGAGCTCGACGCGATCGCCAAGGGCATCGTCGACGGCTCGATCAAGGTCGGCGGCTAGGCGCTGCACCTGACCTCAACAATTGCCCGCCGCGCCTTCAGGCCGCGGCGGGCAAAAACCGACCGGGCTCGGGGCGCGCAAGGAGCCTAAGGGATGCGGGGACGCTAGGTCTTGGACATCGAGCTACGCGGCATCACCAAGCGCTTCGGCGCGGTGGTAGCGAACTCCGACGTGAACCTGAAAATCCGGGCGGGCGAAATTCTGGGTCTGCTCGGTGAGAACGGCGCCGGCAAATCCACCCTCATGAACGTTCTCTCGGGGCTCTACCGTCCGGACGAGGGCGAGATCCTCATCGACGGCAAGGCCACGTATTTCCGTGACGCCAAGGACGCCATCCACGCCGGCATCGGCATGGTCCACCAGCACTTCATGCTGGTGCCGGTCTTCACCGTCGCGGAGAACGTCGTCCTCGGTGTCGAGCCGGTCGGCGCGTTCGACCGCCTCGACATGAAGCGCGCGCGCGCAGAGGTGCGGGCGATCAGCGCCAGCCACGGCCTCGAAGTGGACCCCGACGCCATCATCGAGGAAGTGCCGGTCGGCATCCAGCAGCGCGTGGAGATCATCAAGGTTCTGTTCCGCTCGGCGGAAGTGCTGATCTTCGACGAGCCGACGGCGGTGCTTACTCCCGCTGAGGTCACCGAATTCTTCGGCATCGTCCGCTCGCTGCGCGCGGCCGGCAAGGCCCTCGTCTTCATCACCCACAAGCTCCACGAAGTGCTGGAAGTGGCCGACCGGATCAGCGTTCTGCGCGCCGGCAGGATCGTAGGCGAGGGCGATCCAAAGACCGCCACCGACGCCGACCTTGCCGAGATGATGGTGGGCCGGCCGGTGCGCTTCACGGTCGCAAAGCGCGAGCACAAGCCCGGCCAGGAACTGCTCAACGTAAGCGGCCTTCGCATCCTCAACGAGCGCGACGAGCGGGTGGTCCAGGGCATCGACTTCGCGGTCGCCGAAGGCGAGATCGTCGGCATCGCGGGGGTCCAGGGCAACGGGCAGACCGAGCTGGTGGAGGCTCTGACCGGCCTTCGTCCAGCCGCCGGCGGGACCATCTCGTTCCTCGGCGCCGACATCACCAAGGCGTCGGCGCGCGAGCGCCACAAGCTCGGCATCGCCCACGTTCCCGAGGACCGCCAGCGCTCCGGCATGATCGCCGAATTTTCGGTAGCCGAGAACTGCATCCTCGACAGCTATTAC
>JBBQGL010000094.1:0-16439 GCA_038323025.1 Hyphomicrobiales bacterium
GGACATCATGGCCGACGTCACGAAGATGGGCGGCAAGGCGACCTACAAGACCGTCGAAGGCGCCGACCTCACCTTCTCGGTGAAGGACGGAGCCCTCTGGGTCTGGGATACGTCGGGCAACTCCGCCAAGGTGACCATCGCGGACGTCAACCAGTCGAACGGCGTCATCCACGTCATCGACGCGGTCCTCGTACCGAAGATGTAATTTTCCGTCTGCCGGGGCGGCAACCCGTCCCGGTATCTGCCCCCCTAAGACGGAAAGAGCGGCCCTGCCTCACGGCGGGGCCGTTTCCGTTTGGGATGGCGTGAGGGCATACCCGCCTGTAGCTGCGCCGGGCATCGCTCATGCGATGCCGGCTCCGCTATCTCCCCTACAAGGGGGGAGCGGGCGACCTACCGAGGGGGATCTGAAATGTCCGTGGGTTCTTTTCTCACCCGTTGCGGGGGAGATGGAGGAGGAGTTGCAGTCGGGAGCGGAGGACCGAGCCTCTCCCGAATCGTTGCCTTCGTCCGGCTACTCGGTCGGCACCAGGGCTCCGGAGAAGACCAGCGGGCCCTTCGGCGTGCCGTCGGGGGAGCCGCCCTTCTGCTCGAGCGTGATGGCGAACGTGAAGTTGCCCGAGGGGGCGAGATCGAGCGCGCGGCGATAGCTTGCCTGCTCGACGACGCCGAGCGAGCGCGGCGTGCCGCCTGGCGGAATCGCCCACAGTTCGTAGCTCTTGTCGGCGGGAGCCGCATCGACGACGCGGCGGACCGAGATGGTGCCCTTGACCGTATCGACACTCGCCACAAACGCCGGCTTGGCGCCCTCGGCGGTGAGGATGGCGACGAACTCTGTCTGCTGCGCCGGGCCGGTGCGCTCGAGCACGACGACGACGGCGAGCACCGCCGCGGCGGCACCGACGATGGCCGAGGTGATGCGCCAGCGGACGAGCGAGCGGCGGAGGGCGACGACGTTGCCGCCGGCAATTGCGGGCGGCGCGGATTCAAGCCGGCCGAGAATGGCGGCGAAGGTGCCGCCGGGCGGCGCGACTTCACCGGCGGTATCGGCAAGCGGCTGCAGGCGCCGCTCCCAGGCGGCGACGGCGGCCCGGAACGCCGGATCGGCGGCGAGACGCGCCTCGGCGGCACGGCGCTCGTCGCCGGCAAGCTGGCCGAGGACGTACTCGGCCGCCAGTCCGTCCAGCTCTTCGCGATCGAGGTCAGCCACCGAGGCATTCCTTCAAAAGGATGAGACTGCGCCTCAGCACCGTCTTCACGGTGGCGACGGGCTTCGCAAAGCGGGCGGAGAGCTCTTCGCGGCTCCAGCCGTAACAATAGGCGAGGAGGACCATGCTGCGACGGTCCGCCTCGATCTTGTCCAGGCACGAGGCGAGCGCGCGGCCGCCCGATGCCGGCGTGGACCCGGCCGGATCGGCGAGACGCTCGGCCAGTTCCGCATCGAGGGTATCGGCGGACGCCGATACCCGCTCGGCTCCGCGCCGCACGATGTCGATGGCGGCATGGCGGGCGATGGTGGTCATCCACGCGATCGGCGAGGCGATGCCCGCGTCGAAATCACCCGCGCGGCGCCAGATCCTGACATAGGCTTCCTGCACGGCATCCTCCGCGGCAGTCTGATTGCCTAAGATACGGCGGACACTCGCGAATAGTTTCCCGGAGGTGCGGTCATAGAGTGAACGGAAAGCCACCCGGTCGCCCGCGGCGACGCGCGCCATCAGGGCGGCCAGTTCCCCCTGACCGTTCGCCTCGACCCCATCGGCCCGCCTGTCCAAGATGCCGGTGCCTCCCAGCCCGCCCTGAATCGGGTTGCGCTGGCGGGATGTTGCCTCGATATTGCCCCCCGTCAATGGCCTCGGAGGCGCAGGGCAACACCGGCGAAGACGGGCAATGCGGCTTGCCGCGCTGTGAATGGGGTCACAGCCGGTAATCCTGTGGCGACATTTCTGTTCAATTTGTGCGCTGCAACAGCTATATGGGCGGAGTCGCGCCTGTCCGACAGGCGGCAACCAGCATCAACAATTCCGGTGACGCGTAATGGCATCGCGCATTTTCAGGCCCAGCCGCATCATTGCCGTTCTTCTGGTTGTCGGCGCCGCCGCCTGGATTTTCTCCGGGCAGCTCGGGCAGAAGCCGGCCGCGACCACCGCGGACGCCCCCGCCGAAACGGCGGCGCCGCCGCCGGTTCCGGTGCAGAAGGTGAGCGTAGCCACGGCAACGCCGGAGAAACACCAGCGCCAGATCGTTCTCTCGTGCTTCACCCAGTCCGACCAGCGCTCGGTCGCCGTGGCACGGGGCGCAGGCATCATCGTCGACCTGAAGGTCAAGCGCGGCACGTCGGTGCACGCCGGCGACGTGGTGGCGGTGCTCTCCGACGAAGGACGCCTGTCCTCGGTCAAGCAGGCGCAGGCGCTCCTGGAGCAGCGCCAGGCCGAGTACAATGCCCAGAAGCCGCTCATCGACCGCGGCGACCAGCCGCGCAACAACCTGCCGGCGCTGCAGGCGGCGATCGCCGCGGCCCAGGCGGGCGTCGCGGCGGCAGAGGCGGAAGCGGACAAGACGCGGATCAAGTCGCCGGTCGACGGCATCGTCGACACGGTCCCGGTCGAGGTCGGACAGGCGGTACAGCCGGGCGCCCAGATCGCCGAGGTGGTCGGCCCCGACCCGATGCTGGCGATCGGCTCGGTCAGCGAGCGCCAGCGCGGCTCGCTCGCCATCGGCCAGGTCGCAATGATCCGGTTCATCGACGGCAACACGGTCAACGGCTCGGTCAGCTTCGTGAGCCTCAGCGCCGACAAGGCGACGCGCACCTACCGGGTCGAGGCGCGCATGCCCAATCCGCGCGCGACGATCGCCGACGGGGTGACCTGCGAAATGACCGTGGCGCTGGCGCCGATGCAAGCGGCGGCGGTGCCGCGCTCGGCGCTCATCTTCTCCGACACGGGCGAACTCGGCGTGCGCATCGCCGACGAAAAGAGCCTGGCGCGCTTCGTGCCGGTGGCTCTCGTCGACGACGGCCGCGAGACGGTCTGGGTGACGGGCATCGACAAGCCGGTGCGGGTCATCGTCGTCGGCCAGGATTTCGTCAAGGACGGCGACCCCGTCGAAGCAGTTTCGGCCGCCGACGCGGCCCCCGCCGCCACCAAGACCGAGCCGCCAGCATGAGACGCATCGTCGACTTCGCCGTCGGGCACGCCCGGCTTACGCTTGCCGTCCTCGCCTTCATCCTGGTCGCGGGGCTGGTGGCCTATTCCAGCATCCCCAAGGAAGCCAACCCCGACGTAACCGTTCCGATCATCTACGTGCAGCTCTCCGAGCGCGGCATCTCGCCGGAGGACGCCGAGCGCCTGCTGGTGCGGCCGGTGGAGACGCAGTTCAAGTCGATCGCCAATGTCAAGGAAATGCGGGCGGCGGCGTTCGAGGGCGGCGGCTACGTGCTGCTCGAATTCGAGGCCGGCTTCACACCGGAAGTGGCCCTGCAGGACGTGCGCGCCAAGGTCAACGACGCCAAGCGCGACCTGCCGGCGGCCGCCGACGAGCCGGGCGTCTTCGAGGTCAATCTCAGCCTCATGCCGGTGGTCGTGGTCACGCTTTCGGGCGACCTGTCCGAGCGCACGCTCAACAAGCTTGCCCACGACGCGCAGGACCAGATCGAGCAGGTGCCGGGCGTTCTCTCGGCGAGCCTGCAGGGGACGCGCGACGAGGTGGTGGAGATCATCGCCGAGCCGATGCTGCTCAAGAGCTACGGCGTTTCGCTCGACCAGTTCGCGGCGGTTGCGGCCAGCGGCAACAGCCTGGTCGCGGCGGGCGCGCTCGAGGGGCCGCAGGGCCGCTTCGCGGTCAAGGTGCCGGCGCTGATCGAATCGCCGGAAGACATCCTGCACATTCCGGTGGCGGCATCGAACGCTGCCGCGGTCACCCTCGGCGACGTCGCCACCATCCTGCCGACCTTCAAGGACGCCACCTCGGTAACCCGCGTCGACGGACGCCCGGCGGTGACCATCGAAATCTCCAAGCGCGCCGGCGCCAACCTGATCGAGACGGTCGACGGGGTGAAAGCCGCGATCGCCCAGATCCAGAAGAGCTGGCCGGCCGGCCTGCAGGTCCGCTTCCTGCAGGACCAGTCGAAGTTCATCAAGCAGATGCTCGGCGACCTGCAGAACAGCGTTCTGACCGGCGTGCTGCTGGTCGTCGTCATCATCCTGTTCATCCTCGGCGGCCGCGCCTCGGTGTTCATCGGCATCGCCATTCCGGTCTCGTTCCTCGCCGGCATCCTCGGCCTGTCGCTGGCCGGCCTGACGATGAACATCGTCGTGCTCTTCAGCCTGATTCTTGCGGTCGGCATGCTGGTCGACGACGCCATCATCGTTTCGGAATTCGCCGAGCGGCGAATGAGCGAGGGCATGCATCCGCGCGAGGCCTATGTCTTCGCCGCGAGCCGCATGTCGGGACCGGTCATAGCGGCGACGCTCACCCGCATCGCGGCTTTCTCCCCTCTCCTCTTCTGGCCGGGCATCGTCGGCCAGTTCATGAAATACCTGCCGATCACGCTGATCGCGACGCTCTCGGCTTCGCTGGTCTCGGCGCTGATCTTCACGCCGACGCTGGGCGCGCTCATCGGCCGGCCGCATGTCGTCCATCACGACGCGGCGCCGCGCGACGGCGGTTACATGAAGACCGTGCGGCTGGCCGTCCACCATCCCTGGCTGACGCTGCTCATCGCCGTCGCCATGCTTGTCGGCGTGCCGATCGTCTATTCGCGCGTTGGCGCGCCGGTGGAATTCTTCCCGAACGTCGAGCCGGATACCGGGGTGGTGCTCGTCCATGCCCGCGGCAACATTTCGCTTGCCGAGAAGGACCGCCTGGTCCGCCAGGTCGAGGCCAAGCTCCTCGACATGAAGGAGCTGTCGACGGTCTACGCCCGCTCGGGCGACATGTCGCAGGGCTCCAACGACATCACCGAGGACGTCATCGGGCAGGTGCAGTTCGAGTTCGTCGACTGGCAGAAGCGCCGGCCGGCGAGCGCGATCATGAACGAGATTCGCGACATCAGTGCGGTCATCCCCGGCATCCGCGTCGAGGTGACGGCCGCGCAGGCAGGGCCGCCGACGGGCAAGCCGATCCAGATCCAGCTCGCCAGCGACTATCCCGACGCACTGACGGCGGCGGCGAAATCGGTTGCCGCCGAGATCGCGAAATATCCGCAGATCCGCGACCTCGATAACGGCCTGCCGATGCCGGGCATCGACTGGCGCCTGGAGATCGACAAGGCCGAGGCGGCCAAATACGGCATCGGCGTCGGTACCGTGGGTTCGATGGTGCAGCTGGTCACAAACGGCATGAAGATCACGGACTACCGGCCGCCGAGCAGCGACAAGCCGGTCGATATCATTGTCCGGGTTCCCGAAGACCGCCGCACGCTCAACCAGATCGACGACCTGCAGATCCAGACGGCCGCCGGCTCGGTGCCGATCGGTAACTTCATCACCCGGGTTCCGGCCGAGCGCGTCGGCCTGATCAATCGCGTCGACGCCCACCGCGTGGTGACGGTCACCGCCAATGTCATAGCCGGCGTGCCGACCTCGGTGATCCAGCAGCAAATCGTCGCCCAAATGGCGAAGACCGACTTCAAGGGTCTGGTCACCTGGAAGCTGAAGGGCGAGGACGAGGAGCGCAACCAGGCCGGCGCCTTCCTCGGCAAGGCCTTCGGCGCGGCGATCTTCCTGATCTTCGCGGTGCTGCTCGCCCAGTTCAACAAGCTGTCGAGCGTCGCCATCGTGCTATCGGCGATCCTGCTGTCCACGATCGGCGTGTTCATCGGGCTGATCGTGATGCACCAGGGCTTCGGGGTGGTGATGACCGGCGTCGGCATCATCGCGCTCGCCGGCGTGGTGACCAACAACAACATCGTGCTGATCGATACCTATGACCGATTGCGCCGCGAGGGCGTACCCTTCGAGGAAGCGATCCTGCGGACCTGCCGCGAGCGAGCCCGGCCTGTTCTGCTGACGGCGGTGACCGCCATCCTCGGAGTGCTGCCGATCGCGTTCGGGCTCAACCTCGACTTCGTCCACCGGGAGCTCACCTATGGAGCCCCCTCGACGCAATGGTGGATCCAGCTGTCGACGGCGATCGTCTTCGGCCTCGGTTTCGCGACCATCCTGACCCTGGTGGTTACCCCGGCGTCACTCTCCGCACTGGCGCATGTCCGCGGCTTCTTCAACCGCATCGGCAACCGGAGGCGCGCCCGCCGCGCCAACAAGGCCGCCGGCGGCGGCGGCGCTCCGGCGCATGCGCGCAGCCGGGACGATCTCCAGGCGTAGCTACTTCGCCGCCTCGGCGACCGGCGGCCCGGCTTGCGCGCGACCGCGGGCAACCGCTGCACGCTGCCGGTAGCGGTCGAATTGCTGGTCGGCGAGCACGCCGATCAGAATGACCGAGCCCATCACCGCGAAGTTCAGCGACGAGGGGATGCCGAGCAGGTTGACCAGGTTCTGCAGGATCTGGAGGAGGATCGTGCCGAGCACGACGCCGACGATAGAACCCTCGCCGCCGCGCAGCGAAAAGCCGCCGAGCACCGCGGCGGCAATCGCATAGAGCTCGTAGAAATTGCCGTGACCCGAGGGCAGGATCGAACGGGTGTACATGGCAAAGAAGATCGCCGCCAACGCCGCCGTCGTCGTGCAGATCATGTAGGCCGCAACGATCACGCGGGTCGTGCGGATGCCCGAGTAGCGCGCGGCTTCTTCGTTTTTGCCGACGGCGTAGAGATAGCGGCCGAAAACCGAGCGGTGGAGGACCACCCACATGACGGCCGCAAGCACGAGCATGATGAAGAAGGCGTGCGGAATGAGAATCGAGTGCGCCGACCCGCCGGTGATCAGGGCGACGATGTCGGTGCGTCCGGTCGTGATCCATTCCAGGTCAGGGAAACTCACCCCGAACGGAAAGCCTGCGGTCGCGTCCTTGGTATAGAAGCGGGCTACCCCGCGATAGATCAGCAGGCCGCAGAGGGTCACGACGAACGGCTGCAGTCTGGCTTTCGTGATCAGCAGCCCGTGCACCAGCCCCATCACCAGGCCGATCGCCAGAACCATCACCGCCGCCAGCGGCCATGGGACGCCCTTGTTGGCGATAAAATCGACAAAGATCACGCCGAGGAGAGCGATGATCGAGCCCACCGAGAGCTCAATGCCGCCGGTGATGATGACGAAGCCCTGGCCGATCGCGAATATGCCGAACAGGCCGACCAGATTGGCGGTATTGGCGACGTTGATCGGAGACAGGAACAGCGGCTGCCTGATGGCCGTGATTGCGCCGATCACGAGTATCAGCACGAAGAGCCACAGGTCTTTCTTCTGCATCAGCCCCGTCCCTTAAGCTGCAAGCCCGGCGACCGGGTTTCCCACCGCCAGCCGCAGGATGTTTTCCTGGCTGCATTGAGCACGGTCGAGAATACCCTGAATGCGCCCCTCATGCATGACCGCGACACGATCGGAGACGCCGATCACTTCTTCCAGGTCGGACGAGATCATGAAAACCGCGACGCCCGAGTCCGACAGCTTGCGCATCAGGTCATAGATTTCCGCCTTGGCGCCGACGTCGATGCCCCGCGTCGGCTCATCGAAGATGATGGCCTTGGGTTTCATGGCCAGCCACTTGGCGAGCACGACCTTCTGCTGGTTGCCGCCGGAAAGGGATGCGGTCCGCTGCGAAACGTTGGCTGTCCGGATGTCGAGCTCGCGCCGGCTCCGCTCCGCCTGCTCCAGCTCGGCGTCCTGCGCGATGATACTGCCGCGCGCGTAGGCGCGCAGATTGGGAAGCGTTATGTTCTGCGCGATGGGAAGATCGAGCAGCAGACCGGCGGCCTTGCGGTCCTCCGGCACGAGAAAAACGCCGGCACTCACCGCGTCCGCCGAGGTCGCAAAGCGCACCTCCCGGCCGTTCAGTTTGACGCTGCCTCCGTACGGCCGGTCAATACCGAACAGAACGCGCGCGAGCTCCGTACGGCCGGCACCGACAAGGCCCGCCAGCCCGAGGATTTCGCCGGCCCGCAGATCGAGGTCGACCTGGTGGGTCGGGTAGGTAGTGGTGCGCACGCCCGTGACCGAGATGACGGTTTCCCCGTCTCTCATTGCCGGTGGCCGATAGTCGACCTTGAGTTCGCGACCGACCATCATCCTGACCATGGTGTCGTGGTCGATGGCCTCGCCTTCGAGGGTGCCGACCAGATGGCCGTCGCGCAGCACGACGACGCGGTCGGAAGCCTCGACCACCTCGTGCAGGCGGTGCGAAATGAAGATGACGGAAATACCCTGCGCCTTGAGCCCGGCGATGACCTCGAGCAGCCTCTCGGTTTCGGCGATCGGCAAACTGGAGGTCGGCTCGTCGAGAATGACCAGTCGCGACTTGAGGCTGAGCGCCTTGGCAATCTCGACGATCTGCTGCTGGGCGAGCGAGAGCCGCGAGACCAGCGTGTCGGGCGAGAACGCCGCGCCAAGACGGTCGAGATAGGGCTGGACGGTCATGGCGAGCGATTCGGTGTCGACCAGCCGCAGAAATCCGAATTTGGTCGGCTCGCGGCCGATATAGACGTTGGCGGCAACGCTCAGGTTGTCGAAGAGATTGAGTTCCTGATGGACGAAGGCGATACCCGCCTGGATCGACTGCGCGACCGTCAGCGCCTTGTGCTCGACGCCGTCGATCTCGATGGTGCCGTGGTCGGGCTCGATCACCCCGCCGAGTCTTTTCATCAGCGTCGACTTGCCGGCACCGTTTTCGCCGACCAGGCCGATGACCTCGCCGGGGCGCACTTCCATGCTGAAATCGGACAGGGCCACGACGCCGGGATAGGTCTTGCGAAGACCCGAAAGCCTCAGGAATGGCTGAGCGGAAGGCTGCGACTCAGCCACGGAATGCACGGGCGCGTTCATTACGCTGGATGACTATCCGGGAACCGGTTCGGAGGGAACCCGCAGCCGGTTCTCCCGGCTGCGGGTACTCGAGACGGCCTAGCCCTTGAGCTTCTTCTGGAAGTCTTCCTGGAACTGCTTGACGTTGTCCTTGGTCAGCGTCACGCCCGGGATGATCATGACCCCGTCTGCCGGGATCTTCGACTTGTCGCCCTTCAGGTAGTCGGCGATCAGGTGGGCGCTCTGGATGCCCCACTCATAGGGGTTCTGCACGACCGTGCCGGCGAACGAGCCATCGGCGACGGCGCCGAGGGTGATCGGGTCTTCGTCAAACGCGACGACCGTGATCTGGCCGAGCTTGCCGGCATCCTTCAGCGCCTCGTACATGCGCGGCGGGTTGTAGGAATAGAAGCCGACCATGCAGTTGACTTCGGGATGGGCGACAAGGACGTCGTCCACGTTGGCGCGCGCGCGGGTCTGGTCGATGTCGTCGCCGCGAACGTCGATCAGCTCAAGGCCCGTACCCTTAACCGCGGCGTTGTAGCCGTTGATACGCTCCTTGGCATTGTCGGCGCCGGGAAGACCGACGAAGCCGATGCACTTGCCTTGCTTGCCAGCCATCGCCTTCTTCATCAGCTCGCCCGCCATGGTGCCGAGCTGGGTGTTCGACGAACCGACATAGGCGACGCGCTTCGACTGGGTGGCGTCAGAGTCGAACGTGAAGACCGGAATCTTCGCGGCGACGCCGTTGAGGGCGTCCGTCGAGGTCGGCGGATCGACGACCGACACCGAAATGGCGGCCGCGCCGGCAGCCACGAGGTCGTCCAGCATGCGGCGCTGAACGGCGGCGTCGGCGCGCTCGGGATATTTGAACTGCAGATCGACGTCCGGCAGGTCCTTCTGGGCATGGGCGACGGCCGCTTCCATGATCTTCCAGAAATCGGACGGTCCGTTCACGACGAAAGCGATGATCGGCTTGTCAGCTGCATAGGCGGTGCTGACGGCCAAGCCGACCGCGAGTGAAATACCCGCAAGCAGAATACGTTTCATGCGTTCCTCCAATGATGGTCTTTTGTGGCTTCGAGATCGGCAAATGCCTGGCCGATGCAGTCCTCTCCTCCTGCCGCCCGGTGGGGCGGCTGCGACGCAGTTCTCAAGACGCCGGTCGCTTGCAGAGAAGTGTTCCATTCCTTCCCGGGCGAGTCAATTATCGTATGAATTTCATATGAAATGCTCTTATATTTCAATCAGTTACGGCCACGATTTTTGCGAATATTATTAGCGCTCAACCTGTGGCATCTGTATGCCGGTGGAAACAATGGTCCCCCCCGCCTCCAGGAACCGGCGTTCGCCCCGCGACCCGGGGCGGCCGCGTGCCGACCGCGTCACTCGTCATCCCGGGGGCCCGTCGCGCCCGACGATGACCGACGTCGCCCTCGAGGCGCGGGTGTCGCAAACCACCGTCTCGCTGGTGCTCAACCACGCGAAAGGCGCGCGGCTGTCGGCCGACACCCGCCAGCGCGTGCTCAGCGCCGCATCGCGTCTCGGCTACCGGCTGGTGAGCCGTGGCCCCGACCTGGCCGCGCGGGCCGATGCCACCACCATCGGGTTTGTCGTCAACGAGATATCGACCGACCCGTGGATGGCGATGGCGCTCGACGGCGCGCGCGAGCGCGCGTGGGCGAACGGGCTGACCATCAGCCTGGCGGTCACGCGCGGCGACGCCGAGATGGAACAGGCGGTGCTGACCTCGATTCTACGCCAGCCGCTCCTCGGCCTCATCTACGGCCGCATCCATACGGTACGGGTCGAGCCGCGCCCGTTCCTGTTCCAGAAGCCGACGGTGCTCCTCAACTGCTACCTCGGGGACCGGTCGCTCACCTCCGTGGTTCCCGCCGAGGTCGCCGGCGGACGCACCGGAACCGAGCGCCTTATCCAGGGCGGCCATCGCCGGATCGGCTTCATCAACGGCGAGCCGTGGATGGAGGCCTCGCGCGACCGCCTGAAGGGCTACCGGAAGGCGCTCGCCGCCGCCGGCATCAAGTATGACGCGGAACTCGTCCGGGACGGCAACTGGGAGCCGTCGACGGGCTATCAGCGGACGCGCGAGCTGATGGAACTGAAGCATCCGCCGACCGCGATCTTCTGCGCCAACGACCTGATGGCGATCGGTTGCTACGACGCGCTCCGCGAGGTCGACGTCGCCATTCCGGGCGATGTGGCCGTCATGGGCTACGACGACCGCGAGACGGCGCGCTACATGCGCCCGGCCCTCACGACGGTGGTGCTGCCGCATTTCGAGATGGGCGCAAAAGCGGTCGAGGCGCTGATCGACCTGACGTCGCGGCCGGGAAGCCGTCCGCTGCAGATCAAGGAAAAAGGTCCCCTGGTCGAGCGCAACTCGGTCTAGCCAGGGCGGCCGGTACGCTAACGTACCATCGGCGAGCGCGTGGCCAAGCGATCCCGCCCGCCGGCAGGTCATTGAAATGTCAAACGAGACTGCTCTATACTTGACTTCTGCCGGACGAAGCCGCCGGGCATGGTCTGGCAGAATAAGCCGCTGATCGTGTTGCGTTTAACCGGGCGCGAGGCGGAAAACAGGGATGGCCAATCGATTCGTCCAAGACGAATCTCACGGTCAAAGGGGGAGATAGGGCACTTCGTTCCGGTGATTGCCGTCAATGTCCGGGTCAGGTGTTGCGTTTTTTTTCCGACACCCTCTGCCGGGCAGGCCACAGGCCGAAGTGGCGCTCGTGACGCCTGCTCCATCTCCCCCTTGCCCGTCCCGCGGGGTTATCTAGCCGTCTGCTTCTCCGCCAGTTTCGCACGCATATCGGCTGGCAACGTGAGCAGCGCATCCATCGATGTGCGCTGCAGCTCGGTCAGCATGCGGTCGATCTCGGCCCGGATTTCAGCAAGTTGCGCATCGATGGCGGCCCGGTCGGGTGCCGGCGCTGCGGCAAGCGCCCCGAGCTGGCCGCGCAATTCCTTCAACCGGTCATAGTGACGCTCGGCCGCGGGGCGCGCCGCATCCACCGCGGCCACGACCTTGTCCATGCCCGCGTCAGGCAACCGGCCCTGCAGCCAGCGCAGCTCGAAGTTCAGCCCCCTGCCACCTTTTCCGCCCCAGCCGAGATCCAGCCAGTCGGTCGCCAGCGCGCCGAGGAAGAAGGCGTTGACCGCAAGCGACGCGACCAGGGCAAGCAACACCCAGCGCGGCCTGCGTTTCGCGGGGAGCGCTATCGAAGTCATCGAACCGCCTCCTCGGCAACCCCGATAGCGAGCGGGTCGAGGGTGACCACGTCGTAGGGCGACGGCCGGTCCTGGGTCCCGACGACCGTCAGGTCGAAGATGCCGCCGAGCCCGGCCGCGAGCACCAGCGTAGCCGCCACCGCCACCCAGTTGACGCGCATGCCCCGGGAACCAATGCCGGCGAGCACGCCCGCGCGCACCCGGTCAACGGCGCCGCTCGCCGCGGCTTCGCTGTCCGCCGCGGCGCGCGCGGCGCGCAGGCCCCCGGCCAGCGCCAGAGCATCGTCGCGATAGGCGGCAAGGACCCGGTCGGCAAGCACCGCAGCGCGGCCCTCGCCGGCAAGGCTCTTGTCGGGCCAGCGGTTGAAATCGGCGCCGTAACGATCGATCGCGCCGGCAAGGACATTCCTGCGATCCTCACGATCAGCGTCCATGACTTGCTCCCTCCTCTTCTATCGACCGGCCGTCGCCGAGCAGCGCCTTCAACCGGCGGCGCGCCCGGGCAAGCAGGGATTCGTAGGCACGTTCGCCAATTCCCATGACCAGGGCCGCCTCGCCCTGCCCCATGTCCTGGAAGTGACAAAGCAGCAGCGCGGTACGTTGCCGCTCCGGCAGGCGGGCGACCGCGGCGCGAACCGCGTTGACGTCGTCGATCTGCATGAGACGCGCATCGGGAACCGGTGCTTCGTCCTCCAGTTCGGTCTCCACCGATTCGATCGTCACCGAGGGACGGCGCCGCCGAATCGCGTCGATCGACAGCCGGTAGGCCACCTGATGCAGCCAGGTCGAGACGCGGCCTTCAGGCTTCCACGCGGCCGCCTGGCGCCAAAGCCGGAGGAGCGCCTCCTGAACAATTTCCTCGGCCTCGGCCGGGCTCTCGGCGAGCAAGGATCGGGCGAAGCGCAGGAGCCCGGGCGTTTCCTCCCCGGCGAGCGTGGCAAAGGCGGCTTCGTTACCGGCGGCGATCCGCGCCATCAGCGCACGGTCGAGCGCGATGCCCTCGCGATCCGGCCCTTCCGCCACGCCGCTTCTCCCGATCGCGCCAGACACCGCCCGCCGGTGACCATAGCGGATGAAGGCAGAGGTCACACGGCGAGCCGGCGCGGCAAACCGAGGCATCACCGCCCTGCCCCGCACCACGGACGGCATCCGGGGGCGCGGCGCGGCGGTCGCCGCTATCCTGACACTGCCCCCGGAAAGCATTTATGGCTCCTCCCTATTCCGCCGCGACCCTCAGCTCCTCGCCGTCCTCCTCGGGGGTGGCGGTCAGGTGCACCGCCGCGTTCCGCGCATCGGCGAGTTCCTTTTCCAGCCGCAGGCGCTCGGCGACGCGCGGCTTGGAGAAGCGGGCGAGCAGGCTGAACGCGATCGGGGTCAAATACAGCGTCGTGATGGTCGAGAAGCCGAGGCCGCCGACGATGATCCAGCCGAGCGCCTGGCGCGCCTCAGCGCCGGCGCCGCCGCGCAATACCAAGGGCAGGCCGCCAAAGACGGTGGCGAGCATTGTCATGGTCACCGGCCGCACGCGGATCATGCAGGCGTTGCGGATGGCCTCGCCCACCGACTGTCCCTGGTCACGCAACTGGTTGGCAAACTCGACGATCAGGATGCCGTTCTTGGCCATCAGGCCGACGAGCATGATGAGGCCGATTTCGCTGTAGATGTTGAGCGACCCGCCGGTGAGATAGATGGCGTAGATCGCCGCGGCGAGACCAAAAGGCACCGTGAACAGGAGGATAATGGCGCTGTTGAAGCTCTCGAACTGCGCCGCCAGAACGAGGAGAACGACGAGCAGGGCAAACCCAAAGGTCTGGATGACGCCACCGGAAGCCTCGTTCAGCTTCGCCGCCTCGCCAAGGAACTTGATGCCGGTGCCTGGCGGCAACGCCGTCGCCGCGACGGTGGTGAGCGCGTTCATGGCACTGCGCAGATCGAAGCCGGGATTGAGCCCCGCCTGCAGCGGCACGGCCGCCTTCTGGTCCTCGCGGCTGAGCTGCGGAGCAACCGCCGCCTCCTTGTAGGTGATGACCGAGGAGAGCGGGATCATCTTGCCCGCCGTCGTCTTCAGCTGGAAATTGTCGAGGTCGTGCGGATTCTGGATATAGCCGGTCGGCGCCATGACATAGACGTCGATCGAATCGTTCCCGACGTAATAGGTGCCGACCTGGTCGCCGTTGAGGAGCGTGGTGACGGCGGCGGCGACGGTCGCCAGCGGGACGCCGAGATCGGCGGCCTTGGCGCGATCGATCTCAATCGAGACCTGGGGCTGGGTCGTATCGTAGGCGAGGCGCACGGAAGCGAAGCCCGGCACCTGCGACAGCGCGGCAATCAGCTTCTGCGCGTCGGCGGCAAGTTCGTTGTAGTCGCTGCCGGTGACGGCGAACTGCAAGCCCTGCCCGCCACCACGGATGCCAAGGCTGTTCGACGTGCGCAGGAACACCTGGGCGCCGGCGAGCGACTGCAGTTTCTTGCTGATCTCGGCGGAAATCACCTGCTGGCTGCGGGCGCGCTGATCCCATGGCGCCAGCGTCAGGATCATGAAGCCGCTGTTGGAGCTGCCGCCGCCAAACCCGCCGGTTATCGAGAAGAGCGCGGTAGCCTCGCCGCTCTTCACGTAAGGCGTGGCGATGCGCTCGACCTGGCGCATCTGGGTATCGGTGTATTCGATCGAAACGCCCTGCGCGGTGCTGACCGAGATCAGCACCGTCCCGCGATCCTCCTGAGGAGTCAGCTCCTCGGGCAGCAGCTGGTAAACCAGCACGGCCCCCCCGGCAAAAACCAGGGCCGCAACGATGACGATGAAGGGCGCGGCCAGCGCGGCATCGAGGGTGCGCCGGTAGAAGCGCATTCCGGCGCTGCCGATACGGTTGACCGCTCGCGCAACCGGATTGCGCGACTTCGCGTGGTCCTCGTCGTCGTGCGCCCCGATCCAACGGGAGGCCAGCATCGGCGAGAGGGTGAGCGCGACGAAGCAGGAGAGGATGACCGAGAAGGCGAGCACGAAGCCGAATTCGGAGAACAGCCGGCCGGCGGTGCCGGGGAAGAAGGAAATCGGCACGAACACGGAAACCAGCGTCGCGGTGGTCGCCAGCACGGCGAAGAACACCTGGCGCGTGCCGAGCACCGCCGCGGCGCGCGGTCCGAGCTTATCCACCGAACGTCTGCGGGCGATGTTCTCGATGACCACGATGGCATCGTCGACGACGAGGCCGGTGGCCAGCACCAGGGCAAGCAGGGTGAGGATGTTGACCGAGAAGCCGGCGAGCCAGATGGCGGCGATGGTGCCGATCAGGGCGACGGGCACCGTCACCGCAGGAATGAATGTGATGCGGACCGAGCGCAGGAATACGAAAATCACCCCGATGACGATGAGAGTCGCGAGGCCGAGGGTGAACAGAACCTCGCGAATGGCGCCGCCGATGAAGGTGGCGTCGTCGGAGGTGACCACGATCTGGACGCCCTTCGGCAGCGTCTTGTTGAGGTCGGCGATCGCGGCGCGGACGCCCTGCGAAACCGCGAGAGTGTTTGACTTGGCCTGGCGGATGATGCCCATGCCGACGCCGGTCTTGCCGTTGAAGCGGAGGCCGGTGACCACGTCGGCCGGGCCATAGACCACATCGGCGACGTCGCCGATCTTGGTGTTCTGGTCTATCTGGATGCCGCCGACCTGGCTCGGATCCGAGGCGCTGGCGTTGGCGCGGACGAGCAGCGAGGTGAGGCCGTCGTCGATATTGCCGGCCGGCGCATCGAGGGCGACGGATTTCGCCGCCGCCTCGAGGTCCGCGATGGACAGGTTGCGGGCCGCCATCTTTGCCGGATCGATCATGATGCGCACGATGGGCAACCGGTCGCCATAGGTCTGCACGTCGGCGACGCCTTCGACGGCGGCGAGGCGGTCGGCGATGGTGTTGTCGACCAGTTCCGACAGTTGGTCGATCGACATGGTGCTCGAGGTCACGGCAAGGCGGATAATCGCGTCGGAGTTCGCGTCAGCCTTGACAACCGTCGGCTGCTGCAGGTTCGGGTCGTTGGGGAGCTGGTTCTGGATATTGCCGACGGCGCTGCGCAAGTCGCTGGCCGCCGCATCAAGAGCCACGGACTGGTCGAACTCGACAGTGACCCGGCTCTGGCCGGCCTGGCTGATCGACTCGATCGAAGTGACGCCCGGCGTGCGCGCCACCGCGCCTTCCACGACGCGGGTGACTTCCTTGTCGACGGTCTCCGGCGTGGCGCCCTTGTAGGTGGTACGGATGGTCACGACCGGCTGATCGATAT
>JBBQGL010000095.1:0-16376 GCA_038323025.1 Hyphomicrobiales bacterium
CATGATCCGCTTTGGGCTGCGCCGGGCGACCAACATCCAGTGGCAGGCTCTCGATATCGACAAGCGCAGTCGCGCCGACGCCAAGGGCCAGCGGCCGGTCATTCTCTGGTTCACCGGCCTTTCCGGCGCGGGCAAGTCAACTATTGCCAACCTCGTCGAGAAGAAGCTGCACCTGATGGGGCGGCACACCTATCTGCTCGATGGCGACAATGTCCGCCACGGACTTAACCGAGACCTCGGCTTTACCGATGCCGACCGGGTCGAGAACATCCGCCGGGTGGGCGAGGCGGCGAAACTCTTCGTCGATGCGGGCTTGATCGTCCTCGTCTCCTTCATCTCGCCATTCCGTTCGGAGCGCGACATGGCGCGCGAACTCGTCGCGGCGGATGAGTTTCTCGAGGTCTACGTCGATGCGCCGCTGGCGATTGTCGAGGCCCGCGACCCGAAGGGCCTCTACAAGAAGGCGCGAGCCGGTGAGATCGCGCATTTCACCGGTATCTCGTCGCCCTACGAGCCACCGCTGAACCCGGATATTCATCTGGAGACATCGACCGCCGATCCCGATGAGCTGGCGGAACGGGTCGTCGAGCGGCTGCGTCGCGGCGGCTATCTCGGGAAGTGACCGGAAGGCGCGACGACGGAATGTCCGCCGCCGCTAGCCGAGCAGGTCGATCCGGATGGAGTTGATATCGGCCCCGGTGCCGTCCCCGGGGATGCCCGGTTCGATCAGGATATAGTCCCCATCCGGGTCGGTGCGCTGCTTAGGCACGCGCCAGGTCAGGGTCTGCGCGACGAAGTCGGGCTGCAGATTCTCCGTCTGCCACGGGCTGAGCGCTATCCCGCTCTGATAGGCAAAGCGAAGCCCGACTGCGCCATTTTCGTGGGCAGAGCGAGCCGAGACCGTTATCCGTATCGATTGCCCCGCCAGCCGGTCGGCAAGGCCGGGGCCGATAACCACCCGGACCCCTGAGTCCGAGGCCGAAGAGGAAATCCTGGCGTACCCGCCGGTATTTGCGCCCGCGAAACGGATCGGATTACCGGGGCCGGTCTGGAAGACGGTAGGATCGCGCCCGTCGAAAACGACAAAGCTCTGGACGACCGCTGAGCCATCTTCGGATGCGGGCCGGGGAGGTGGCGGCACGCCGGCTGGCGTGTTGGTGCCGGTCGCCACGGTCGGGCTGACGTTGGTCGCTCCGCCTGAGCCGAAGAACAGCACGGCGCCAAGGACGATCAGGATGACGACCAACCCGCCAATGGCCGAGAGCAGGGCGAGAATGCGATGCTTCTCAGAAAGCTCGCGCCAGGTCCACCAGCGGCGCAGTTGAGGCGCAGCGTCCTCTTCGTAGCGGTCTTCGGAAGGGTCACCTTCGTCGTAGGCGTCCTCCTCATAAGCCGGTTCCGATCCGACGCCGTCGGCCGCGGATTCGTAACGTTCTTCATTGGGTTCGGAGAGCCTACGCCTCTCCCGATCGTCGTACGGATCGTCGGGCGACGCTTCGGGTTGCGCCGGGTAGGCTTCCGCCTCCTGGTCGTCAGGCTCACGGTTGTCCGGGCGCAAGTCGTATGTCCGCCCTTCATTCAGGCCCGATTGGGCCAGGGCCTTTTCAATTTCAGCCACGCTTGGACGCCGCCTCGCGATCTCCTGCCTCCCGGCCGTTCGCTGTCCGCGATCCCCGGAGGTCTTCTCCGGTGGTTGGCCTCGTAGGGCGGCGATCGCAGGCGTGTAGTCCGCCTCCTCGTCGTAGCCCTCAAGAACCGGCGGGTTGGTCGGGCCGGGCAGTTGCCGGGTGGCGGGGCGCTGCGGGGCAGGGGCGCGGGCCTCCGCGAAGATTTGCGCGACATCGGCCTCGATGATTTCGACCGCATGGTCGAACTCACCGATCCGGTCCTCGATCTCGGATTCACCGAGCGGCGGATCGTAGGTCCACAACTGACGGATAACAGCAGTCCGCGCCTGGGCGTAGACGTCCTTGCGGGCCGCTTTCGATCGCAAACGTCGATCGAGGATCGACTGCTTCAGGACTGAGTAGAGGTCGCTCATTCTCGGCCCGGTTAGGCGCCCTGTTCTCGCCGCAGCGCTTTCATGCGTAAGTCCGTCTCCGCCATCCCGATGCGGCCGCCATGCCGGCCAGCAGGAATCGCTCGAATTTGTCTATCCCCACGAGCAAGCTTATATCCCGCCTGACAGCGGGGTTATACTGCTGACAGATTCGGACGTTTGCGCGGCGGGGCGCCGCGCCCAAGGAGCCGCGGCCATGGCCGCTACGAATCCCGAACTCAACCGCGCCTACGAGCGATTGTGGCTGGCTGCGGCGGTTCGGCGGATAGCGAATTCGCGTTGGTCCATCGTCACCGCGGGAATTGTCGCGGTAGCGCTTTTAGTGGCTGGCGCGGTGAACCCCTTGGGCGGGGTCCTTGTCTTCGCAGCGGTTACCCTGGCCGCCTTGGCTGCCCGTCCGCCGGCGACGGCAATGCCCACGGCGCCGGCCGAATCGGCCCGCCCGGCTCTTTCCGAACCCGGTATCGGCCATTTTGCGGAGGCTCTGCCCGATCCCTGTTTCGTCCTCGACCGCCGCGGAGTGGTTCGCTACGCCAACCAGCATGCGATGGCGGCCTACCCCATTCGGCCGGGGGAGGCCTTCACCTTCCGTCTTCGCGTGCCCGACGTGGTCGCGGCATTCGATCGCGTTGCCAAAGGCGGCGCGCCGGAGCGCGTTGAATACGCCGAGCGTGTACCGACCGAGCGCTGGTTTGCGGCATGGTTCTCGCGCCTGGAGGATCCAGGTCGCCGGGGGGAATTGATCGCCCTGATCATCGAGGACCTGACGGAGCGGCGGCGAAGCGAAAAGATCCGTGTCGATTTCGTCGCCAACGCCAGCCATGAGCTTCGCACGCCGCTTGCCTCGCTCGCCGGCTTCATCGAGACCCTTCAGGGCCCGGCGCGGGAGGATCCCGTCGCGCGCGGGCGGTTCCTGAAGATCATGCACGACCAGGCGACCCGCATGAGCCGCCTCGTCGACGACCTCCTCTCGCTGAGCCGGATCGAGATGAAGGCGCATCTCCGGCCAGCGGGCGAAGCCGACCTCGCGAGCGTCGTCGATCACCTCGCCGATGCGCTGGAGCCTCTTGCCCGCGATCTCGGCGTTTCCCTGGAGACGGAACTGCCGGGCGGGCCGATCTTCGTCATGGGTGATCGCGACGAACTGATCCAGGTGTTCGAAAACCTGATCGAGAACGCCTGCAAATACGGCCAGTCCGGCAAGCGGGTCGTGATCAGCCTCACCGCCGGTGGCGGCGAGACGGGGCCGACGGTAACTGTGCGCGACTTTGGCCCGGGAATCGCGGAGGAGCATCTGCCCCGCTTGACCGAGCGCTTCTACCGGGTGGACATCGACGCCAGCCGGCAGCATCGCGGGACCGGCCTCGGTCTTGCCATCGTCAAGCACATCCTAACCCGCCACCGGGCGCGCCTGACGATCGATAGCCGCCTTGGCCAGGGCGCCACGTTCACTGTCGTCTTCCCACAGGCGCAGGCCGTCAAGGACACTGAGCTTCGCGATAATAGTTATATAGATCAACTGGTTAAATAGTCATCGAACTGTCACAAGACTGTCACAGGACCATTATCCGCGGTCTCTAGGTTCCGGCTCGCACACCGGGCGCTTGCGTCCGACAGAACCGTCCCCAACTTGGAGAGACCAGGTGAAACCAATCAACCTCGCCGCCGCAGCCGGCATCGCAGTCGCATTATCGCTGTCAAGCGCGTACGCGGCCGATATTTCGGGCGCCGGCGCCACGTTCCCCTATCCGATCTATGCCAAATGGGCCGACGCCTACAAGACCGAGACCGGTATCGGCCTCAACTACCAGTCAATCGGCTCCGGCGGCGGCATCAAGCAGATCGAAGCCAAGACCGTAACCTTCGGCGCCACCGACGTTCCGCTCAAGGCCGAGGATCTGGAGAAGTTCGGCCTCGTACAGTTCCCGATGGTCATGGGCGGCATCGTTCCCGTGGTCAATCTGCCGGGTATCAAGCCGGGCGAACTCGTCCTCGACGGACCAACTCTCGCCGACATCTTCCTCGGTAAGGTCACCAAGTGGGACGACGCGGCCATCGCCAAGCTGAACGCTGACGTGAAGCTGCCGTCGACCGCGATCGCCGTCGTCCATCGGTCGGACGGTTCGGGCACGTCTTTCAATTTCACCACCTACCTCTCGGCGGTGAGTCCCGACTGGAAGTCGAATGTCGGTGCCGCCGCCGCCGTCGAGTGGCCGGTCGGTATTGGCGCCAAGGGCAATGAGGGTGTTGCCGCCAACGTTTCGCAAACCGTGGGTTCCGTCGGCTACGTCGAGTACGCTTACGCCATGCAGAACAAGATGACTTACGCCGATATGGTCAACAAGGCTGGCAAGAGGGTGTCCCCGACCGCGCCCGCCTTTGCCGCCGCCGCTGTCAGCGCCGATTGGAAGGGTACGCCCGGCTACGGCGTGGTCCTTGCCAATGAGCCTGGCGACCAGACATGGCCGATGACCGCCGCAACTTTCATCCTGATGTACAAGAAGGCCGACAACGCCGAGGCTTCGGGCGCTGCGCTGAAGTTCTTTGGCTGGGCCTACGACAAGGGTGCCAAGATGGCGGAGGACCTCGTCTACATTGCGATGCCGGAGGCTGTGACGAAAGATGTGAAGGCGCTTTGGGCCTCCAGCATCGTCGGGCCCGACGGCAAGCCGATCTACACCGGAATGTAATCGTCCAGCGCTTGGCGACCCGCACGACAAGGTTCTTTCCACGGTTCCTGCCGTGGAAAGAACCGGCCTGAGCAGGTCTGAAGGCCGCGGCGAGGCGACGTGCGGCCTTTCTATTTGGCCCGCATTGTTTAGAGAATAGCGGAGAGTTGCATGACCGAGGCGGCGTTGGGCGGCGTCACTGAAAGCAGGGTGCGCGAGATGAGCCGGGTAAGCGTGGCGCGCCGGTTCTTTTTCGGCGACACCATCTTTCGCGGGGCGACCCTCGTCGCGGCGATCGGAGTGCTTCTCCTTCTCGGCGGTGTAATTCTTTCCCTGGTCATCGGATCGCTGCCCGCGCTGCGCACCTTCGGGCTGGGTTTCCTCACCACCGAAAGCTGGAATCCGGTCACCGAAAGGTTCGGCGCCATCGCGCCGATTTACGGGACAATCGTTACGTCGCTCATCGCCATGGCGATCGGAATTCCGGTCAGTCTCGGCATCACGATATTCCTGACCGAGCTCTGTCCCTATTCTCTGCGCCGGCCGATCGGCACGGCGATCGAGTTGCTCGCCGGCATTCCTTCCATCATCTACGGCATCTGGGGCCTGTTCGTCTTTGCCCCGTTCCTCCAGGCGACTGTTCAGCCCTGGCTGATCGGCCTCACGGCTGACATCCCGGGGCTCTCGTCGCTCTTCGCCGGACCGCCCTACGGCATCGGGGTCCTGACCGCCGGCCTGATCCTCGCAATCATGGTTCTGCCGTTCATCACGGCTGTGACGCGCGACGTGTTCGCCACGGTTCCGCCGGTGGTCAAGGAGGCCGCCTACGGTCTCGGCTGTACGACCTGGGAGGTCGTCCGCAAGGTCGTGCTGCCCTACACCCGTGTCGGCGTCATCGGCGGGATCATGCTCGGCCTCGGCCGGGCTCTTGGCGAGACCATGGCGGTCACCTTTGTCATCGGCAACGCGCACAAGATCGCGGCGTCGGTCCTTGCGCCGGGCACGACGATTTCTGCCACCATCGCCAACGAGTTCAACGAGGCGACGGGCGAACTTTACACTTCGTCGCTGATCACGCTCGGCCTCATCCTTTTCGTCATCACCTTCATCGTGTTGGCGGCTGCCCGCCTGATGCTGCTCCGCCTCGAGAGGAAGGCCGGCAAATGAAATCCATGGCCCTCTACGGCCGCCGCAGAAGGCGCAGTTCCATCATTATGGGACTCTCGGTGGCGGCAACCTTGTTCGGCGCCATCTGGCTGGTCCTGATCCTGGCAACGCTGTTCTGGAACGGCTTCGGCGGCCTTTCCCTGTCCATCTTCACCACGGATACGCCGCCGCCGGGCAGCGCGGGCGGCCTCGCCAACGCGATTGTCGGCAGCCTGATGCTCACCGTGTTCGGTGTGGTCATCGGCACGCCCATCGGCATCCTCGCCGGCACTTACATGGCCGAGTACGGTCGCTACTCGCGGCTGACCTTCTATATCCGCTTCGTCAACGACATCCTCCTGTCGGCGCCGTCGATTGTTGTTGGTCTGTTCATCTACGAGATCGTGGTTGTCCCGATGGGCCACTTCTCCGCCTGGGCGGGCGGGGCGGCGCTGGCGATGCTGGTGATCCCCGTGGTCGTGCGCACCACCGAGGACATGCTCCTCCTGGTCCCCAACACGCTCCGGGAGGCCACGGCCGCGCTTGGCGCGCCGCGCTGGAAGATGATCGCCGGCGTCGCCTACCGTGCGGCGCGCTCGGGTATCCTCACCGGCGTGCTGCTGGCGGTTGCGCGCATCACCGGCGAGACCGCGCCGCTCCTTTTCACCGCCCTCAGCAACCAGTTCTGGAGTCTCGATCCCAACGCCCCGATGGCCAACCTGCCCGTGACTATCTTCCAGTTCGCGCTGAGCCCCTATGCCGAGTGGCAGCAGCTCGCCTGGACGGGCGCCCTGATCGTCACCCTAGCGGTCCTGGCGCTCAACATCGGGGCCCGTTTCCTCTCGACGCTTGGAACCTCGAAATGAGTGATGTTGCAGTAGCCAGCCTCGCGCCGGCGACCCCTGTCCCGCCGCCCGCCAACGAGCCTGCGAAGGTTTCCGTCAAGGATCTGAAGTTCTTCTATGGCGACAATCTCGCCTTGAAGGGCATCACCCTCGACCTGGCCGAACGCAAGGTGACGGCGTTCATCGGTCCGTCGGGTTGCGGCAAGTCCACGCTGCTGCGGGTGCTGAACCGGATGTACGACCTCTATCCGCACCAGCGCGCCGAAGGCGCCGTCGTCCTCGATGGCGAAAACATCCTCTCGCCGCGCCAGGATCTGAACCTGCTTCGCGCCAAGGTCGGTATGGTTTTCCAGAAGCCGACGCCGTTCCCGATGACAATCTTCGATAACATCGCCTTCGGCATCCAGCTTTATGAGCGGGTATCGCGGAGCGAGCTGGCCGATCGCGTCGAGGCTGCGCTGACGCGCGCCGCCCTTTGGAACGAGGTCAAGGACAAGCTCCGCGCCAATGGCCTCAGCCTCTCCGGAGGCCAGCAGCAACGCTTGTGCATTGCGCGCACGATTGCCGCCAAGCCTGAAGTGGTCCTGCTCGACGAGCCCTGCTCGGCGCTCGATCCGATCTCGACATCCAAGATCGAGGAACTCATCGACGAGCTGAAGCACGAGTACACGATCGCGATCGTAACCCACAACATGCAGCAGGCCGCCCGCGTTTCAGACTATACCGCCTTCATGTATCTCGGCGAACTCGTCGAATTCGGGGAAACCGGCAAGATCTTCACGGCGCCGCTCGACCGCCGTACCCAGGACTACATCACCGGCCGCTTCGGCTGAGGTCGGCGGCTAGAGGAAAATGACGATGGCAGATCACACCGTCCGCTCTTACGACGATGAATTGAGCGACCTTGCCCAGAAGATCGCCGAGATGGGCGGGCTCGCCGAACAGCAGGTGGCGGACTCGGTCAGCGCGCTCGCCCGCCGCGACGGCGAACTCGCCCAACGGGTAATCGCCGGTGATATGCGTATCGATCAGCTGCAGCGGCAGATCGAGGATGGCGCTACCCTGATCATCGCGCGGCGTCAGCCGATGGCGCTCGACCTCCGCGAGATCATGGCGGCGATCCGCATCGCCAACGATCTCGAGCGTGTCGGCGACCTTGCCAAGAACACCGCCAAGCGCGTCTTCGCCATCGAGGGCAATTTCGCCGCGCAGCGCCTGGTCGCGGGTGTCGAGCATATCGCCGAACTCAGTCTCACGCAGCTGAAGAACGTGCTCGACGCCTATGCGGCCCGCGACAACGCCGCCGCCCACGCGGTGTGGGAGCGCGACGACGAAATCGACGCCATGTACACGTCGCTCTTCCGCGAGTTGCTCACCTACATGATGGAAGACCCGCGCAACATCACGTTCTGTACCCACCTTCTCTTCTGCGCCAAGAACCTCGAGCGCATCGGCGACCATGCAACCAACATCGCCGAGACGGTGCACTACCTGATCAGCGGAATTCCTCTCACCGAGGAGCGGCCGAAGAAGGACACCACGTCGATGACCTCGGTCGCCTACAAGGAGGCGTAAGCATGCGCGCTGCCTCGTCGACGATCGCGAGTCGTGAACCGGCCCCTCGCCGCCTGAGCCTCCTCCCGCGGGTCCGGTCATGACGCCACGGGTCATGGTCGTCGAAGACGAGGAGCCGCTATCGCTGATGCTCCGCTACAACCTCGAGGCTGAGGGCTATGCCGTCGATACCGTCGAGCGCGGCGACGATGCCGAGACGCGCCTTCGCGAGGCGGTACCGGACCTCCTCCTCCTTGATTGGATGCTGCCCGGTATTTCCGGCATCGAACTCTGCCGTCGGCTGCGCTCGCGCGAGGCAACGCGTGGCCTGCCCATCATCATGCTGACGGCACGCGGCGAAGAGTCCGAGCGCGTGCGCGGGCTGGCCACCGGTGCTGACGACTATGTCGTGAAGCCGTTTTCCCTGCCCGAACTCATGGCGCGCGTGCGCGCGATCCTCAGGCGCTCCAAGCCCGAGCTGGTCGCTACCGTGCTGAGGGCCGGCGATATCGAGCTCGACCGCGACACCCACCGCGTCCGCCGCAACGGTCGCGAGCTCCATCTCAGCCCCACCGAATTCCGCCTGCTCGAATTTCTCATGCAATCGCCCGGCCGGGTGTTCTCGCGGGCGCAGATGCTCGACGGCGTCTGGGGCCAGGATGTGTATGTCGATGAGCGCACGGTCGACGTCCATGTCGGGCGGCTGCGCAAGTCCCTCGGGCGGGGCCGTGACCCGATCCGCACGGTCCGCGGCTCAGGCTATTCCTTCGACGAAGGGTTCGGCGGCGCCGGCGCGGGGGAAGACCGCGCCGCTGCGGCAAATTGACTCAATCCCGTCTCAGCTGCGGTTTGCGGTCTCAGTAGCTCTGCCGTTCGCGTTCGCGCCGGCGGTCGTTGACCGGTTGGTACGCCACGCGCGAGTGGTATTCGCAGTAGGGCAGGCTGTTGAAATTGCGGTGGCCGCAGAAGTGGAAGTCGGAAGTGCTCGGGTCGCCAAGCGGCCACTTGCACATCTGATCGTTCAGCGCGAGGAGCGAAACGCGGAGGCTTATCGGGACCACCAGGTCTTCAATGGGTATCGGCGCGGCCACGCGCCGGGGGGCCGGATGGGTGTGCATCTTCAGCGCATTGTTGCCGGATACGAAGGAGCGCGAAGGGCGGTGTGGCGAGGCCTGGCGCGCCTTGCGCGGCCTTGGGCCGCTCGATGCCGGCTTGGCGCGGCCGGAGAGTCCGAGGCGGTGCACCTTGCCGATGACCGCGTTCCGGGTCACCCCGCCGAGTTGCGCAGCGATCTGGCTGGCGGAAAGACCGTCAGCCCAGTATTTCTTCAGCAACTCCACGCGTTCGTCGGTCCAGTTCATGCCGCAGCTCCTCTCGTGCGGCAGACAGAATCCCTCTCCGTGCTCCGGCCAAGTACGCTGGCCGAGGCTGAACGCCTAACAATGGATACAGGGTGGTCCGCCGCAATGTGTCGTAGTCGACGAGGGCGACGCTACAATACCCGTTGACTCGCTGACAAGAGTCCACGCGAGTCGATACATGATTTCAGACTGTTTTCCCCAAGTCGTACAGAGGTTGGTAACCACCGCCTCGCTTTCGGCGGCCTTGCTGTTCACTAGGCGACATCGACCGCTCGCGCGTCACCGCGCCGGGATCCGAGGCCGGTAAGATTTGACAGAAAACCAGAGCGCGATGATATAAGGAGCGCTTGCGGGAGGTGCTGCCCATCGGGCGGCACTTTTAGTTTCTGGGCCCTGAGATAGTTGCGAGGCGGCGATGACCCGCTCACATCTCTATGACACTTTTGCGCGCGCGCCGATCGCCTTCGAGCGCGGAGAAGGCGCGTGGGTGATCACGACCGACGGCCGGCGGCTTCTCGATTTCTCCGGCGGCATCGCTGTCAACTCACTCGGCCATGCCAATCCAAAGCTGGTCGCAGCGCTGAAGGCGCAAGCCGAGAAGATTTGGCACGTCTCCAATCTTTTCCAGGTTCCGGGTCAGGACAGACTCGCCGATACGCTCGCGGCGGCCAGCCACTTCGACAAGGTCTTCTTCGGCAACTCGGGCACCGAGGCGATCGAGTGTCTGATCAAGACCGTTCGGCGCTTCCATTTCGCCACCGGCCATCCCGAGCGCTACCGGATTATCACCTTCACCGGCGCTTTCCACGGTCGCACGCTGACGGCCCTCGCCGCCACCGGGAACCCGAAATACCTTGAGGGGATGGGACCGGTCGCCGGCGGTTTCGACCAGGTTCCGATGGGCGATCTGAAGGCGGTCAAGGCGGCGATCGGACCGGAGACAGCGGCCATACTGGTCGAGCCGATACAGGGCGAGGGTGGGGTTCGCCTCGTTCCCGGCCAGTTTCTGCGTGACCTGCGCGAACTTTGCGACGAGCACGGCATCCTGCTCGCCTTCGATGAGGTGCAGACCGGCGTCGGCCGCACCGGGCGCTTCTTCGCCTGCGAATGGTCCGGCGTGAAGCCCGACGTCATGGCCGTGGCCAAGGGCATCGGCGGGGGCTTCCCGCTCGGCGCCTGTCTCGCCACGGCGGAGGCGGCCAGAGGCATGACCCCGGGTACCCATGGCTCGACCTTTGGCGGAAATCCCCTCGCGATGGCCGTCGGCCAGGCCGTCGTCGACGAGATATTGTCGGACGGGTTCCTCGATCACGTCCGTCAGATGGGCCTCTATTTCAAGCAGCGCCTCGCCGCAGTCACCGACGCGCACCCCGACGCGATCGCCGAGGTGCGCGGCGAGGGCCTTCTTGTCGGCATTCGCTGCGTCAAGCCGGTCGCGGAAGTGATCGTCGCCATGCGCGACGCCGGGTTGCTCGGCGCGGCCGCCGGCGAGAATGTCGTCCGCTTGCTGCCGCCTCTGAACGTGACCGAGGCCGAGATCGACGAGGCAGTCGATCGCCTCGACCGGGCGCTGGCGGCGTTCGCACCCGCGACCACCGGGTCCGGCGGGTGAAGGCATGGTGCGGCATTTCCTCGACCTTGCCGAGATCGACGCATCGGCCCTGCGGCTGATCCTCACGGAGAGTAGCCGGCTGAAGGCGGTTCGGCGCACGCCGGCTGCCCCGCAGCCGCTCGCCGGCAGGATGCTCGCCATGATTTTCGACCGGCCCTCGACCCGCACCCGGGTTTCGTTCGACGTCGCCATGCGCGAACTCGGCGGCGGAACCATCCTCCTCGCCGGCGAGGAAATGCAGCGCCGCCGCGGCGAGACCACGTCCGACACGGCGAAGGTTCTGTCGCGCTACGTCGATGCGATCATGATCCGGACGCTCGACCACGCGACGCTCTCCGAGCTCGCGGTGAATGCCACCATCCCCGTGATCAACGGTCTGACTCGCCGGTCGCACCCGTGTCAGGTCATGGCCGACGTGATGACCTTCGAGGAACACAAGGGCGCCATCGCCGGACGCACCGTCGCCTGGCTCGGCGATGGCAACAACGTGCTTGCCTCCTGGGTGCACGCGGCCGAGCGCTTCGGTTTCAACCTCCGTGTTGCCTCGCCTCCCGAACTGCAGCTTGCGCCCGCGGTGTTTGCGTGGGCGAAGGAACGCGGCGCCGGCGTGACCGTCTCGAAGAACGCCGACGCGGCGGCCGATGGCGCCGATTGCCTGGTCACCGACACGTGGGTGTCCATGGGCGATGACGACGGCGGTCGCCGCCAGAACCTGCTCCAGCCTTACCAGGTCAACGAGCGCCTGATGGCCCGGGCGAAGCCCGACGCAATCTTCATGCATTGCCTGCCCGCCCACCGCGGCGAGGAGGTCACCGCCGGCGTGATCGACGGACCCCAGTCGGTGGTGTTCGACGAAGCAGAGAACCGGCTGCACGTGCAGAAAGGCATCCTTGCCTGGTGCCTCGACGGAAGCAGCAAGTAGTCATGACAGAGCCGCGAAGCGCAGCGCCGATCGCACCCGTCGGCGACGATGCGGTCAGGCCCTTTGCGGTCGAGGCCCTCGACGTGCGCGGCCGCGCCATTCAGGTGGGGCCGGCGCTGGACGCGATCCTGGCCCGTCATGCTTACCCGCCTGCCGTCGCGAAACTGCTCGGCGAGGCGCTGGTGTTGGCGGTCCTCCTTGGGTCCTCGTTGAAATTCGACGGGAAGTTCATCCTGCAGACGTCGACGGACGGGCCGGTTGACATGCTGGTCGTGGACTATCGCACCGAAGGGAGCGTGCGTGCCTACGCGCGGTTCGACGCCGAGAGGGTGCGCCTCGCCGAAGACAACGGCCTCGCCACGCCGGGCGCGCTTCTCGGCCGCGGCACGCTGGCGATGACCGTCGACCAGGGAAGCAATGCCAGCCGCTACCAAGGCGTCGTGCCCCTGGAAGGGGCCAACCTCGAAGAGGTCGCGCACACCTATTTCCGGCAGTCCGAGCAGATCCCGACGCGCATTCGTCTCGCCGTCGCCGAGTTCCACAAGCGCGAGAATGGCACGATGCGCCATGGCTGGCGGGCGGGCGGCCTGCTCGTCCAGTTCCTGCCGGCGGCGCCGGAGCGCATGCGCCAGGCCGATCTGCCCGGCGGCGATGCGCCCGAGGGCGCGGTAGTTGAGGACTTCTCGGAGGACGATGCCTGGCGCGAGGCTCAATCGCTCGTCGGCACCGTGGAAGACCACGAACTGACTGATCCTGACGTGCCGGTCGACCGCCTGCTCTACCGGCTCTTCCACGAGCGTGGTGTACGCGTCTTCGCCAGCGCTCCCATTCGCGACCAGTGCTCCTGCTCCGAGGATCGGATCCGCGGAATGCTGCGCGGGTTCACGGCCGACGAGATAGCCGAAAGCACGGAAAATGGGCGCATCTCGGTGACCTGCGAATTCTGCGGGACGAAGTACGAATTCGGCTCGGAGGAATTCACAGCCAGCGCCGCCGAGTAGGTTCCGTCCGCGAGCTAATTCACCGTCCGCTTCACATCGGGCAGATCGAGCGAGAAGGCCGGAATGGCCACCTGAAAGGTCTCGCCGCCGTCGTTCTGCATTTGGTACGTGCCGACCATGATGCCGGACGGCGTCGGCAGCGGACAGCCGCTGGTATAGGAGAACTTCTCTCCCGGCTTGATCACCGGCTGCTTGCCGACGACGCCGGCGCCCTTCACTTCCTCGGTATGCCCGTTGCCGTCGGTGATGCGCCAGTGGCGCGAGCGCAGCTGGACGACTTCCTTGCCGAGATTCACGATCTCGATCGAATAGGACCAGAACCAGCGCCCGTCGCCGGACTCGGCCTCGACATAGGTCGGCTCGGCGGTAACCTGGATTGCGCGGGTGGTCGAGCGGTACATGGCTCTCCTGCGGCTGGGCGAATGCCCGCCCGTCGGCGCAAGGAATAGTCGGCAGACCGGGCGACCGTCAATCGCCGGCTAACGAAGGGTTGCCAGGGCCCGGTCCAGGTCCTCGGCGAGGTCCAGCGGATCCTCGAGCCCCACCGACAGCCGGAGCAGGCCTGGGGTGATGCCTTGTTCCAGTCTCGCCTCCTCCGAAAGCCGCTGGTGTGTGGTCGTCGACGGATGGGTGATCAGGCTCTTGGCATCGCCGAGATTATTCGAGATGCGAATGACCCGGAGGGCATTGGCTACCTTGAACGCCCCGGCCTGGCCGCCCTTCACCTCGAAGGCGACCATGCTCGATCCGCCCTTCATCTGGCGCTTGACCAGCTCCGTCTGCGGATGATCGTCACGCCCGGGATAGTAGACGCGGGTCACCTTCGGATGATCGGCAAGGCGGTCTGCGAGAGTGCCCGCGGTCTCGGTCTGTCGGGTGACCCTGAGCTCCAGCGTCTCCAGCCCTTTCAGCAGCACCCACGCATTGAACGGGCTGAGCGAGGGGCCGGTCTGGCGGAGGAAGGTGTGCAGATGGTCGCCGATGAACTTTTCGTCGGCGAGGATTACCCCGCCGAGGCAGCGCCCTTGCCCGTCGATATGTTTCGTCGCCGAATACACGACAACGTCGGCGCCAAGCTCCAGTGGGCGCTGCAGCAGCGGGGTCGCGAACACGTTGTCGACGATCAGACGGGCCCCCGCCTTGTGGGCGATGTCGGCGATCGCCGGGATGTCGAGCACGCTGAGGGTCGGGTTGGTCGGGCTTTCAAGGAAGAACGCCCTGGTCTTCTTCGTCACCGCCTTCCGCCATGCCGCCAGATTGTTTCCGGCGACCAGCGTGGTCGTGATGCCGTAGCGCGGCAGCAGATCCTCGACCACATAGCGACAGGAGCCGAAAAGCTCCCTAGCCGCCACGACGTGGTCGCCGGTCCTCAGGTGCGAGAGGAACACGGCGGTGACCGCGGCCATGCCGCTGGCGGTGGCGCGCGCCGCGCCGGCGCCTTCAAGGAGCCGCATGCGCTCCTCGAACATGGCGACCGTCGGATTGCCATAGCGCGAGTAGATGAAGCCCGGGTCGTCACCCTTGAAGCGCGCCTCCGCCGCCTCGGCGGTGTCGTAGACGTAGCTCTGGGTCATGAAGATGGCTTCGGAGTTCTCGCCGAACTGCGAGCGCAGGATGCCGCCGTGGACGGCGAGCGTCGCCGGCCTGAGGGATTGGACCGCGGGTTTGCCTCTCTTCGCCATAGCTTGCTCCCAACAAAAAAACCCGGCCGCAGGGCCGGGTGGGGACAAGTCCCTCCGGCCTCTTTAGCGATTTGTTTTACGTGGCTGCAAGCCGGCCGGCTCAAATGACCACGGGAGTGCTGATTTCGTATGCCGGATCGCTCTTGGCGTCAACCGCGACATCGGCTAAGCGGAGCGGATGGCGGAGAGACCAGCGGCGGGAATCCTGCCGGCGCACAAGATCGCTGAACTTATCGCGGCGAAGGCGATCCGCGTTGCCCGCAAACCCGACCGCGATCAGATCCAGCCGGCGAGTCTCGATCTGCGTCTTGGTTCCCGCGCCTACCGGGTGCGGGCGAGCTTCCTGCCTGGGCCGGAAATGACCGTCGCCGAGCGGCTGGCCATGTTGACCCTGCACGAGATCGACCTGTCGACGAGCGCCGTGCTGGAGACCGGCTGCGTCTACATCGTGCCGCTGATGGAGAGCCTGGCGCTTCCCGCCGATCTCGCGGCCGCAGCCAATCCGAAATCCTCTACCGGCCGGCTCGACATCTTCACCCGGGTGATCACCGACCGGGCGCGCGAGTTCGATACCGTCCCGGCCGGCTACCACGGCCCGCTCTACCTCGAAGTCAGTCCGCGCACGTTCCCGATCGTCGCGCGCGCCGGCTCCCGCCTGTCGCAGATCCGCTTCCGGCGCGGCTCATCCCGCCTCGACGACAAGGCGCTGCTGGCGCTCCATCGGCGTTCCGTGCTGGTCGACGGTTCGCCGCATGTCGCCGGTGGCCTCGTGCTTTCCATCGATCTCGCCGGCGCCAACGACATCATCGGCTATCGCGCCAAGCGTCACACCGGGCTGATCGATGTCGACAGGCGCGGTGCGCACGACGTCCTCGATTTCTGGGAGCCGATCGCGCCGCGCGGCCGCGCCGAACTGGTTCTCGACCCCGATCAGTTCTACATCCTGGTCTCGCGCGAAGCCGTTCATGTCCCCCCCGACTACGCCGCCGAAATGGTCCCCTTCGACCCGCTCGTCGGGGAATTCCGCGTCCATTACGCCGGCTTCTTCGATCCCGGCTTCGGTCACTCGGCAAGCGGCGGCGCCGGCAGCCGCGCGGTGCTCGAGGTCAGGAGCCACGAGATTCCCTTCATCCTCGAGGATGGTCAGACCGTCGGCCGGCTGGTCTATGAGAGGATGATCGAGCGTCCGCAGATGCTGTACGGTCAGGGCATCGGGTCGCACTATCAGGCGCAGGGCCTCAAGCTGTCGAAGCACTTCCGCGCCGGATAGAATCGGTGGCGGTGCGATGTCGATGGAATTTCAGGGGGAGGGCGTCATGACGAGAATGCGCGTGCTGTTTGTTTCCCTGCTGCTCGGGCTCGGTTCGGGGCATGTGGCCCTGGCGGGAATGCAAACATTTCCTTCGAACAACGGCCAGGTCGATTTCCGGATGCCCTCGAACAATGTCGAGTGCATCTACACCCCGGCGGGCGGGACCCCGACCTACACACCGGCGGACGGTGGCCCGGAGCTGCAATGCGACCG
>JBBQGL010000096.1:0-16327 GCA_038323025.1 Hyphomicrobiales bacterium
CAGGATGCCGACCAGGTCGACGACGAAGATGGTGGCGCCGTAAAAGCGCAGCTGGAAGATGCTCTGCTGCGCGATAATCCCGCCGATGAGGAACGACATCAGGAAGACGATCGGCACCGCCTGCAGGCCGGTGCGGTCGACGTGGAACACGATGGAGGTCAGGCGGAAGCGTGCCGGCCGCAGCACCGCGCGGAACAAGCCGCGCGCGATTCCGCCAAGCAGGCCAAGCACCTGGACGAAGTCGATACCGGCTTTGGCGACTGTCTCGCCGAGCAGTTCCACCAGCTTCAGGGGCGACAGCCGGCGGCGGACCGGTTCCGGCGACGGTGGCGCCGCCCGCTCCACTGCGGCGAGCAGGCGCTCCGCGCTGGCCGAAGCGCCGGTCTGCTCCACGCTGGCGCCAGCCGCCTTGATCTCCTCGCTGATCCGCCGGAGCAGCCAGGCCCCGGCGGTATCGATCCGCCCAACCTTGGCCAGGTCGATGACCACGCGCCCGTCTATGTCGCGGATGGCGGTATTGATCTTTCCCTCGATCGTCGAGACAGTATCGATTGTCCACGGACCATAGGCGGTCAACCGCGTGACCCCGCCAACGGTTCCGCGCTCGATTCCGGCATCTTCCGTGACAGTGTCAGCTACCATCGTGGCCCTTCTGCTCCGTAACAAGGGACTGACCGACGATCCGGTTCAATGGCGCGGGAATCCGTCTGGCAGCCGGAGGAGTGTGCGCGCCGCGGCCGACCCCGGCAAGGCATCCAATCCATTGAAATGACTAGGGTCCTCGAAGTCGTCACCGAGCGCTGGCCGATCGCCGGGGTTTTCGCCATCGCCCGCGGCGCCAAGACCGAGGCGACGGTGGTGGTCGCGACCATCCGCGACGGCAGCATCGCCGGCCGGGGTGAATGCGTTCCCTACGCCCGCTATGGCGAGTCGCCGGAACGCGTGGCGGCAGCGATCCGTTCGCTGGCGCCAGGGATTTCGGCCGGCATCGACCGGTCGGCGCTGCGGGAGCTTATGCCCGCCGGGGCCGCGCGCAACGCGGTCGATTGCGCCCTTTTCGACCTGGAAGCCAAGCGCGACGGCAGGAGCGCGGCCGAGATTGCCGGATTGTCCCGGCCGGCCCCGCTGGAGACCGCCTATACCATCAGCCTCGGACACCCGACCGCGATGGCGGCCGCGGCGCGCCTTGCCGGCAACCGGCCTATCCTGGAGCTGAAGCTCGGCGGGGCCGGAGATCCCGAGCGCCTGGCAGCCGTCCGCCAGGCGGCGCCGGCCGCCCGCCTTATCGTCGACGCGAACGAATCGTGGTCCCCGGAAACCTTTGCCGCGAACATGGCAGCGGCGGTTGAGGCGCGCGTCGAGGTGATCGAGCAGCCTCTCCCCGCCGATGCCGACGACCTGCTCTTCGGGGCGCCGCGGCCGATCCCGGTTTGCGCCGACGAGAGCGTCCATGTCGGCGACGACCTGGCACGCCTGATCGGCGGCTACGATGCGGTCAACGTCAAGCTCGACAAGACCGGCGGCCTGACCACTGCGCTCGAACTCGTCCGGCACGCCAGGCTGCTCGGTCTGAAGATCATGGCCGGCTGCATGGTGGGCACGTCGCTCGGCATGGCGCCGGCGATGCTGCTGGCGCAACAGGCCGACTTCGTCGACCTCGACGGGCCGCTTCTGCTTGCCCGCGACCGGGTTCCCGGCCTCCGCTACGAGGGCAGCCGTGTCTTCCCGCCGGCCCGCGAGCTCTGGGGCTAGGCTCGCCGCCGCTGCCCGATGGCGGCGTACCCGGCGAGGATCAGGAGCGCGACGACGGGCAGCGCGATCATGAACAGGTAGGCCTCCGCGCCGTAGGATTGATAGAGCGTCCCGGCGAGCTGGGTCGTGCCCGCCATGATCACGCCCGAGATCATGGCGTATATTCCTTGCGCCGAGGCAGTCATTTCCTCCGGCACAGCCCGCGCGATGGCGTGCTGGTTGCCGAGATAGACCGCGCCGAAGGTCAGCCCATGCAGGCTCTGCAGGGCCAGAAAGCCGAGGAAGCCCGGGTCTTGTGCCGCCGCCGCCCAGCGGACGATGGCCGCGCATGCGCCGATCGCCATCAGCCCGAGCGGCCCGAACCGCCTGACCAGCACGCCGGAGAACGAGAACACGGTCACCTCGACCACGATCCCGATTGCCCAGAAGGCGCCGACCTCGATGCCGTCGAAGCCGAGTGCCCGCCAATGGATGCTGCCGAAGCTGTAGAGGACGGCGTGGCTGGCCTGGACGAGCGCGCCGACGAGGATGAGCGCGAGGAACCCGGGCCGGGCGAGTACGCGCCACACCGGCCGCGCATCGGGCTTTGCCGCATCGTCGGCCCTGCGCACCGCCTTCGGCGTCACCGGCAGCGCGAACGCGACGGCGACCGAGATCACCAGCGTGCCGGCAATGAGCCAGAAGATGGCGCCGGGATAGAGAAGCGAGAGCAGCGCGCCGCTGCCAAGGTTGGTGACGATGAAGGCGATCGAGCCGCTGACCCGCAGGCGACCGTAGTCGAGACCGAGGCGGCGCATGCCGGTCAAGGCCAGCGCCTCCGCCGCCGGCTGTGCCAGCGTCTGCGCGGTGAAGGCGGCACCGGTGATCAGCAGGATGGGCACGTAGCCCGAAGCCTGTCCGGCGAAGAAGAAGATCAGCGCCGCCGGAAGCGTCAGGCAGATGATGGCGAAACGCCGGTTGGGCGCCCGGTCGGCGAAGAGACCGGCGAGCGGTGTGAGCAGCACCCGGCCGAGGGCGGGGAGCGCTATGCAGCTGGCGATCTGCACTTCCGTGAGGCCGCGCGCCTGCAGCCACACCGGGAAGAACGGCAATACGACGCCCCCGAAACAGAAGTATCCGAAGAAGAACAGGGACATGCGCCACGAGAACTGGCGCTTCTCCGCTGCGGTAGCGGCGGTTTCGAGGGACATCGGCGGTCGAAAAAAGCTTGGGTGCGAGGGGAAAGCGGGAGCGATTTCCGCGGGCAGCCTAGCGCGATCGAGCCGGCGTTGCGAGGGCGGCGGCGAGCGTGTCCTCGTCGATGTTGCCGCCGGAGAGGACGACCACCACCGTGCGCCCCCTTGCCTTGAACCGGCCCGAGAGGAGAGCGCCAAGGGCGATCGCCCCACCGGGCTCGGCCACCAGCTTCAGTTCACGAAAGGCATAGGCGACCGCCGCGAGCGCTTCGTCGTCGTCGACCGCCACCGCCGCGCCGACATTCCGCCGGTTGAGCGCAAAGCCGATCTCGCCCGGCGCTTCCGCCAGCAGGGAATCGCAGACGGAGCCGGCGGCCCGTTCGTTCCGCACGATGGCGCCCGCGATCAGGGAGCGGCCGTAGTCGTCGAACCCGGCCGGCTCGACCGCGATCATCTGTGTGGCGGGCAACGCCGACTTGATGGCGACGCCAATGCCGGCGAGGAGCCCGCCGCCGCTGCATGGCACGAGCACGGCGTCGGGGACGATCCCGGCGGCCGCGGCATCGGCGACTATTTCGAGGCCGATGGTTCCCTGCCCGGCAATGACATTCGGGTCATTGTAGGGATGAACCAGCGTGCCACCTTCGGTGGCCAGAATCCGCGCCGCGACCTTCTCGCGGTTTTCCAGTGCCCGATCGTAGGCAATGACGTGCGCCCCGCTCCGCCGGGTGCGTTCGAGCTTTGTCGCCGGGGCGTCCGCGGGCATGACGATGGTCGAGCGCAGCCCGAAAAGGCGCGCCGCCTCGGCGACGCCCTGGGCGTGGTTGCCGGAGGATACGGCCACGATTCCCTTGGCGCGCTTGACGCCGGTCATGGCGGCGATCGCGTTGAAGGCACCGCGGAACTTGAACGAGCCGGTCCGCTGCAGGGTCTCGCATTTGAGAAATATCCGGCCCCCCAGCAGTTCGTCCAGCATGGGGCTCGAAAGGAGCGGCGTGCGGATCGCCTCGGGCCTGATCCGCTCGGCCGCGCGGCGAATGTCGTCGATCGAGGGCGGGCTCGCTTCCATGCGGCCGAGTACCAGCGCCGGCATGGCGATGCAAGCTGAGGGCGAGGCAATTTGCTGCAGTGCCCGGCCATTCCATACTTGAGCCAGGGGCTGGTTAGGGCTAGTCCCTTCCGGAGGGGACGCTTTCCATGGACCTTGGCATAGCCGGCAAGACAGCGATCGTCTGCGCATCGAGTCGCGGGCTCGGCCGCGGCTGCGCCAGCGCGCTCGCCGAGGCCGGCTGCAACCTCGTGCTGAACGGACGCGACGAAAAGTCGCTCGAAGCCGCCGCCGGCGAGATCGGCAAGCGCTTTCCGGTGCGGATCGACGCCATCGCCGGCGACGTCAGCCAGCCGGCGGTGCAGAAGGCGCTGGTCGCCGCCGCGCCAGAGGTCGATATCCTCGTCAACAACAACGGCGGCCCGCCGCGCCGCGATTTTCGCGAGATCGATCGCGAGGCGATGCTTGCCGGCGTCGTCCAGAACATGGTGACGCCGATCGAGCTGATCCGCGCGGTGATCGAGGGGATGATGGCGCGCGGTTTTGGCCGCATCGTTAACATCACCTCGTTCTCGGTGCTGACGCCGATCCCCGGGCTTGACCTGTCGTCGGGCGCGCGCGCCGGGCTCACCGCCTACCTTGCCGGGGTCTGCCGCCAGGTGGCCGACAAGAACGTCACCATCAACAACATCCTGCCCGGCAAGATGGATACCGACCGGCTGCGCGGCGGCCATAAGCTGCGCGCCAGCCAGACGGGGCGCGACATCGACGCCGTGGTCGCGGATGACGCGAAAAGCGTCCCCGCCCGGCGCTTCGGCACGGCGGAGGAGTTCGGCAGCGTCTGCGCCTTTCTCTGCTCGGTCCATGCCGGCTACATCGTCGGCCAGAACATCCTGGTCGACGGCGGATTCTTCGCCAAGGCCTTCTGAGTTTCCCAAGGAGAGAGAAGACAATGAAACTGCTGCGTTACGGGCCGAAGGGCCGCGAGAAGCCCGGCCTCCTCGACAAGAACGGGGCCATCCGCGACCTGTCGGGAGTGATTTCCGACATCAATCGCGAGACCCTCGGCTCCGGCGAGGTCGCCAAGCTGAAGAAGGTCAGGGAAGAGGACCTGCCGCTGGTCAAGGGCCGTCCCCGCCTCGGTCCGCCCATCGCGGAAGTGCGGAACTTCATCGCCATCGGGCTCAACTACGCCGACCACGCCAAGGAGACCGGCGCGGCGATCCCGAAGGAACCGATCGTCTTCAACAAGGCGCCAAGCTGCCTTTCCGGCCCTAACGACGACGTCGTCATTCCGAAGGACTCGAAGAAGACCGACTGGGAAGTCGAGCTCGCCGTCGTGATTGGCAAGGGCGGCAGCTATATCGACGAGGCCAAGGCGCTGTCGCACGTCGCCGGTTACGCTGTCTGCCATGACGTGTCGGAGCGCGAGTTCCAGATCGAGCGCGGCGGCCAGTGGACCAAGGGCAAGGGCTGCCCGACCTTCGGGCCGCTCGGGCCGTGGCTGGTCACCCCCAGCGAGATCAAGGACGTGCAGAATCTCGACATGTTCCTCGATGTCGACGGCAAGCGCATGCAGACCGGCAGCACGAAGACCATGATCTTCGGCGTCGCGTTCCTGATCAGCTATATCAGCCGCTTCATGCAGCTCGATCCGGGCGACGTCATCACCACCGGCACGCCGCCCGGCGTCGGCTCCGGCATGAAGCCGCCGAAGTTCCTGCAGGCCGGCAACAAGGTCCATCTCGGGATCGCGGGCCTCGGCGAGCAGAACCAGACCATCGTCGCCTACAAGGGAAAATAGACGTTACTGAAACCAGCGAGGAACTGACGTCCGACCGGCAGCCCGCGGACTTGCATCGCCTGCTCGAACCGGCGCGATCCAGAATCGCGTCGGTCCCCGGGGATGGGTTCGTGGGCTACCTCGCGGCGGTCAATTCGTCGGGGGTTTTTGCCGGCCGCCGGTTCACTAGCAACTGGACGACGCGATCCGGCTTTCTCTGGTTTCACTTCCTCAAGGAGGTCGCGAGCGGAATTCGCGACTACCTTGAGATCGGCAGCTTCGAGGGGCGAAGCGCCCTTCTGGCCGGCTGGCTCTTCCCCAACGCCCGCATCACCTGCGTCGACCCGTTCGAGTCCGAGTGGCCGCCGGGACGCGCCACCAGCGTCGAAGCGACATTCGACGCGAACACGGCAGGGCTGGGATCCCGCCTGACCAAACTGGTCGGGCGTTCGTCGGAGGTCCTGGCGCGGCTGGCGGAGGCGCACACCACCTTCGACCTGATCTTCATCGACGGCAGCCATGCCCATGACGACGTGATGCTGGACACGCTGGCGGCCTGGCGGTGTCTGCGGAAAGGCGGCTATCTGATCTGGGACGACTACTATTTCCACGATCCCGGACTGGGGCGGGCAACCGTGCGTCAGGCGGTTGACCGTTTTCTCGACGCTCACGCCGAAGCGATCGAGCCGGTCTTCGCCGCCTGGCAGGTTTGCGTGCGCCGGATTGCGTGAACGGCGCGCCGAATACCTGCCCTCACCACCAGGCGTGGAAGTGATGCACGGGGCCCCTGCCGATGCCAAGCCGGTCCGAGGCGGCGATGGCGGCGGTGACATAGGCCTTGGCCTTCTCGACGGCGATCTCCAGCGCATCGCCTTTCGCGAGGCCGGCGGCGATCGCTGACGAGACCGTGCAGCCGGTGCCGTGGGCGTTACGGGTGGCGATGCGCTTCGCCGTGAACCAGCGTCCGCCGGACCGCGTCAGCAGGTAGTCGGCGCTATCCGGGCCCGAGGCATGGCCGCCTTTCAGGAACACCGCGCCCGGACCTTTCGCCAGCAGCCGCTCCGCCTGCCGCTCCATGCCCTCCCGATCCGCAGCGACCGGCTCGCCAAGGAGTCGGGCGGCCTCCGGCAGATTGGGGGTAATCACCGCCGCCAGCGGAGCGAGGACCTCGAGGAGCACCGAGACCGCCTCATCGGCGATAAGCGGGTCGCCGCTCGCGGCGATCATAACCGGATCGAGTACGACCTTCGTCTGGGCGTACTTCACCAGGCCGGCGGCGACGGCGCGGATGGTTGCCGGGCGCGACAGCATGCCGATCTTCACCGCGTCGACCCGCAGGTCGGAGAAGACGGCGTCGATCTGGGCGGTGACGAATTCGGGCGGGACGTCGTGGATGCCGGTCACGCCGAGCGTGTTCTGGGCGGTGAGCGCCGTGACTACGCTGGCGCCATAGACACCCAGCGCCGAAAACGTCTTCAGGTCGGCCTGGATGCCCGCTCCCCCGCCCGAGTCCGATCCGGCAATGGTGACGGCGATGCGGGCGGTGTTGATCGGCGTGGTCATGAGGGAGAGCTATAGGCTGCGACCCGGGGTTTCAATCGCCCAGAGGCCTAGGACAGCGGCGTCGTCGGCGTCTGGGCCCGCTTGGAACGGACCCGCTCGATGCCGAGGCGGCGCTCGCGGTAGATGACGAAAAGGCCGGCGGAAATCACGATTGCCGCGCCCGCCAGCACGATCGGGCTCGGCCAGGTCCCGAAGATGGCGAGGCTGACGAACAGCGCCCAGATCATGGAGGTGTAGTCGAAGGGCGCGATCAGCGAGGCGTCGCCAAAACGGTAGCTTTGCGTCAGCAGCACCTGCCCGATGCCGCCGCAGATGCCGGCTCCGAAGAGCGCCAGGAAATCGATCGCATCGGGCACCGCCCATCCGAACGGGAGCGTGGCCAGCGAGAACAGGGCGGTGAGGCTGGAGAAATAGACGACGATGGTCGGTGCCGCCTCGATGCGCGTCAGGCTCCGGGTCTGGGTCGCGGCGAGCGCCCCGGACACCGCCCCCGCGACGGCAAAGACCGCGCCCAACGCACTGCCGTGGCTGACCTTGGAGGCTTCCGGCCCGACATAGTCGGAGAGGATGACCAGCACGCCGCAGAGCCCGACGCCGACGGCCGACCAGCGATAGACGTGCACCCGCTCGCCGAGCAGCAGGACGGCGAAGACCACCGTCATCAACGGCGAGGCATAGCCGATGGCCGTGGCATCCGCGATCGGCAGCAGGGAGAGCGCGGTGAAGCCGCAGAACATGGCGGTGGCCCCGGCGATCGAGCGGACGACATGGCCGCCGAACCGGCTGGTGCGGAAGATCGACGGAAACGTGCGCCATCCGACCCAGCCGGCCACCGGGATCAGGGCGAAGAAGCTGCGGAAGAAAGTCAATTCGCCGACCGGGTAGCGGTCGCTGACCAGCTTGATCAGCGTCGCCATGGCGGTGAAAACGAACGTCGATATGACTTTCAGCGCGATACCGATGAGCGGCCGCGCTTGCTCGGACGGGGGCATTTCGACTCGGAACCCGACCACATGGCGCCCGGGGGCGCAAGCGTCAACGCCAGGCCGCCGGACCGATCCGGCCGGCGCCCTGCCCTATTGCCGGGCGGCGATCGCCGCCCAGACCTTCTCCGGGGTCGCCGGCATGTCGATGGCGGTGATGCCGTAGCCGCGGTTGAGCGCGTCGATAATGGCGTTCATCACCGCCGGGCACGACCCGATCGAGCCGGCCTCGCCGGCGCCCTTGATGCCGAACGCGTTGGTCACCGAAGGGACGTTCCGGGTCTCGAACTTGAAGCTCGGCACGCCGTCCGCGCGCGGCATGGTGTAATCGAGGAACGAGGCGGTGAGCAGCTGGCCGTCGGCGTCATAGACCGTGTTCTCGTAGAGCGCCTGGCCGATGCCCTGGACGACGCCGCCATGGACCTGGCCGGCGAGCAGGATCGGGTTCACGGTCGCGCCGAAATCGTCGACGATCCAGTAATCGACGACCCGCGTCACGCCGGTGTCCGGGTCGATCTCGACCTCGGCGACGTGGGTGCCGTTCGGATAGGTCGGCTCCGGCTGCTCGAAATCGCCGATCGCCGTGAGCAGCTTGCGATCCTTGGCCGATGCAGCCAGTTCTTTCAGGGTGATCCCGCGGTCGGTGCCGACGACGCGGATCGAGCCATCGACCAGTTCTAGGTCGCCCGCGGCTGCCTCCAGCCGGTCGGCCGCCACCGCCTTCAGCTGCTCGGCAAGGCGCACGGCGGCGCGGTCGACGGAGACGGCGCCGATCGGGATCGAGCGCGACCCGCCGGTGCCCTCGCCCTGCGCCACCCGGTCGGTGTCACCCTGGACGACGGTGATCTTGTCGTAGTCGAGGCCGAGATGCCCGGCGATGAACTGCGAATAGGCTGTGGCGTGCCCCTGCCCGTTGGTCTGGGTGCCAATGAAGAGGGTCGCGCTGCCGTCCTGGTTGAGCGTGATCGTCGCCGGCTCGGAGCCGGGGAAGGCACAGGCCTCGACGTAGGTCCCGAGGCCGATGCCGCGGAGCTTGCCCTGGCGCTTGGCGGCGGCGGCACGCTCGGCGAAGCCGTTCCAGCCCGACACCTGCAGCGCCCGGTCGAGATGGCCGGCGAAGTCGCCGCTGTCGTAGATGCGCCCGCCCTGCGTCTCGTACGGGATCATCGACGGCTTGATGAAGTTCAGCTTGCGGATGTCGATGGGGCCGAGGCCGGTATCGCGGCCGCACTGGTCGACCAGCCGCTCGACCAGGTAGGCGGCCTCCGGGCGCCCGGCGCCGCGATAGGCATCGACCGGAACCGTGTTGGTGTAGACGCCCTTGCACAGCGCATAGAGCGCCGGAATGTCGTAGAGGCCGGTGGACATCGTCAGCCCGCCCTCGGGGATGTACGGCGCGTACTGCGAGAGATAGGCGCCCATGCCGGCAAGCAGGTCGACGCGCATGGCGAGGAACTTGCCGCTGGCGTCCATCGCCATTTCGGCGACCGCGATGTTGTCGCGGCCGTGGCTGTCGATGAGGAAGTGCTCGGTGCGGTCGCCGATCCACTTGATCGGCTTTTCGAGCTTCCTCGCCGCGATCACCGCCAGCGGATATTCGTGATAGGGGAAGGCCTTGGTGCCGAAGCCGCCGCCGACCTCGGGGGTGATCACCCGTATCTTCTCCGGCGGAATATGCAGCATGTCCTTGGCGATGCGGTCGCGCATGCCGTGGCCGCCCTGGGTGCCCAGGGTGAGAGTGGTGCGGTCGGTGGCCTTGTCGTATTCGGCGATGACCCCGCGCGTCTCCATGTAGTTGGCGACGAGGCGCTGGTTGACGATCTCCACCCGCGACACCTTCGCCGCCCTGGCGAAGGCCGCGTCGGTGGCCGCCTTGTTGCCGCGGTCTACCGTGAAGGCGACGTTGGTCCCGAGATCGGGCCAGACCAGCGGGGCGCCCTTCTCGAGCGCGGCCTTCATTTCCACGGCTACCGGCAGCCCGTCGTAATCGATTTCGATCGCCTCGCCCGCGGCGCGCGCCTGTTCCAGCGTGTCGGCCACCACAAAGGCAATCGGGTCGCCGACATGGCGCACGACGTCGCCGACCAGCAACGGATGCGGCGGAAAGACCGGATGGGATCCGTCGATCTGCTTTACCTTGCCCTTGCACGGAAGGCCGCCGATGCCGTCGAGATCGGCCGAGGTGAGGATCAGGCGCACACCCGGCATGGCGCGCACTTCGGCCAGGTCGCCGAGTTTGATGCGGGCATGCGCCATGGTCGAGCGGACCACGTAGGCGCGCAGGGCGCCGGCGGGCGAGAAGTCGTCGGTGTAGAGGCCCTCGCCAAGCAGCAGCGCCTTGTCTTCCTTGCGGCGGACGGACGCGCCCATGCCGTATTTCATCGGGGCGACGTTGGAGGGGGCAATGTTCATGATCGATCGGGCCGGCGGCCGCCTTCTCTGATTGTGCAATGGAGCAATCCCGCGCGGAATCCGGCGGGGTCAGCGAGTCCTATCCGAACAGATCGCGCCGGCAAGCGCAACCCGCCCGGCCGCCGCTCACTTTGACACCGCATCCGGGCCGACCCGGGCAAAGACGCAGGCACCGTCCAGGGCGACCAGTCCGCTCGCGGCGTTGAATTTCCGGCATTCCGGCACATCCCACGGACGCGAGCCGGACGATGTGAGAAGGGTGCGGACCGCCGCGACATCGGGAAAGGGCTTGTCGTAGCGGATGGCGATGGCGTTGCCGTCGCTCGGCGCGTGCAGTCCGTCGATCGAGACGAGCAGGTTGCCGCCGCCCCGGATGCCGGCGATACCGACGGCATAGTCGTTCCTTCCCGGCGCCGCTTCCAGCGACAGCGCGCGGTATGACCGGGCGAACTCATCGACTGTGGACAGGCGCGAGACGGAAATCTCGCCGGGCGTGCGGTAGAGCGCGGAGAAGACGAGGGCAAGCGGCGCCAGAGAGGCGAGTATCCAGGAACTTCGCCGGCTGAAGAACAGTTCACCCGCTTGCCGGCTCTTGAGGATCACGGTGATGCGGGCGGCGATCGTCAGCGCGAGGAAGAGGACGAGGACTGTGTTGAGGGCAAAGGCGTATTTCTTCACGGCGTAGGGCGAACCGTAGCCGGCTTCGAGCGCGATGAACTGGACGAGGCAGCACCCGGCGACCGACAGGCCGAAGAGGGAGAGCACCCGCGCATAGGCCCACTGCCGCCTGCCCTCGTCGTCCAGCCAGCGCGCCCAGACCAAGAGCGCCGCCCCTGAGACGCCCGCGACGATGAGCGCCAGCGCCGCCATCAGGATCGGCTGGGGCGTATACCGGAGGGGCAGGCCGCCGTCGTTGGCGCTGGTGCCGATCGCGGACCGGAACGCCGGATGCGTGAGCACGAACGCCAGCGAGGCGGCGATGGCGACGCCGCCCTCGGCGAGGCGCTTCAGGTGCAGCGGCCGGCCGGCGCGCGCGACGTCGAGAGCGACCGTGAGGATGAGCAAGCCAACCATTTCCACAGTCGGCACGAGATGGATGTTGACCAGCAGCACGATCGCCGCAAACAGGCCGAGGTAGCGCCAGCGCGGTTCGGCGCCGCGCAGTTCCGCCAGCACCATGCCGAGCAGCGCGGCCATGGCGACGGCCTGGCCGACAAGCTGCGCGAAGAAGAAGTTGCGAACGATCTCGTTGCCGAAAAGCTCCAGCCGCAGCGATGCGTCGTTCAGCACCGCCAAGGTGGCGAACACGACCAGGAAGGCCGGCGCGATGCCGGCCGGGACGGTGCGCGCGGCAAAGGCCCCGCACACCCAGACGACGAGGAGCGCGGCGAGAGCCGTGACCTGGACGCCGATGACCGGCGAGCCGGCGAGCCGGCCGACGATCGCCGCCACGACGTAGGCGAACTGGGGATAGTCAACCAGCCCGCCCAGCGGCGGGTCGGTCACGTTGACGAGGTTGAAGGTCTCCATGTGCCGGGAGACCAGGAGCGTGTGGAAGGCGAGATCGGTGCCGCCCGACCACAACGAATCGAGCCTGGAAAGGAGGAAATAGCCGCAGCCGGCAAACAGCAGCGCGATATTGACCAGCCGCGCCGTGCCGTTGCGGCGGCCGGTCGCCCGCAGCGGCAGTGGCGCCACGGTCAAAGCCGGCGCATCCTTCCGATCGCCTCGATCAGCCCGGCGGTCGAGGCGTCGCGCTCGGAGGCCGGGGTCTTGCCCGCCACCATGGGGAGCAATTCGTTAGCCAGCTTCTTGCCGAGCTCGACACCCCACTGGTCGAACGAGTTGATCCCCCAGATCACCCCCTGCACGAAGATCTTGTGCTCGTAGAGCGCGATGATCTTGCCGAGCGTTTCCGGGTCGAGCCGGCGGTAGAGGAGCGTGTTGGAGGGCCGGCTGCCCGGGAACACCTTGTGCGGAGCGAGCGCCTGGATTTCGGCGGCGCTTTTCTTCTCGCCCTGCAGTTCCGCCTTCGCCTCGGCGACCGTGCGCCCGCGCATGAGGGCCTCGCTCTGCGCCAGGCAGTTGGCGAGCAGCAACTCGTGCTGGCCGTCCTCGCGGTCCGATTGCGCCGCCATCAGGAAGTCGCAGGGGATCACGTCGGTGCCCTGGTGGAGCAGCTGGTAGAAGGCATGCTGGCCGTTGGTGCCGGGCTCGCCGAACACCACCGGCCCGGTCGCCCCCATGACGGTGGCGCCAAGCATGCGCACGCGCTTGCCGTTCGATTCCATGTCGAGCTGCTGCAGGTAGGCCGGCAGGCGTTCGAGCCGCTGGTCGTAGGGCAGCACCGCGTAGATCGGGAAGCCGAGGATGTTGCGGTACCAGATGCCGATGAGGCCGAGGATGACCGGCAGGTTGCGGTCGAGCGGCGTGGCGCGGAAGTGATCGTCCATCGCCCGGCCGCCGGCGAGGAACTGCATGAAGTTGCCGGGGCCGATGGCGATCATAAGCGGCAGGCCGATGGCCGACCAGATCGAATAGCGCCCGCCGACCCAGTCCCAGAACCCGAACGTGCGCTTCTCCGAGATGCCGAAGGCGCTGACCTTGTCGAGGGCGGTGGACATGGCGGCGAAGTGGGCGCCGATGGCGCCCTCCCCGAGCGCCTCGACGATCCAGCGCCGCGCCGCCCCGGCGTTGGTCATGGTCTCGATGGTGGTGAAGGTCTTTGAAGCGACGAGGACCAGGGTCGTGCCGGGGTTCAGCCCTTTCAGCGTATCGCGGATGTCGGCGCCGTCGACGTTGGAAACAAAGTGCACGCGCGGCCCGTCGTGGAAGGGCGAGAGCGCCCGGGTCGCCATGCGCGGGCCGAGATCGGAGCCGCCGATGCCGATGTTGACCACGTCGGTGAAGGCGCCGCCGACCCCGGCGATTTCGCCCGAGCGGACGCCGTTGGCGAAGTCGCTCATCGCGCCGAGGACCTTGTGGACCTCCGGCACGACGTTCTCGCCGCCGGCGCGATAGACCTCGTCCGGGGCGGCGCGGAGCGCAACATGCAGAACCGGCCGCTTCTCGGTGCGGTTGATCGGTTCACCCGAGAACATGGCGGCGCGGTGCTTCTCGACGCCCGCCGCATCGGCGAGCGCCAGGAGCTTCCGCATCGTCTCCTCGTCGATGAGGTTCTTCGAATAGTCGAGGAGCATGTCGCCGGCGGAGACCGAGAATTTCTGGAACCGCCCGGGATCGTCGGCGAAGCGCTTGCGGAGCGGCACCGCGGTTACCGCCGAGCGGTGTTTCTCAAGATCGGCAAACGCCTGGAGGACTGCGGTGACCACGAGCGGGCAACTCCGTTTGACCTGGGCTCAGATAGGGCGCGCCCCATAATGCCCAAGACAGACGGAGACCGCGATGGCGATTTGATCTTTTGCTCGGACGTGGCGGGCGGCGCGGTGGATACCGCGCCGCGCACAGCCCTTGTCGCAAGCCGGTTGCGCCTCAGGCGGCCTTCGCCGCCTTGTCCTGCTTCTCGGGCGCCGTGCGACCGTAGCGTTCCTGCATAAGCCGGTCGAAGTAAGTGCCGAGAACCTCGAAGTGTCCCACGAGGGCGGCGAAATCCTCCCGCGGCACGACCAGGGTATCGATCGCCGTCCGCGCGCGAACGGTTGCGGTGCCTGCGTATCCTGAAGCAGGGCCTTCTCGCCAAAGACCTCCCCCCGGCCAAGTAGCGCGACCGTTTCCTCGCCAGCGCCATTCGCCTTGCGGCGGACCACTTCGACCTCACCGTTCTGCACGGCGAAGAGTTCGCGGCCGATCTCCCCCTGGCTGATGATGACCTCGCCGGGCTCGTAGTGCTGGGTGCGTATACCGCCGAGGCTGCGCGAGCGGATCCGGGCGATATCGCGCGGGAACACGAGGTCGAGCAGCCAGTCGAGCATGACACGCACCTTGCGCGCGATGCCGGGGAGCTTCGCCCAGTAGACGGCGCGCCAGGCAAGCCAGGCGGGAAAGCCGGAGAAGCGCACGCCCAGCACCTCGGCCACCGCCGAGCGCCGCCCCAGCGACGCGAGCATGCCGAGGTTGTGGTGGCGAAACGCCTTCAGCGGCTTGCCATCGATGGCCGCGAGGATGTTGCGCGCGCAGGTCTTCGCCTGGCTGACGGCGAACTGGGCCGTCGGCGGGGAAAGCGCGCTCGGGTCCGCCGGATCGGGAACGCCGGCGTTGTCGCCGACGGCCCAGTAACCCGGCTGGCCGGTGAGCTGAAGCCCAAAGGTGGTCTCGAAGACGCCGATGGCGCGGCCGCGGAACTTTCCCTCGACGAAGTCGCCGCTGTCGAGCACGGCGCGCACGACCGGATTGGCAACGTTGCCGACCGTGCAGACCAGCGTCCGCGTCGGCACAAAGGTGCCGTCGTTGAGGTGAACGCCGTGGCGGGTCGCGGCGCGCACGCGGGCGTTCATGATCATGTCGACGCCGCGCTTGCGCAGGATGCGACCAGCCGCCTCGCCGAGCGCCGGGTTCATCTCGGGCAGGACCACGTCGCGCGAATGGATGAGGCAGAGCCGAACCTCGGAGAGGGCGATGTTCGGGAAGTTGCGCAGGCACCGCCGCAGCATTTCGGAGAGCTCGCCGATGGTCTCGACGCCCGAGAAGCCGCCGCCGGCGACAACGAACGTGAGCAGCGCCCGCTTCTCGTCCGGATCGGTCGCAATGTCGGCGAGTTCCAGGCAGCGCAAGACATGGTTGCGCAGCCGGAACGCGTCACCGAGATCCTTCATGGCGAGGCCGTGCTCGCGCACGCCCGGCATGGAGGAAACGTCGCTGATCTTGCCGAGCGCGAAGACGAGGTGGTCGTAGGGCACCTCGACCATCTCGCGGCGCTCGCCCTGGGTCACGCGCACGACCTTCTTTTCCGTGTCGACGCCCTCAATCGTGCACCAGCGGAAATGCGCGCGTGGCAGCAGGTCGCGGATCGGGTTGACGATGTGATTTGGGTTCACGCTCGCGGCGGCGACTTCCGGCAGCAGCGGCTGGAAAACGAAGTAGTTCTCCGACGAGAGCACCTCGACGTGAATGTCGCGCCGGCGGCGCGCCAGGCGGGTGAGCTTGCAGGCCACGGCGACACCGCCGAAGCCACCGCCGAGGACGACCACGCGGTGAACCCTGGAGACCGGCCGGGTTGAGGCCGGAGGTTCCTGTGACTTGGGGAAGGACAAAGGCGCGGACATGCGAAAGGCTCCGTGGCGGCTGTGGCCGGCCCGTGCGGATTAGGCAGGGGCGCGTCCGGAATCTTGTGGTTTAGCGTGACGGGGTTTGCCTACGCCCAAGCAAAGCGGTGCGCAGTGACCGGGATCACACGCCGGAGGCCACCGCGGTTGTCGCGGCCAGACCTCCCGTGAAGCCGCCAGCGCTTCCGGACCGGCTCGGCGGTTACCGCCGGGCCGTGCTCAACAACGGCGCTGGCTTGGTTGAGACGCCTAGTTCCCCGACACAGAGGTTTTGACGGGTTGGGGGCTTACCGTAGGACCGGCAGGTCCTCGGGATCAATCAAGAGTTCGATACTTCGGGCGACGCCGGGCTGGCGCCTGATGAGACCGGCGCGTTCGAGGGTGAGCAC
>JBBQGL010000097.1:0-16271 GCA_038323025.1 Hyphomicrobiales bacterium
CTTTTCGTCCATCAAGCAGGTGCCGCAGGGCTATAATTACACCGTCGAGCGCTTCGGCCGTTACACGAACACGATAAAGCCGGGCCTCAACCTGATCGTTCCGTTCATCGACCGGATCGGCTCCAAGATGAACATGATGGAACAGGTGCTCGACGTGCCGACGCAGGAGGTCATCACCCGCGACAACGCGTCGGTGAGCGCCGACGGGATCACGTTCTACCAGGTGCTCGACGCCGCCCGCGCCTCGTACGAGGTCAAGGGCCTGCAGAACGCCATCCTGCAGCTGACGATGACCAACATCAGGACGGTGCTGGGCGGCATGGATCTCGACGAGCTGCTCTCCAAGCGCGACGACATCAACGACCGCCTGCTGCACGTCGTCGATGCGGCTTCGAGTGCGTGGGGCATCAAGATCACGCGCATCGAGATCAAGGACATCAACCCGCCGCGCGACCTCGTCGAATCGATGGGCCGCCAGATGAAGGCGGAACGCGACAAGCGTGCCCAGATACTCGAGGCCGAGGGTCTCCGGGCGGCGCAGATCCTGAAGGCCGAGGGCGAGAAGCAATCGCTGATCCTCCAGGCCGAGGGCCGGCGCGAGGCAGCATTCCGTGACGCCGAGGCGCGCGAGCGCTCGGCCGATGCCGAGGCCAAGGCGACCGAGGCGGTGTCGAAGGCGATCGCCGCCGGCGACGTGCAGGCGCTCAACTACTTCGTGGCGCAGAAATACACGCAGGCGCTGGAAGCCATGGCGACGTCGCCCAATCAGAAGGTGCTCATCCTGCCGATCGAGGCGACCGCGCTTATCGGCTCCCTGTCGGGGATCGCCGAAATCGCCAAGAGCGCGTTCGGCGAGGATGCGGTGGTGGCGCGCCGCCGCGGCGTCGTGCCGGCGACCGGGGGCACGACCTGATGATCCTCGATATTCTGAACCAGCTCGGGCCGTGGGCGTGGTGGATCATCGGCGTGATCCTGCTCGGCCTCGAACTGATCGTGCCGGGCAGCTTCTTCGTCTGGATAGGAATTGCCTCGATCGTCACCGGCGTGGTGGCGCTTTTCACGGACCTCGAGTGGCAAACCCTCGCCATCGTCTTCGCCGTCCTGGCGGTGGTCAGCGTGATCGCGGGGCGCAGCTACTTCCTGCGCCGGCATCCGGAGAGCGAGCAGCCGCTGCTCAACGAGCGCGCCGCCCGGCTGATCGGGCGGAGCTACGTTCTGGCCGAGCCGATCGTCGACGGTCGCGGACGCGTGCGGATCGACGATGCCAACTGGCGGGTCACCGGGCCGGATCTGCCGTCCGGCACGAAAGTCACGGTATCCGGCGCCGATGGCGCGGTTCTGTCGGTAACCCCCGCCCGCTCGTAAGCGTCAGGCGACGCCGATGCGCAGCAGATCGTGCATGTGCACGACGCCGATCGGCTTGTCGTCCTCGACGATGAAGAGCGCCATGAACGGGCGCTCGCGCTGGTTCATCATCGCCAGCGCCTCGCCGACGAGCGTCTCGGGAGGCGCGGTCTTCGGCGACGGCGTCATCACTTCGCCGGCCGTCAGGTTGAGCAGGTCGACGCTCATGTGACGGCGCAGGTCGCCGTCGGTGACCACGCCGATCAGGCGGCCGCTGGCGTCGACGACGCCGACGCATCCGATGCGCTTCTCCGAAATGGTGAGGATCGCCTGGGACATCGGCGTGTCTGGCGAGACCGTCGGGACGGCGGCGCCACGATGCATGATGTCGCGGACGAAATTGAACTTGGCGCCGAGGCGGCCGCCGGGATGGAACTTGTGGAATTCCTCGGCGGTGAAGCCGCGCGTCTCGAGGAGGGCGATCGCGAGGGCGTCGCCGAGGGCCATTTGCATCATCGTCGAGGTCGTCGGCGCAAGGCCGTGCGGGCAGGCCTCGGTCGCCTCGGGGAGGACGAGCACGAGGTCGGCCTGGCGGGCGAGCGAACTATCCGGCACGGCGGTAACCGCGATCAGGCTGTTGCCGAAGCGGCGCGAGAACTCGACGATGGCGCGAAGCTCGACGGTCTCACCCGACCACGAGATGGCGAGGATGACGTCGTCGCGCGTGACCATGCCGAGGTCGCCGTGGCTCGCCTCGGCGGGATGGACAAAGAACGACGGCGTGCCGGTCGAGGCGAGGGTCGCGGCGATCTTGCGGCCGATATGGCCGCTCTTGCCGACGCCACTGACAACCACGCGGCCGCTCGGTGCGCTGTTCTCCGGACCGTGCCGCGTCGCCCGGTCGAGAAGGTCGACCGCTTTGGCGAAAGGTGCGGCAAGGCCGTTGCCGAGGGCCTCGCGGAGCGCGGCCAGGCCGGCGCTCTCGGTCTCGATGGTTCGCTGTGCCGAAGCGGTCGCGCTAGCCGCGCGGCTCTGAGCCGCTTTTCGCGCCGCCTGCTTCTCGGAAAAGGAGATCGCCACGCATCCGCCCCTCTGATTGCCGCCCGGCCCGGCAGGTTTCTATCAGTTCCGGCGCGCGGCGAGAACAGGAATAGGCCCGAAACGAAGCATTAACCATCTCTGTTTACGTTTCGGAAAGGAAGCCGTCACCACCGCGGTTTGCCAGCAATTCCGGGGCGTTCGCACGCATGCGCTGCACATTCCTGCTCCCAGCCGCATTCGTTGCCGCCTTTTCGTCGGCGGCTCTCGGGCAGCAAACGGACACCGGCGTCGCCATTCCGGGCGCCCCGGCTTCGCCGGCTGATGGCGCCGCGACACCGGGCCTAACCGACGGCACCGCTGCCGCAACCACTACGGCCGCCGAGACGCCATCCCTGACCCTCGACAATGCGATCACCGGCGCCATTGCGAAGGAGAACCCACGGGTGACGCCTGAGCCGCCGGTTCCCGCAGTGACGCCGGAAAGGAGAAGGCCTCCGGAGGACGATCCATTCGCCCCGATCGGCATACGCGTCGGCAGCTTCATCCTGTACCCGGCGGTGACGACGGGGTTCGGCTACACCACCAATGCGCCCGCCGCAGCAGGCGGAAAGGGCTCCGGCTTTGTCGATATCGCGCCCGAGGTCCTGCTCAAGTCGGATTGGCTGCGACACGAAGCTACCCTTTCGCTGCGTGGTTCCTTCAAGAAGTTCCTCGACGGTTCAACGGAGGAAGAGCCCACCGGAGAGGCCATTGCGACCGCGAGAATTGACCTGCCGACCCCGTGGACGGTCGATCTGAAGGGCGCCTGGAATTACGACCGGGAGTCGTTTTCGGATCCGAGTTTCCCGGCCGGAGCGACCGCAGCACCGGGCGTCAACGCCTTTACCGGCTCCGTGAAGCTGAATGGGAGAGTCGGAAGCGTCGACGTCACGCTCGAGGGGAATGTCGACCGGACGCTCTACTCGGACGCTTACGTCGGCGCGGTTGTCGTCGACCAGAGCGATCGCGACACGACGCTCTACGGCGGTCGCGTGCGCCTTGGCTACGAGATCGGTCCGGCCCTGACGCCGTTCGTGGAACTGGAGGCAACGCGCCGCGTGTATGATCTGGTGCTGGACCATAACGGCATCGATCGGGCCAGCCGAGGCGTAGCCGCACGTGCAGGCGTCGCCTTCGATTCGGGGCCGGTGCTGAGCGGCGATATCGCGATCGGCGCTCGCCGGGAAACCTTCGACGATCCTGCTTTTCAGCCTCTCAGCGCCTTCACGGTCGATGGCTCGCTGGTCTGGTCGCCGACCCCGCTGGTCACCGTGACGACGGATATTGCGACGGTCGTCGAGCCCTCCACCGATCCGGCCTCTGCCGGGTCGATCGCCTACAACGGCTCCGTCGACGTGGCCTATGCGTACCGGCCCGATATCACCGTAAACGCGATCGCCCGGCTGGATCATCAGGCCTTCGCGGACATCGGCGGAATTGACCGGACCTACCACGCCGGGGCGGCGCTCACCTGGAAGCTCAACCGCACCCTCAGCCTGACGGGCACCTATGACCATGAATGGCTGGTGGCGAGCGATCCGGCCGCGAACTACACCGCCGACAGCATTCGGGTCGACCTGCGGGCGCAGCGGTAGGAAAGCGCGGCGCCAGGATCAGGGAACGCGCCGCGCCGATCGTTTCGGTCGCTGAGCCCGTGAACCGGATGATGCGTGTTCGGTCAGCCCCGCGAGCAGGCGTTCGTCGGCGACCAGCCGTCCGACGATCTCGCGAAGATCGCGGAGGCTTGGATCTACCGCCAGATCGATCACCGACGCCGCGGACGGAGTGCGCCGGGTTTGTGCCGTCAGCTCGCTGTGCAAGTCGGCGACCAGGTCGGGCCGCGCCATGGTGAAGGCGAAGTTGGCGGCGAAGAAGCCGGCCTTGGAACCGCAATCGAAGGTCCGGCCGCCGAATTTCCAGCCGAAGAAATCCTGGGTCTTCGCGAGCGCGATCATTGCGTCGGTTAACTGGATTTCATTGCCGGCGCCGCGCGCGGTCTGTGAAATGTGACCGAGCAGCTCCGGCTGAAAGATGTAGCGGCCGTTGATGTAGAGGTTCGACGGCGCCTCCGATCGCGCCGGCTTCTCGATCATCGCGGAAATGCGGAACGCCTCCCCGGTGGGCTCGCCGACGCCGACGATGCCGTATTTGCTGGTCAGCTCGGGATCGCACTCCGCGACCGAAACCACGTTCCCGCCGGTCTCGGCGTAGACTTCCATCATACGGGCGAGGCACCCGGGAACGCCCTGGAGGAGCATGTCCGGGAGGAGCACGGCAAAGGGCTCGTCGCCGACCAGATCGCGGGCGCACCAGATTGCGTGACCGAGACCAAGCGGCACCTGCTGGCGCGTGAACGTGAAGGTCCCTGCCTCCGGCAGGCTGTGCCTAAGCTCCTCGAGCGCGCCGGTTCGGCCACGCTCGCGCAGGTTCGCCTCCAGTTCCGGCTGGATATCGAAATAGTCCTCGATCACGCTCTTGTTGCGCCCGGTGACGAAGATGAAATGGGTTATGCCGGCCTCGCGGGCTTCGTCGACGACGTACTGGATCACCGGCCGGTCGACGACTGTCAGCATTTCCTTCGGCATGGCCTTCGTCGCCGGGAGGAAGCGGGTGCCGAGGCCGGCAACCGGGAAAATCGCTTTGCGTACTGGCTTTGGCACGGTTTCCGCCTTCTTGCCGCGAGCGCCGCGCCATAATAGTGGCGGGCATTACCGCGTTATGAACGTCAACGCGGAACGAGCGAGACCGATCCTAAAGCAAATTGGTTTCAAAATGCCGTATCGCGCGAATCCGAAAGGCGAAGTCAGAGGCCATGAGCGTTCTTGTAACCGGCGGTGGCGGCTATATCGGCAGCCACATGGTGTGGCATCTGTTGGATGCCGGGGAGGACGTCGTCGTCCTCGACAATCTCTCCACCGGCTTCGCCTGGGCGGTTTCGCCGGACGCGCGTCTGGTGCGAGGCGATTGCGGCGATCAGGAGTTGGTCGGGCGATTGATCGCGGAAAACTCGGTCGAGGCGATCATCCACTTCGCGGGATCGGTGGTCGTGCCGGACTCGGTCAGCGACCCGCTCGGCTACTATCTCAACAACACCGTGAAGTCGCGGGCGCTGATAGAATCGGCGGTTCGCGGCGGCGTGCGCCGGTTCATCTTTTCCTCCACCGCCGCCGTGTACGGCACGCCGGATGTGGCGCCCGTTCCGGAAGATGCGCCGCTCAGGCCATTGTCGCCCTACGGCCGCTCCAAGCTGATGACCGAGATGATGCTCGCCGACACCGCGGCGGCGCACGACTTCAAATACGTGGCGCTCCGCTATTTCAACGTCGCCGGGGCTGATCCGGCCGGCCGCACGGGCCAATCCACCAAAGGTGCGACCCATCTCATCAAGGTCGCCTGCGAGACGGCGTTCGGCAAGCGCGACAAGATCACCGTCTATGGCACCGACTACCCGACCCCGGACGGAACCTGCATCCGCGACTACATCCACGTCACCGATCTGGTGGCGGCGCATGGCGACGCGCTCCGCCATCTCGCCGGCGGCGGCGGCAATCTGGTCGCCAATTGCGGCTACGGGCATGGGTTTTCGGTCGTCGAGGTCATCGACACCGTGAAGCGGGTGTCGGGGCGTGATTTCACGGTCGAGTACGGCCCGCGGCGGGCCGGCGACCCGACGGCAATCGTGGCCTCTCCCGCGCTCATCACCGAGCGACTCGGCTGGCGGCCACGCCTCAACGATCTCGATCTGATCGTCGAGAGCGCGCTTGCCTGGGAAGACTCGCTCACCCGGCGCAATCAGTTCGACTGACCCCGGCTGACGCGCCGGCAGCAAAATGGTAACCACGATTTGACAGGCTGGGCGGCTGGGGGGCGCGCGCGGGACAGAAGGCAGCATGATGGGATTTCGCGAGACGACGGTCGCCGGGGCGAGAGAGCGGTTCCTGGCGTTGCTTGCCGGAATTCTCATGCTCTATCCGCTGGCGGGCGCCGAGGCCAAGCGCGCGCCGACGCCCTCGGAATGGGTCGCCGATTTCTGGCCGACCGCGAAGGCAGGCGGGGTTTCGCGCCGGGTCTATGACGCGGCGCTTTCGAACTTCTCGCCCGATCCCGACGTCATCAAGAAGTCAGAGACCCAGGCGGAGTTCAACACCAAGATCTGGGACTACCTCGACATGATGGTGTCCGAGGACCGCCTGACCGAGGGCAAGGCGGCGCTCGCCAAATATGCCGGAGTCCTTTCCAGAATCGAGGCGCGCTACGGCGTCGACCGCTACGTCGTGGTCGCGATCTGGGGGATGGAGAGCCACTACGGCGCGGCGCTCAACAACCCGAAGCTCATCCGCAACACGATTCGTTCGCTGGCGACGCTCGCCTATAGCGGCGGCCGCTTCGGCAAGTTCGGGCGCACGCAACTGGTCGCCGCGCTGAAGATCGTCCAGCACGGCGACATCTCGGCGGCGGCGATGAGCGGCTCCTGGGCGGGCGCGATGGGGCAGACGCAGTTCATCCCGACCACCTACAACGTGTTCGCGGTCGACTTCGACGGCGACGGCACCCGCAATATCTGGACGTCGGCGGCCGATGCACTGGCGTCCACCGCCAACTACCTGAACAAGTCGGGATGGCAGGCCGACCGCACGTGGGGCTATGAGGTCGAACTGCCCAAGGATTTCAGCGCGCGCAAGCTCGCCGGCGACCGCACGCTCGGTGCCTGGGCGACGCTCGGCGTCAGCCGGGTTGGCGGCAAGGCCTTTCCCCGTCCGGGCGACCACGCCAGCCTGTTCATGCCGGCGGGAACCAAGGGCCCCGCGTTTCTTCTGCTTGCCAACTTCAAGGCGATCAAGCGCTACAACAACTCGAACAGCTACGCCCTCGCCGTCGGCCACCTCGCCGACCGGCTCCGTGGCTTCGGTCCTTTCGAGACGGCCTGGCCCGACCACGAGGCGCCGCTGACGCTCGCCGAGCGGCAGAGGGTGCAGACCCTCCTCACCGCGCGCGGTTTCTACTCCGGCGACGTCGACGGAGACCTCGGCTCGGGTAGCCGCGAGGCCGTCCGGAACTACCAGTTGAAGACCGGGCAGACGCCCGATGGCGTGGCGTCGCGGGCCTTGTTGCAGGCCCTCGAGGCGGGGAAGTAGAATAGAACCGGCGGGGCAGGGCGGCTGGATCGTCGCGAGGGTGCGTTGGAATGACCCGCTGGAAGCTTGCGATTGCGCTGCCCGCGCTGGCGATTGCCCTGGCCCTCGCGCAGCTGACATCAGCGGCGGCAGGCAGGAAGCCGCCGCCACCGCAGGGTTTCTTCAGCCGCCTCCTTGGCCTGCGCGACCCCAATTTCGGCTTCTTCGGCCCGGCAAATCCGCCGGATTTCACGCTGTCGCGGCCGAGAAAGCCGCGTGCCAACATCGTCAACGTGCCGGCGCCCGATACGGTTGTAATCCAGCCGAAGGACGCGGACGCGAAGAAGATTCTCGTGGTTGGCGACTATGTCGGCGGCGGGCTCGCCTGGGGCCTCGAGCAGGAACTGGCGGACGAGACCAAACTCGCGGTCGTCGATCGCTCGAACTCGGGCTCGGGCCTCATCCGGCCGGACTTTTACGACTGGAACAAGTCGCTGCCGGAAATCCTCAACCGGGAGAAACCGGATATCGTCATCGTCGCGCTCGGGTCCAACGACCGCCAGCAATTGCGCGTCGGAAACGAGCGCTTCGCGATCCGCTCGGACGAGTGGGAGAAGGGATATCTCGCTCGCGTCGACGGCCTGGTGGAAACGCTGAAGGTATACGGGCGGCCGTTCTTCTGGGTGGGGGCGCCGCCGGTGCGGAACGAAGCGATATCCGCCGACATGGCCTACCTCAACGGCCTCTTCAAGGCCCATGTCGAAGCCGGCGGCGGCAGCTTCGTCGATATCTGGAACGGATTTGCCGATGCGAACGGGGCCTTCATCTCCGCGGGGCCGGATGCCGAAGGTCAGGTACGTCCGCTCCGCACCGGCGACGGCATCAACTTCACGCGCGCCGGCCGGGTGAAACTCGGCTTCTTCGTGCAGCGCGACCTTCGCCGCAAGACCGGCGTCGGGGTCGGCGCGATCGACCTGGCGCCGTCGAAGAGCCAGGCAAGCCACATCGAAGTCGGTCCCGACGGCAAGAAGATCCTGGTCGGTCCGGTGATCTCGCTTACCGATCCCCTGCCGACCACCGCGACGCTGGCCGGCGGGCCCGACAATCCGGTGCCGGCGCCGCAGTCGGCGCAGTTCAAGGTCATCGTCAAGGGTGAGACGCCCGCGACCGTGGCGGGAAGGGTGGACGACTACGTGTGGCCCGCCGCGCCAACCGGGACCACCGCCCCGCTTCCCGGGCAACCGGCACCCGCCGCGGCGCCGAACTAGCGCGGTCAGGCCTTTCCGGCGACTTCGGCGCGAACGATTGCGGCGCCCTCGACCATCGCCCGCATCTTGCCGAAGGCAACGTCGCGGGGCAGGTACTTCATGCCGCAGTCGGGGGCGACGACGATCCGATCCACGGGCACGTAAGGCAGCGCTCTGCGGATGCGTTCCGCTACCTTCTCCGGCGTCTCCACGTTCATGTCGGAAAGATCGATCACGCCGAGGATGATCGTCTTCCCGGGCAGTTTCGCCAGCACCGAGGTGTCGAGGTTGGCCTGAGCCGTCTCGATGGAGATCTGCTTGACCGGGGTGTCGGCGAGTTCGGGCAGGAAGTTGTACCCGTGCGGACGGACATGGATGATGGCGGCGTAGCCAAAGCAGATGTGGAGGGCGGTGGTCCCGGTGACGCCTTCCAGCGCGCGCCTGACAGCCGCGACGCCGAACTGGCGCGCCTTCTCCGGCCGTGCCTGCATGTAGGGTTCGTCGATCTGCACGATGTCGGCGCCGGCTGCGAAAAGGTCCTTCATCTCGTCATTGACCGCGGCGGCGTAGTCGAGGGCCATTTCGGCCTCGTCCTTGTAGAAGTCGTTCTGCGCCTGCTGCGACATCGTGAACGGACCGGGGACGGTGATTTTGAGCATGTGGCCGGGAGTGGCATTCGCCTTCAGGAATTTCACGTCGCCGACTTCAACGGCATGGCGCCGGCGGATCTTGCCGGTAACCCGCGGCACCGGGTTGTGGTGGCCGCTGCGGTCGAGGGCGGTACCGGGATTGTCGATGTCGACACCCTCCAGCGCGGTGGCAAAACGGTTGGAGTAGCTCTCGCGGCGCATCTCGCCGTCGGTGATGATGTCGAGCCCGGCGCGTTCCTGGTCGCGGATGGCGATGAGGGTCGCGTCATTCTGCGCCTGATCGAGGAAGTCAGGCGCTACCCGCCACAATTCCCGGGCGCGAACCCGCGGCGGAAATCGCCCGGCAAGCCTGGACCGGTCGATCAGCCAGTCGGGCTGCGGATAGGAGCCGACGAGGGTGACGGGAAACAGTTTCGGCATCGTTTCCTCCCATGGATGCCGTCATCCTAGCCGCTTTTCCCGCGTTCGCACGAGATCGTGAACGAATGGAACGGGCCGGCCGGGCATTTATTGGAACCTGGACACGCACCTACACAACCGAACAGGAGAACCGTCGTGAGAATGTCCGTTACCCTGGCTTCCGTCCTGCCGGCCGCCAGCTTCGCGCTTTCCCTCGGGCTCACATCGGCGGCGCTGGCCGCGGACGGCGGCAGTGACGATCAGATCGCAACCAGCGACGGTGCGGTCGCGATCCACGCCATTCATCATGCGGCCTTCACGCTAACCTGGAACGGTGTCGTGATCCTGGTCGATCCGGCGCCGAACCCGGCCGCCGCGAAGGGCAGCGATCCCATCCCGGAATACACGGCTCTCACTCCGCCGACCCTCATCCTCTACACCCACGACCATCCCGATCATTTCGACGAGGCCATCCTGAAGGCCGTCGCCGGAAAGGCGACGATCGTTGCGCCCGAGGAAGTCGCCGCGAAAATTCCGGCCGATCTGAAGGGCCAGACCAAGGTGATGGCGAACGGCGACAAGGCCACGCTGAACGGCGTCTCGATCGAAGCCGTGGCCATGTACAACACGACGCCGGAGCGCCTGAATTTCCATCCGAAGGGCGGCGGCAACGGCTACGTGCTGACGATGGGCACCAGGCGCATCTATATCGCCGGTGACACCGAGGAGACACCGGAGATGAAGGCGCTCTCCGGCATCGACGTCGCCTTCCTGCCAATGAACCTGCCCTACACGATGGACGTCGATCATGCCGCCCAGGCGGTGAAGGATTTCAGGCCGAAGATCGTCTACCCGTACCACTATGCCGGCAGCGACGTGGCGGCCTTCAAGGCTAAGGTCGGCGATGCCGCCGATGTGCGGCTCTTGAAGTGGTACTAGTCGATGATCGGCAGGTCCGAGTTGAAATCGGCTATAGCAAAGTGCTATAATTAATTTCGTGAAGGCGATCCGATACGGCTCGCGGGCTGAGCTGGCACTTCTCAGGCACCGTGCCGAGGCAAAGCGGATTGTGGCCAAGGTAGCGGCCTATGCGGCGAACCCGGCCGCTCAGGCCAACAACATCAAGCGCCTCAAAGGGAAAGGGAAGGTGCTGCGCCTCCGTGTCGGTCAATATCGTGTCATCTTCGTTGAAGACGACACCACGATCTTCGTTACCGATCTCGGACCGCGCAGCTCCATCTATGATGACTGAGGGGCAACACGATGAGTAGGCCGGTGCGCACGACTACGCCGCAGGGCGAGGAAATCGTCATCCTTTCGGCGGCGGAATATGAGCGGCTGCTCGATCTGGCCGAGGATGCGCATGACGTCGCCGTCGCCGAAAGGGCGCTGGCTGAATACAAGGCGAATCCTGCCGGGGCGCTTTCTCACGAGGAGATGCTGGCGCTTCTCGATGCGCCGACGCCGATTTCGTTTTGGCGAAGGAAACGCGGCCTGACACAAGCGGCGCTGGCGAGGCAGGTGGGTGTTACTCAGGCGTATCTCGCCCAGATCGAGGGCGGGAAACGGATGGGCCGTCTCGGTCTTTATTCAGCGCTCGGCAGGGTCCTTGGGGTTGATATCGAGCGACTCGACCCTACCCCGAATTCCCGTTCATCGGCACGCCCGAAGACCAGGCGAAAAGGCTAGCGCGGCAAATTGGTCTCGCCCATCAGGAACTGATCGACCGCGCGGGCCGCCTGGCGGCCTTCGCGGATCGCCCAGACCACCAGGCTCTGGCCGCGGCGCATGTCGCCGCAGGAGAAGACCTTGGCGAGGCTGGTCTTGTAATCGTTGGTATTGGCGGCGACGTTGCCGCGCTTGTCGAGGTCGAGGCCGAGCGTCTTGATCATGCCGTCCTGGACCGGACCGAGAAAGCCCATGGCGAGCAGGACAAGCTCGGCCTTGAGGACGAACTCGGTGCCGGGGATCGGCTTCATCTTGTCGTCGACGCGGATGCAATGCAGCGCCTTGACCTCGCCGTCCTCGCCGGTGAGTTTCTGGGTCATCACCGACCAGTCGCGCTCGACGCCTTCTTCCTGGCTGGATGAGGTGCGCAGCTTCAGCGGCCAGTCCGGCCAGACCAGCGGCTTGTTCTCGTGGTCGGGCGGGCGCGCCAGAATCTCGAGCTGGGTGACGGACACCGCGCCCTGGCGGTTGGACGTTCCGATGCAGTCGGAACCGGTGTCGCCGCCGCCGATGACCACCACGTGCTTGCCGCCGGCGAGGATCGGCTTGACGTTGCCGGTCGGCTCGTCGCTGACGCGCCGGTTCTGCTGGGGCAGGAAATCCATGGCGAAATGAATGCCGCCCAGCTCGCGGCCGGGGATCGGCAGGTCGCGCGGCTTCTCGGCGCCGCCGGACAGCACCACCGCGTCGTGGCGGTCGAGCAGCTCCTTCACGTCGAGCTCGATGCCGACATGGACGTTGCAATGGAAGGTCACGCCCTCCGCCGCCATCTGCTCGACGCGCCGGGCGACGTGGCGCTTCTCCATCTTGAAGTCGGGGATGCCGTAGCGAAGCAGGCCGCCCGGGTTGGCGTTCTTCTCGTAGACGTGGACATCATGGCCGGCGCGGGCGAGCTGCTGGGCGCAGGCGAGCCCCGCCGGGCCCGAGCCGATCACGGCAACCGAGCGCCCGGTCTTGTGCGCCGGCGGCTCGGGGACGATCCAGCCCTCCTGCCAGCCGCGATCGACGATGGCGCACTCGATCGTCTTGATGGTCACGGGCGCATCGGTGAGGTTCAGCGTACAGGCTTCCTCGCACGGCGCCGGACAGATGCGGCCGGTGAATTCCGGAAAATTGTTGGTCGAGTGCAGGTTCTTCAGCGCCGTCAGCCAGTCGCCGCGATAGACGAGGTCGTTCCAGTCGGGGATCTGGTTATTGACCGGGCAGCCGGTGTGGCAGAACGGGATGCCGCAGTTCATGCAGCGCGCCGCCTGGTCGCGCGTGCCCTCGTCGCCGAGCGGGATCATGAACTCGCGATAGGAACGCACGCGGTCGGCGGCGGGAATGTACTTCCGGTCGCGCCGATCGATCTCGAGAAAACCGGTGATCTTGCCCATTACGCTTGCCCGCCCACCCTGCGCATCAACAACTTGCCACTGCCGTCATTCGCCGGCGACCGCGACCGGCTGCTCGGCCTGGGCGCGCTCCATTTCTTCCAGCGCCTGACGGTACTCGACCGGCATGACCTTGCGAAACTTCGGCAGGTATTCCTGCCAGTTCCTGAGGATATGGTCGGCGCGCGGCGATCCGGTGTAGTGGGCGTGGCGTTCGATCAACTGGTGCAGGCGCTCGCCATCGTGACGGGAGAGGTCATCCATCACGTCGACCAGCCCATGGGATTCGAGGTCGCCGGTCTGGCGATGGTGCCGGGCGCTCGCCTCTTCCTCGGCCGGGATCGGCTCGAGCTCGATCATGGCGAGGTTGCACCGCGCCTCGAACGAGTCGTCCTCGTCGAGCACGTAGGCGATGCCGCCCGACATGCCGGCGGCGAAGTTGCGGCCGGTCCTGCCGATGACGACGACAACGCCGCCAGTCATGTACTCGCAGCAATGGTCGCCGGCGCCCTCGACCACGGCGATGGCGCCTGAGTTGCGCACGGCGAAGCGTTCGCCGGCGACGCCGCGGAAGTAGCACTCGCCGGCTATGGCGCCATAGAGCACGGTGTTGCCGACAATGATCGAGTCCTCGGCGACGAAGCCGGCATTGGCGGGCGGACGAACGACAAGGCGGCCGCCGGACAGACCCTTGCCGACGTAGTCGTTGGCCTCGCCGACGAGATCGAGCGTCACGCCGCGCGCCGTCCACGCGCCAAAGCTCTGGCCGGCCGTGCCGGTCAGGCTGACGTGGATGGTGTCTTCGGCGAGGCCGGCGTGACCGTAGCGCCTGGCGACCTCGCCCGAGAGCATGGCGCCGACCGCGCGGTCGGTGTTGTTGATCGCGGTTTCGATGCGCACCGGACGACGGCCTTCCAGCGCCGGCCACGATTCCGCGATCAGCTTCCGGTCGAGGACCTTTTCGAGTTCATGGTCCTGGCGCTCGGAGTGGAAGATGGCGGTGCCCGGCGCCGCCTTCGGCTTGTGGAAGAGGCGTGAGAAGTCGAGGCCGCGCGCCTTCCAGTGATCGACCACGCGGCGCGTGTCGAGCATCTGCATCTGCCCGATCATCTCGTCGAAGGTGCGGTAGCCGAGCGAAGCCATGATCTCGCGCACGTCCTCGGCGACGAAGAACAAGTAGTTGATGACATGCTCGGGCTGGCCCTTGAAGCGCTTGCGCAGCAACGGGTCCTGCGTGGCGACGCCGACCGGACAGGTGTTCAGGTGGCACTGGCGCATCATGATGCAGCCGAGCGCGATCAGCGGCGCGGTCGAGAAGCCGAACTCGTCGGCGCCGAGGAGCGCGCCGATGACGACGTCACGGCCGGTGCGGATGCCGCCGTCGACCTGCACGGCGATACGCCCGCGCAGCCGGTTGCGGACGAGCGTCTGGTGGGTCTCGGAGAGGCCGATCTCCCACGGGCTGCCGGCGTGCTTGATCGAGGTCAGCGGCGAAGCGCCGGTGCCGCCCTCGTAGCCGGCGATGGTGACATGGTCGGCCTTGGCCTTGGCGACGCCCGCCGCGACCGTGCCGACGCCGACCTCGGAGACGAGCTTGACCGACACGTCGCCGGCCGGGTTCGTGTTCTTGAGATCGTAGATCAGCTGCTTCAGGTCTTCGATCGAATAGATGTCGTGGTGCGGCGGCGGCGAAATGAGGCCGACGCCCGGCGTCGAATGGCGGACCTTGGCGATGATCGCGTCGACCTTGTGGCCGGGCAGCTGGCCGCCCTCGCCGGGCTTGGCACCCTGGGCCATCTTGATCTGCATCATGTCCGAGTTGACGAGGTACTCGGTGGTGACTCCGAAGCGGCCGGAGGCGACCTGCTTGATTGCCGAGCGCATGGAATCGCCGTTGGGGAGCGGCTTGAAACGCTCCGCCTCCTCGCCGCCTTCGCCGGTGTTCGACTTGCCGCCGATCCGGTTCATGGCGATGGCCATGGTGGTGTGGGCCTCGCGGCTGATCGAGCCGAAGGACATGGCGCCGCTGGAGAAGCGCTTGACGATTTCCTTGGCGGATTCGACCTCCTCGAGCGGCACCGGCGCACGGCCGTCATCGGCGGCGGTCTTCAGGTCGAAGAGGCCGCGGATGGTGAGGAAGTGGGTGGCCTGTTCGTTCAACTGCCTGGCGAACGCGCGGTACTTTTCCACCGAATTGCCGCGGGCGGCGTGCTGCAGGTCGCGCACGGTGCCCGAGGTCCAGACGTGGTCCTCGCCGCGCAGGCGCACGGCGTAGTCGCCGCCGACTTCGAGCGCCGAACGCAGCGTCGGCGAATCGCCGAAGGCGTCGCGGTGACGCCGGGCGGTTTCCTCGGCGATCTCGAGGAGGCCGGCGCCCTCGATGCGGGTGGCGGTGCCGGCGAAGTACTTGTCGACGAGCGCGCTGGAGAGACCGACGGCGTCGAATATCTGGGCACCGCAGTACGACTGATAGGTCGAGATGCCCATCTTGGCGATGACCTTCAGGATGCCCTTGTCGACCGCCTTGATGTAGCGCTTGACGATCTCCTTGTCGGAGAGCCGCTCGTCGAGCGTGGCGCTCATGGCGAGCAGCGTCTCGAAGGCGAGATACGGGTTGATCGCCTCGGCGCCGTAGCCGGCGAGCACGCAGAAATGATGCACCTCGCGCGCCTCGCCGGTCTCGACGACGAGCCCGACCGACGTGCGCAGGCCGACCCGGATGAGGTGATGGTGCACGCCGGCGGTGGCGAGCAGGGCAGGGATCGCGATGCGGTCCGGCCCCACCATACGGTCGGAGAGAATGATGATGTTGTTGTTGTCGCGGATGGCGGCTTCCGAGCCGGCGCACAGGCGCTCGAGCGCCGCCGCCATGCCGGCGGCGCCTTCGGCAGCCGGGTAGGTGATGTCCAGCGTCTTCGAGCGGAACGGGTTGTCGGCCATGTCGCCGATGGCGCGGATCTTTTCGAGGTCCTCGTTGGTAAGGATCGGCTGACGCACCTCGAGCCGCTGGCGACGTCCCTGGCCCTCGCGGTCGAACAGGTTCGGCCGCGGCCCGATGAACGACACCAGGCTCATCACCAGCTCCTCGCGGATCGGGTCGATCGGCGGGTTGGTGACCTGGGCGAAGTTCTGCTTGAAGTACGTGTAGAGGAGCTTCGGCTTGTCGGAGAGCGCCGAGATCGGCGCGTCGTTGCCCATCGAGCCGACGGCCTCCTGTCCGGTCACCGCCATGGGCGTCAGCAGGATGCGCAGGTCTTCCTCGGTGTAGCCGAAGGCCTGCTGCCGATCGAGGAGATCGACGTCGGTCTTCGGGGCGCGCGGCGGCACCGCCGGCAG